>DATBFX010000276.1:0-10944 GCA_036558305.1 Thermomicrobiales bacterium | reverse complement strand
GACGGTCGTGTGACCGGGATCGATCGCCCAGGTCGTCGCCGTCGACGGCGTCGCGTGGGTGACGACCGCCGCGCTCGTTCCGGTTTCCATCGCTTCTTACTCCTTCGGCCCGCCGCCTTCCCGGCCGTTCGGGCGAAAGTGCGCTCAAGCTCGCCGATCCGGACCGCCCGCCGGTCGCCGGCTTCAGCGCCACTGCTTACGCTGCGTTAGCGACTATACACCGATTAGATTACGCTTGTCAAGTGGCTTACGATCTGTTAGGATATCATCCATGAACAGCGAGCACGGCCCCACGGCCGTCTGTCCCCTCTATCACCGCGCCGTCGAGCTCATCGGCCGTCGCTGGTCCGGTGCGATCCTCTACGCCCTCTACGGCGGCGAGACGCGCTTCAGCGACCTGACGGAAGCGGTCCCCGGTCTCAGCGACCGGCTCCTCTCCGAGCGCCTCAAAGAACTCGAAGCCGAGGGCCTCGTCGTCCGCACCGTCTTCCCCGAGATCCCCGTCCGTATCGAATACACGCTGACCGACAAGGGCCGCGCCCTCGGTCAGGTAATGGACGCCATCGGCGCCTGGGCGCACGAGTGGCTGGCACCGGCGGCCGAGCCGTGTTTTCCCGAACCCGACGACGAAGAGGCGAGCGCATCCGTAGGGGCGCTGCACGCCGTGCCCGCCTCATAAGCACGGCGTTCGCGCCCAACAAGGGGGCACGGCACGCCGGGCCCCTACAGTTCCGTCACCACCGGCAGGATCATCGGACGGCTCTTGGAGCGGCGGTAGAGAGTCCGGCTGACGACCTCTTTCGTCCGGCTGACGAGATGGCCGTATTGCGGTTCGCCCCGACCACGCCGCTCCAGCGTCCGCCGCAGCTCGCGTTCGGCCTCCGCGAGGGCGCCGTCGTTCAACTCCGGTTTCAAACCCTTCGCGACCAAGTCGGGTCCGGCGATCAATTCCCCCGATTCGCGATTGACGACGATCGTCACGACCACCACGCCGTCGTCGGCGAGGTGCTCGCGGTCGCGCAGGATCGCCTGACCCGCCCCGCGGTCGCCGAGGCGGTCGACGAGGAGGGTTCCGGATGGGACGCGCCCGCGGTGGGCGGCGCTGTCCCGCGTGAACTCGATGACGCCGCCGATCTCCGGCAAGAGCACCCGTTGCGACGGGATGCCGGCGGCGGCGCAGAGCTCGCGGTAGAGGACCATGTGCCGGAACTCGCCGTGGATGGGGATGGCGAAGCGCGGGCGGACGAGGTCGATCATCCGCCGCAACTCGTCGCGGCCGGCGTGACCAGAGACGTGGACACCGCGCTCGACGGCACTGTAAACGACATCGACACCGCGGCGAAAGAGATTGTCGATGGTTCGTGTGACGGTCTCCTCGTTGCCCGGGACGGGCGTTGCCGAGACGAGGACCACGTCGTTGGCGGCGACGCGGATTTTGGGATGCTCCGCCGAGGCGATGCGTCCGAGGGCCGCTTCCGCCTCGCCCTGGCTCCCCGTGACGACGAGCACCCGGCGTTCCTTCGGCAGGCGCAACGCCTCGTCGAGGGGAATCAGCAGGCCAGGTGGTGGATCGAGATAGCCGAGGTCGAGGGCGACCCGCGCGTTCTGTTCCATGCTGCGGCCGGCAACGGCGACCTTGCGCCTGTGTCGCTCCGCCGCCAGCAGCGCCATGTAGAGGCGACTGATGTTTGACGCGAAGGTGGCGATGATCACCTGACCGCGCGCGGTGCGAATGACCTCGTCGATCGTTTCGAGGACGACCCGCTCCGAGGGGGTGCTACCGGCGTTCTCGACCCGGACGGTGTCGGAAAAAAGCGCCAGCACGCCGGCGTCGCCGAGCCGGCGCAACCGCCGCTCGTCGGTCGGATCGCCCATGACGGGGGTCGGGTCGAACTTGAAATCGGCCGTGTCGATGATCGTGCCGACCGGCGAGTGGATGGCGATCGCGTTGGTGTCGGGGATCGAGTGGGTGACGTGGATGAACTCGGCCGTCAGTTTGCCGAGGGGTACCCGCTCGCCGCCGCCGATCCGCCGCAGATCGACCGCCTTCTCCAACCGGTGCTCCAGCAGCTTCCCCTCGATGAAACCGAGCGCCAGCGGCGACCCGTAGATCGGGATCGGCGTCCGCGATTTGAGCAGCGGCAGGATGTACGGGAGACCGCCGATGTGGTCCTCGTGCCCGTGGGTGATCAGGATCGCGCGCAGATTGCCGCGGCGTTCCTTCACGTAGGTGACATCGGGCACGATCAGGTCGATCCCGCGCTGCTCCTCTTCGGGGAACTTGCCGCCACAGTCGAGGAGAACCAGGTCGTTCTCGTATTCGACGACCGTCATGTTCTTGCCGACCTCGCCGACCCCCCCGAGCGGGATCACCCGCAGCCGGCCGCGTGTACCGCGCGTCGTCGCTGTCTGCTCCGCCGGCGGCTGGGAACGAGTGGTTTGGCGCCGACCACCACGCTCCTCGCCGCGACGATCACGGCGGACTTGATCCGCGGCACGCCCCGATGGGGCTGGCGACTGACGACCGACGACCGACGACTCTCCTCTGTCCGCTGGCCCAGAGGGCACCCCGCCTGTCCGGGACCCTTCGGGTGCCCCCCCCTGTCCCCCTGCTCGCCGCCAACGGCGGCGACCGCTGCGCCGCCGCTCGTCGTCCCGCGGTCGGTCTCCCTCACTCATCGGCCCCGTCCCTCTCGATGGCGATGCTGGTTGGATCGCACGCCCGACTTCCTGCCCTGAGACCTCCAGGTCATTCGCCGGCGGAGCACCCGGCACGCGCTCCCCGGACTCTGCGCAAATAGTGTACCCGCGACGGTCGATGCGGCAGTTCGCGCGGCCGGCACCAGACGAAACATCGGTACAAACGTACCGAACAAGTAAGAACGAATAGCTATGGCTGGCTGTCGTACGAACAGTTGACTCGGCCTATGACCGTCTGTATCTTAAGTCCTAATCAATGAGCCCCGAACCTGTGTGGGCACCAACATTAAGGATGCGTTGAACCGCCGCCTGTATCTGGTCACCTGGGCGGTGGGGAGCGAGTGGTGAAACCGGCCGATCACACGGGCCGGTCTCTTGGCGTGTCCGCAACCGATCCCGGCGAGACGATCCGTCGCCCGACCGTGCGGTGATGGAAGGGATTCGTGCGTCCCTATGGACGAGCTCGGAGAGCGACTGATGATGACGTCTCACGCGGCCCTCGATCGACCGGTCGAGGTCGGTCCCGTCGTTGTCTCCTCACCGCGCCGCCAGGAGTTGATGCGGCTGGCGCTGGTGATCCCGACGCTGTTGGCCGCGGCGGCGATCGCGGTCTCGCTCGACGGCGCGTTGATGCTGGTCGCGATCGTCGTCGTGATCGCCTTCGCCATCGTCGGTGCCTGGGTGGTCCAGCAGGGCACGGTCGCCGCCGACTCGGTCGTGCTCGTCGGTCGCAGCCCGATGGCCTTGGTGATCGCCAGTTCGTTGGAAATCCGCGGCGGTCGCCGGCAGCGGCCAACCCAGGTGGTTCGGGCGCAGTCGATGACCGAGGCGGCCGACCTGGTACGCGCCCTCCGCTGCGATGAGGTGATCCTGGCCGGCGCGATCGACGCCGAACCGGCCTCCCTGGTCGACGCCCGATCGCGCCGGCCGGCGATCCGCAGCGGTTCCGAGAAGATCGAGGATCTGCTCGGCCGCGTCCCGCTCGAATTCGCCGCCCAGGATCGATTCCTGGACGGCATGGGTTCCGTCCGCTCGTTCGATCGGGGATACCTGATCGCGAAGCGCGCGTTGGACCTGGCATTCGGGTTCGGATTGGCATTGGTGATCCTGCCGGTGCTGCCCTTGATCGCCCTGGCGATCAAACTCGATTCCGCCGGACCGGTGCTCTACAGCCAGCAACGCGTCGGTCTGGGCGGTCGCGTCTTCCGCATCTACAAGTTCCGGACGATGCGGCAGGACGCCGAGCGGAACGGCGCGGTGTGGGCCGTGGAGCGGGACCCGCGCGTGACCCGGATCGGTCGGTACATGCGGTTGACGCGGATCGACGAGTTGCCCCAACTCTGGAACGTGCTCAAGGGCGACATGAGTTTCGTCGGCCCCCGCCCGGAGCGCCCGGAGTTCACGGTCCAATTGGCCGAGGCGCTGATCGGCTACGACAAGCGGCACGCCGTCAAACCGGGTCTCACCGGCTGGGCCCAGGTCTGCTACCGCTACACCAGCTCGATCAAAGACACCCGGTCGAAGGTCGAATACGACCTCTTCTACGTCAAGCACGCGTCGTTCGGCCTCGACCTGACGATCCTGCGACGCACGGTCGGTGTCGTGATCGGGATGCGCGGGCGGTAGCGGCGTCGAGTTCGCCGTGGACGCGGGTGCCGATGCCGCGCGGGCTGAAGTCTCCGCGCTGAGCCTCCATAAGCCCCCTTAAGGAGGCTGACGGAGACCTTGCCTTCCAGCCTGCTTGGGCAGGCTTATCGGAGTGAGCGCGGGGACTTCAGCCCCGCGCGGACGTCGGCACGACACCGCATGACTGGAACGGACCGCCGCCCCTCGGGCCTTTCGTCCTTCTCCCCCCATGACCGCCGGGCGATGGCCCGCCTCTCACCCCACCCGTACCATCTGGCTAGGACGTTCGGACTAGCCGCGTCGCCAATTCCCGACCCGCGGCGCGTGGAACAACGGCACCCGCGGAGGATTCGATGGTTGCTCCCTTGTTGAAAGACGAAGCGGCGGTGCCGGCGGTGAGGTTGGTACGGTCGCTGGCGTCGACCCTCCGCGAAGACATCCTGAGCCGCCGGGCGCGGGTCGCGATCGTCGGCCTCGGGTACGTCGGCTTGCCGCTCGGTACCGCCTTCGCCGAAGCCCGGTTCAACGTGACGGGCTACGACGTCGATCCGCAACGGGTCGCCGCGATCAACGCGGGCCACTCGCACATCGGCGACGTCCCATCGAGCCAGATCGCGTGGCTGGTCGAGACGGGGATGCTTCGGGCCACGAGCGACTCCGCCGAACTCGTTGCGGCCGACGTCGTCGTGATCTGCGTGCCGACGCCGCTGACCGACGCGGGCGAACCGGATCTCCGCTACGTCACCACGGCGGTCGACCGGGTTGCCGCCTCGTTGCGGCGCGGCCAGTTGGTCATCCTCGAGAGCACGACCTATCCCGGCACGACCCGCGACGTCGTTTTGCCGATGCTGGAGCGATCGGGTCTCACGGTCGGTCGCGACGTGTTCCTGGCGTTCTCGCCGGAGCGGGTCGACCCCGGCAACCCGAAGTACGGGATCACGAACACGCCGAAGGTGACCGGCGGTATCGACGCCGAATCGACCTCATTGGCCGCGCTCTTTTATCGACAGGCGATCGAGCGCGTCGTCTCCGTCTCGACGCCGGAAGCGGCCGAGATGGTCAAGCTCCTGGAAAACACCTTCCGCTCGGTCAACATCGCCCTCGCCAACGAGATGGCGGTCATCTGCGACCGGCTCGGGATCGACGTCTGGGAGGTGATCGGCGCCGCCTCGACGAAACCGTTCGGTTTCATGCCCTTCTACCCCGGTCCCGGCGTCGGCGGTCACTGCATCCCGCTCGATCCGCTCTACCTCTCCTGGAAGATGAAGACCCTCGACGTCCAGACGCGTTTCATCGATCTGGCGAGCGCGGTCAACCACGAGCGACCGCACTACGTGGTCAGGCGGACCGAGGAAGCCCTCGCCGCCCACGGTCGCACCCTCGCCGCCGCGCGCATCCTCGTCCTCGGCGTCGCCTACAAACCCGACATCGACGACGCCCGCGAATCACCCGCCCTCGACGTCATCGCCGAACTCGCGCGCGCCGGCGCCCACGTCGCCTACGCCGATCCCCACGTTCCAACCATCACCGCCGGCGGCGTCGCCTACACCCACCAACCCCCGACCGCCGATCGCTTGCAACGCGCCGACTGTGTCCTCCTGATCACCAATCACCGCGCGTTCGACTACAGCTTCATCGCTCACCACGCCCGCCTCATCGTCGACACCCGCAACGCTTTCAAAGGCGCGGCGGTCGGGTACGCGGCGCTGGTTCGCCTTTAGACAGTCGTCAGTCGTTAGTCGTTAGTCGTCAGAACGATACGGAACCGTGTGTCCGTCTCTCTAACGACTGACGACTAACGACTAACGACTAACGACTCGTACAGGGAGGCTCAACGTGGTTTCACTCGTCACCGGCGGCGCCGGTTTCATCGGGTCGCACCTGGCGGAGCGGTTGGTGCGGGAGGGCGAGCAGGTGATCGTGCTCGACGACCTCAGCACCGGCTCGCGGGACAACATCGCGCATCTCGACGCGTCGCCGCGGTTTCGGTTTGTCGAGGGGTCGGTGCTCGACGCCAAGACGGTCGCCGGACTGGTGCGCGGCGCGGACGTGGTCTACCACCTGGCGGCGGCGGTCGGGGTACGGAAGGTCCTGGAGGAACCGCTCGACTCGATCGCGACGATCGTCGACGGCACGGCGACCGTCCTGGCCGCCGCCCACCGGTTCCGGGTCAAAACGTTCATCGCTTCGACGTCGGAGATCTACGGCAAGAACGAGAAGAGCGGGTTGACCGAGCGCGACGACACGATCGTGGGGCCGTTGGAGACCACCCGCTGGCTCTACGCCGTCGGCAAAGCGCTCGACGAGTTCATCGCGCAGGCGTACTGGCGCGAGCACGAGTTGCCGGTGGTGATCGGGCGGTTTTTCAACACCTACGGACCGCGGCAGACCGGCTCCTACGGGATGGTGATCCCCCGCTTCATCGGCCAGGCCTTGCGCGCCGAACCGCTCACCATCTTCGGCGACGGCGAGCAGTCCCGCTGCTTCACCTACGTCCACGACGCGGTCGCGGCGGTGCTGGTGCTGATGCGGACCCCGGCCGCCTACGGGGAATCGGTCAACATCGGCAACGAGCGCGAGGTGACGATCCGCCAACTCGCCGAAATGGTGCTTGCAGCGACCCACAGCGATTCGCCGATCGACCACATTGACTACCACTCGGTCTACCCGAAGGGGTTCGCCGACATGCGGCGGCGGGTACCGAACGCCGCCAAGTTGCGCGGTCTCGTCGGCTTTTCGCCCGACACCCCCCTGGAGGTGGGTCTCCGTGCCACCGTCGGTCAGCTCGACCGGCAGTTGGCGATGGTCGCGGACTAGACGGGTCTCGAGTTTCAAGTCTCAGGTCTCAAGTCGCACGTCACGGGTCGCAATTCCCGGCTCTGGCGATGCGCGATTCAGGACCTGGAATCTGGGACCTGAGACTTGAAACTTGAGACTCCGTTCTGACGACTCTATCCTTTCACCTTGGAGGGCAGCGAACGTGTATTTGGTCACCGGGGGCGCGGGATTCATCGGGTCGCACCTCGCCGCTCGCTTGATCGAGCGAGGAGAGGCGGTGCGGATCTTCGACAACTTCTCGACCGGCCGTGTCGAGAACCTGGTCTCGCTGGGGTTCCAGACCGAGGTGGTCAAGGGCGACCTGCGCGACGCCGCGGCGGTGCGCAAGGCGATGACCGGGGTCGAGGTCGTCTTCCACCAGGGGGCCGACCCCTCCGTACCGCGTTCGATGACCGACCCCGCCGCCTGCTACGAGGCCAACGTGATGGGCACCCTCCACGTCTTGCAGGCGGCGCGCGAGGCGAGAGTGCGCCGCGTCGTCTTCGCCTCCTCCTGCGCCATCTACGGCGACGGGCCCGGTTTGCCGAAAACCGAGCGGACGCCGGTCGCTCCGCAATCCCCCTACGCCACCTCGAAATTGGCGGGGGAGCAACTCTGCCAGGTCTACGGCAAGGCGTTCGGGGTCGAGGCGGTGGCGCTGCGCTACTTCAACGTCTTCGGGCCGCGCCAGGACCCCGATTCGGCCTACGCCCCGGTGGTCCCCCGCTTCGTGGCGGCGCTGGCGGCGGGCGAGCCGCCGGTGGTCTTCGGCGACGGCGAGCAGACGCGCGACTTCGTCTACGTCGCCGACGTGGTCCAGGCCAACCTCCTGGCCGCCCAGTCGCCCGATGCCCCCGGCCGGGTCTTCAACGTCGCCTCCGGCCGGTCGGTCTCGCTCAACCGGCTCCTCGCCGCGTTGATCGAGAACATGGGCGTCTCCGTCGAACCCGTCTACGTCCCGGCCCGCGCCGGCGACGTCCGCCATTCGGCCGCCGACGTCTCCGCCGCCGCGACGGCACTCGGCTTCGAAATCCTGGTACCTTTCGAACTGGGCCTGGCCCGCACCGTCGAGGCGATGGCACCGGCGGTGCTGGCGGGGGCCGCGTAACGGAGGCGGCGAGGCGGCAAGGCGGCAAGGAAAGAACGAATCGTCCTCGCCGCCTTGCCGCCTTGCCGCCTAGCGTGGGGGGAGACCGTTGCACGTTACCGTTTTTGGTACCGGCTACGTCGGGCTCGTGACCGGCACCTGTTTCGCCGACGTCGGCAACGACGTTGTGTGCGTCGACATCGACCGGGAGCGGATCGATCGGCTCACCGGCGGTGAGGTGCCGATCTACGAACCGGGGTTGGCGGAGATGGTCGGGCGCAACCGGCGGACCGGCCGGTTGCAGTTCACGACCGATGCCGGGGATGGCGTCGCCCACGGCGAGATCCTCTTCATCTGCGTCGGCACGCCGCCGCTCCCCGACGGCAGTTCGGACCTGCGGGCGGTCGAGTCCGTGGCGCGGTCGATCGGCGAGGCGATGACCGAGCCGAAGGTCGTCGTCACCAAGTCGACGGTGCCGGTCGGCACGTCGGACCGGGTCCGGGCGATCGTTGGGCGCGCGCTCAACGCGCGCGATCTCGACGTCCGGTTCGACGTCGTCTCCAACCCCGAATTCCTCAAAGAAGGGGCGGCGATCGACGACTTCATGAAACCGGATCGGATCGTCGTCGGTTCCGACAGCCCGCGGGCGATCGAGACGATGCGCGAACTCTACGCGCCGTTCAACCGCAACCACAGCCGGTTGATGGTGATGGACGTCCGCTCCAGCGAATTCACCAAGTACGCGGCGAACGCGATGCTGGCGACCAAGATCAGCTTCATGAACGAGCTGGCGAACATCGCCGAGCGGGTCGGGGTCGACATCGAGAGCGTCCGCATTGGCATCGGCTCCGATCCCCGGATCGGCTACTCGTTCATCTACCCGGGATGCGGCTACGGCGGCAGTTGCTTCCCGAAGGACGTCCGGTCGCTGGAACGGGTCGCGCACGCCGTCGGCTACGACGCCCAACTCTTGCGCGCGGTCGAAGACGTCAACGAGCGCCAGAAGCGGGTCCTCTTCCAGAAGATCTGGGGCCACTTCGGCGGCAAGCTGTCCGGCAAGACGCTGGCGATCTGGGGCCTCTCCTTCAAACCGAACACCGACGACATGCGCGATGCCCCGAGCCGGGCGTTGATCGAGGCGCTCTGGGAGGTCGGCGCGCGGGTTCGCGCCTTCGATCCGGAGGCAATGGGCGAGGCACGCCGCCACTACCCCGAGCAGGTCGCCACCGGTGCCCTGCAACTCTGCGAAGCAGAGGAGGAGGCGCTGGACGGGGCGGAGGCGTTGGTCATCTGCACCGAATGGCGCGCCTTCCGCAGCCCGGATTGGGACACGGTCAAGAAGACGCTCAAGCGACCGGTCGTCTTCGACGGCCGCAACATCCACGACCCCGACCGGATGGCGAAGGAGGGCATCACCTACTTCGGGATCGGTTTGGGCGCCTCGGTGGCGCTGCCGGAACTCGACGCGCGCGATGGGTACGTGCGCGAACCGGTTGGTGCCGCCTACGCCGGCGGGTTCGGCGATCCGGCACCGACGTCATGAGCCGCGTGCTTGTGACCGGTGCGGCCGGCTTTGTCGGCGTCCACGTCGGCAAGCTCTTGCTGGCACGGGGCGACGAAGTCATCGGGCTCGACAACCTCAACGACTATTACGACCCGCGGCTGAAGGAAGCGCGGCTCGCCCGGCTGACCGGGGAGCCGGGGTTTCGCTTCCACCGGCTCGACCTGAAGGATCGGGACGGAACGGCGCAACTCTTCGCGCAGGAGCGGCCGGAGACGGTCGTTCACATGGCGGCGCAAGCCGGGGTTCGCTACTCGCTGAAGAATCCGGCGGCATACGTCGATTCCAACCTCGTCGGGTTTGCCAACGTCCTGGAGGGGTGCCGGCACAACGGGGTGCGGCACCTCGTCTTTGCCTCGTCCAGCTCGGTCTACGGGGCGAACACGAAGGTGCCCTTCTCGGTCCACGACAACGTCGATCACCCGGTCAGTTTCTACGCGGCGACGAAGAAGGCGAACGAGTTGATGGCGCACAGCTACAGCCATCTCTACCGTCTGCCGACGACCGGACTCCGCTTCTTTACCGTCTACGGTCCCTGGGGCCGGCCCGAGATGGCCTACTACTCGTTCACGAAGGCCATCTTCGAGGGGAAACCGATCGACGTCTTCAACCACGGCAAGATGAAACGGGACTTCACCTACATCGACGACATCGCCGAGGGCGTCGTGCGCTGCCTCGACACCATCCCGCAACCGAACCCGTCGTGGCACGGCGACCGCCCGGACCCCGGCACATCCTCGGCGCCCTACCGCCTCTACAACATCGGCAACAACCGGCCGGTCGAACTGCTGCGCTTCATCGAGATTTTGGAACGCGAGATCGGCAAAGAAGCGATCAAGCGCTTCGTCGATCTGCAAGCGGGCGACGTGCCCGCCACCTACGCCGACGTCGACGACCTGGAGGCGGCGGTGGGGTTCCGGCCGCGAACGTCGATCGAGGAGGGGTTGGCGCGGTTCGTGGCCTGGTACCGGGAGTATTACGGGGCGTAGATTGTAGGGGCGCACGGCGGTGCGCCCCATGGGCATCAAGCTAAGCGTAGCAGCGGGACGGATCGGCCAGGAGTTGGCAGGCGCTGGGGTGCGCGCGGCGCTGGTCGACGGTGCAGCCGGCGGCCAGGCGGCGCCCGATCCGCGCCAGGGCGGCGACGAGGAGC
>DATBFX010000275.1:0-2270 GCA_036558305.1 Thermomicrobiales bacterium | reverse complement strand
TGCGGATATACGTGATTTTATCGGATGGCGGGCGGACCGGGGCGCCATAGGATGACGGCGTTGGACGGGAGCGAACCTCCCGAAGAGGAAACGGGAAGGGCACGCCGGCCTGGTCGATGATCGACATGCTGCGGAGGAGGTGACGAAAGGGTTTCAGGAGCAGGGTAAGAGGATCGTGTTTCGAGTGGCACTCTTGCGGTAGCGTTCGAGGGAAATGGGAGTGAATGAGATGTTGAACGCGAAGATTGTTGCGGCGGCACTGGGTCTGGGTCTGCTGGCCGGTTCGTTGGTCGGTGGAACGCGGGTCGGGGCAGCGCCGGGGGGCGGCGCGACGTCCCTGAGCGCCAAGAACTACGCCTGCAATTGCGAAGCGAAGGTCACGACGACGAATCTCAACCTCCGCAAAGGGCCCGGAACGAACTACGAAGTGCTCTACGTGATGCCGGAGGGCCTGGAGGTGCAGGCCGATCTCGACCCCGACCTGCACCAAAACGGCTTCGTCCACATCTCCTGGGACGATGGCGAGAACTACGGATGGGCGTCGGAGGACTACCTGGCCGATCCCGGGACCGATACCGGCGGCGGCGGGGGCGGCGAGGAGTGGATCACCGGTACCGGGAGGACGACGTCCCGCGTCAATTTCCGGGATGGACCCGGTTTCGACTACGGAGTGCGCGACGTGCTGGATGATGGCGAACAGATCGCCATTAGTGACGTCGTGGTGAACGGATTCCGCTACGTCTGGCACGCCGGGATCGACGGCTGGGTCTACGACGACTACATCGCCACAGAGGGCGGTCAACCGGCCGGCGAAGGCGACAGCCAGACGACGACGACCAACCTGAATCTCCGCGAGTCGCCCAGCCTCGATGCCGACGTCATCCTGGTGATGCCGGCGAACTCCGAGGTGATCGTCGTCGCCTACGACGGGACCAGCGACTTCACCAAGGTGAACTACAACGGCACGGTGGGTTACGCGTGGGCGGGCTACCTGCAATAGGCACCACCGAACGACGGGACGGTTCGCGACGACGTTGCCGGAGGCTCGGACCGACATGGTCCGAGCCTCCGCCGTTTTTGCAGGCGTTTTGTCCGTGTGGCGTCGGTAGCGGACACCGCAAATGGCTGGCATAATCACAAGGACGGAGGTTGGAGAGCGAACCGGTCGGCACGCTCACCCGCGGGAAGGCGAACGGGATGGTCGTGGGTGCGCTGACCCGCGCATGGCGGAGACCGATGTGCGCGGTCGACGGTCTGGCGGTGGAGTTGCTGCCGGCAGCAGAGCGCGACCCCGCCGCGGCGACGTGGCAGCGTTTGGAGGCGCTGCACGGGGCCGGGGTGGCCGAGTCGTGGGATTGGGTGGGGACCTGGCTCGACCACTTTGGTGACCTGGTTCCGCACCGGTTCGCGGTCGGTAGCCGGGGCGGGGTAGCGCGCGGGATCGCCCTGCTCACCCACGGCGTCGACCAGTACCGGGGTCCGATCCCGGTGCGGACGATCCACCTCGGCACCGCCGGCGAACCCGACCTCGACACGGTTCGGGTCGAGTACAACCGGGTGCTCGTCGCTCCGGCCGACCGCACCGCCTTCGCGGCGGCGTTGCTCGCGGCGATTCGGGCCGGCGGCGGGCGCTACGACGAAATGTCGCTCAATGGGTTCGCGCCGGAGGACGCCGCGCCGATTCTTGCGGCCGAACCGCGGTTTCGATTGTCGCGACGGGTCAGCCACGTCACCGATCTGCGGGCGATCCGGGAAAACGGCGGGAGCGTGCTGGCGGCGCTACGCGGCAGTACCGCCTACAAGATCCGGCGCAGCCGGCGCCATCTGGAGCAGGCCCACGGTCCGCTCCGGCTCGAATGGGCCGAGACCCTCGACCAGGCCGAGGACATCCTTGCCGAACTGATCGGTCTCCACGTGACGCGCTGGGAGCGGGCCGGGCAACCGGCGAAATTCGCCAGCACGCGCTTCCGTGGTTTCCACCGCGACCTGGTGCGCCGGCTCTTCCCACGCGGCGGCGTTCTCCTTGCCCGCGTCACGGCGGGCGACCTCACCGTCGGCTGTGACTACAGTCTGATCGAGCACGGGCGGGTACTCGCCTACAACTGGGGGTTGCGCCGGTTCGACGACACCCTGATCTCGCCCGGACTGGTCACCGGGGCGATGGTGATGCAGGAGGCGCTGGAGCGTGGTCTGGACGAGTACGACTGGCTGGCCGGCGACGTCCTCTACAAGCGGCAACTCTCGACCACGACGCGAGAGTTGATCTGGGG
>DATBFX010000274.1:0-3145 GCA_036558305.1 Thermomicrobiales bacterium | reverse complement strand
GCGGCCGTCCGAGAAGAGGTCGAGCGCCGCTCCTCGCCAATCCGTGGCCACGCCCCCCGCCCCTTCGACGATCGGGATGATCGCGCAGAAATCGTAGGGCTGGAGGCTGGCTTCAAGGACGAGATCGACAAATCCGGCGGCAAGCAGGCCCGACGCATAGCAATCGGCGCCATAGCGGGTGAGCTTGGCCGCCGCCGACACCCGCGCGAACGCCGCCGCGTCGGCGCCCCGAAACATCTCGGGCGTCGTCGCAAAGAGCGTGGCCGCGGCGAGGTCCGCGCATTCGCGGCAGCGGATCGCCGTGCCGTCGAGCGTCGTCGGCCGGCCCTCGGCGCCGACCCAGCGCTCCCCCGAGACCGGTTGGTCGATGACACCGAGGATCGGGCGTCCGCGCCGGGTCAGCGCGATCAAGGTGCCGAACAGCGGCACCCCGCTGATGAAGGATTTGGTGCCGTCGATCGGGTCGAGCACCCAGACGCATTCGGCGTCCTCCCGCACCCGCCCGAGCTCCTCGCCGAGGATGCCGTGATCCGGAAACCGCGCCTCGATCAGCGCCCGCATCGCCGCTTCGGCGGCGCGGTCGGCCTCGGTGACCGGGCTGCGGTCGGGCTTGTCGTCGACCGCGATCGGTCGGCGGAAATAGGGCCGGATCGCCGCCCCGGCCGCGTCGGCGAGCGCCGCCGCGAGCGTCAGGAATTCGTCGAGCTCGGCCAGCGCCATTCCCTCATCTGCGTCCTCTCCCTGAACCGGGGGACGGGGAAAACCACGATCAGGCCTTGTCGAGCCAGAACGTGTCCTCGCGCACCACGTCGTAGACCCCGAAATATTCGTAGGGGTTGTGACCCTTGACGTAATCGTACCAGACGTCGTTGATCTTTTCCCAGGCGACCGGTAGCAGCGGCGGGTTCTCCTCCATGATCGCCTCGGTCTGGCGGATCAGCGCCAGGCGCTTCTGGGGATCGACCTCACGGTCGATCTGATCGACCAGGTCGTTGAATTTCTCGTTGTCCCAGAACGAATAGTTCTGTGGGCCGCCCTTGCGGTACCAGGCGTTGAAATAATCGGAGGGGTCGAGCAGGGTCGAGACGATCGCGCCGATCGCCAGGTCGTAGTTGCCGTTGACGGTGTCGTCGAACCAGACCGACTCGACCGTCGTGCGCAGATTGGTCTGGACGTTGAGGCCCTCCTGCAGCATCGCCTGCACCGCCTGCGACCAGAGCTTGAAGCTCGCCACGTCGCGGACCAGGAAATCGAGGCCCTTGAGCCCGTCCTTGTGGCCCGCCGCGGCCATCAGCGCGCGGGCTTCCTTGATCGAGGCGGTCGGGTCGGTCTGGTAGCCGAGCCGCTTGACCAGCTCGTCGGTCGGCGTGGCGAACTCCGAGAAGGGATAGATGAAACCGCCGACCCGCATCGGCGTGACATCCTTGACGACATCGACGAGGGCCGGCCGATCCAGCGTCAGATGCAGCGCCCGGCGCACGCGCGGGTCGTCGAACGGCTTGCGCTTCGAATTGACCCAGGTGGCCTGGATCACGCTTTGGTTGAAGGAGGCGGTGGACAGGCCGGGTGTCGCCTTGGCCTTGCGCGCCGTCACCGGGTCGGTGATGCGGATGTAGTCGACCCGGCCCGACAGGATCGCCGAGCCGAGCTCGGTCGAGAACGGCAGCGCGTGGTAGAACTCGATACCGTCGAGATACGGGAGACCCTTGTTCCAATAATTGGGGTTCTTCTCCATGACCCAGACCTCGTTCTCGACCCGCCTGACGCTCTTGAACGGGCCGGTGCCGGGGTAGAGCTCGACCTTGCGCAGGTTGTAGTTGTTGTCTTCCAGTGTCTTCTTGCGGACGATGACGTTCCAGCCGCTGGCGATCGCCGACATGATGAAGTTCGGTGGGCGCGGCTCGGACAATTTGAACTCGACCGTGTATTTGTCGCGGGCGTTGATCTCGCTGACGGTCCTGAACAGGATGCTGCGCGGGATGTTGATCCCCTGCGGCGGTTTCGAGATGCGGTCGAAGGTCGCCTTCACGTCCTCGGCAGTCAGCTCGGCGCCGTCGTGGAACTGCACCCCTTGGCGCAGAAAGAAGGTGTAGGTCTTGCCGTCCTTGGCGATGTCCCAGCTGTGCGCGAGGTCCGGGATGATCGTCTTGCCGCTGTCGCGCGGGTCGCGGCGGATCAAATTGTCGAACATGCAAGCCTGGGAGCCGAGATTGTTGATGGTCCCGGATTGGTGGATGTCGAAATGCGGCGGGCGCATCGTCACCCCGTAGCGCAGGACGCCGCCCGATTTGGGATTGGGCTCGGGCGCGGCCAGCTGGAACTTCGACCCGTCGAATTGGTAGGGGAGATCGGCGGTGTGCCCGCGGGGCTGGGGCAGGCCCCACACGCCGGCCGCAACCGCGGCACTCCCCTGCAAGAAGCCGCGCCGAGACCAGTGCCCGCGGGAAAGTTTCGTGCCGCTCATATCCGTCTTGCTCCGAGGTGTGGTCTCCGAGTTCTACAATCCGGCTCCTTTATTGTCCAATCGGACGGCGCCGGCGGGTGACGAGGAAGAGGGAGGCTCTCGATGTACGGGTTGCACGGACGGGTCGGGCTGGTCACCGGCGCCGGCGGTGGGATCGGCCGGGAGATCGCGCGTCGGCTGGCGCGCGAGGGGATGGCGGTAGCCGTGCTCGACCGCGACGGCGCGGCGGCGCAACGGGTCGCCGACGAGATCGGCGGCTTCGCGGCCGCGGTCGACGTCACAGCCCCGGACGAGGTCGGCCGCGCGGTCGATGCCGCGCTCGCCCGCTTCGGGCGGATCGACCTCCTCGTCAACAATGCCGGCGTCGCCTGGATGGGGCCGGCGCTCGAAATGCCGCTCGACGCGCTGCAGACGATGCTGCGGGTCAATGTCGAGGGCGTCTTCATCGTCAGCCGAGCGGTGCTGCCGCACATGATCGCGCGGCGCTCGGGCTCGGTCGTCAATCTCGCCTCGTGGGCCGGCAAGACCGGCAACGCCTTCTTCGCCGGCTACAGCGCCAGCAAGTTCGCGGTCATCGGCCTGACCCAGGCGCTGGCGCGCGAGATGGCCCCGCACGGCATCCGCGTCAACGCGATCTGCCCCGGCATCGTCGTCGACACCGCGATGCGCGCCGCGATCGAG
>DATBFX010000273.1:0-8823 GCA_036558305.1 Thermomicrobiales bacterium | reverse complement strand
CATCGCCCCCTGCGCGGTCCTCTGCGGGGCCGACACGTGGGTGGACGCCGCCGGGTTCGGCCGCAGCCAGGCGGCCTGGCGGCGCACCTTCCTCGCCCGGCCCACCGGCATCCCGTGCCACGACGCCTCCGGCCGGGTCTTTGCCGCCCTCGCCCCGGCGGCGTTCGGGGGGGGCGTTCCCCGGCCGGGTGCCGGCGGTGGTCGCCGCCACCGCCGGCGGTGGTCGCCGCCAGCGGCGGCAAGACGCGGCGCCGCCGCCGCGACCGCGCCAACCGCCGCGCGCCGGGGCGGGCCGCGGCGGACGGGAAGTCCACCGGGATCACCGCCATCCCCGCCCTGCTCGGCGCGCCGGCGGTCGCCGGGTGCGCCGTGGCGATCGCCGCGATGGGCTGCCCGAAGGCGATCGCCGCCACGGTCCTGGCGAAGGCGGCCGGCTACGTCCCGGCGGTCAAGGGCAACCGGCCGACGCCGCGCGGGCCACGGGCCTTCGGGTGCGCGCGGATGCGGGCGCCGGGGTACCTCGGCCTCGCCCCCACCGCCCACGGCACGGTGGGGAAGGACCGCGGCCGGAGCGGGAGCCGGCGCCGCTGGGCGGCCGGCGACCCGGCCGCGGTCGGGGTGCTCTGGTACGGGCTGCGGATGTGGATCGAGGTCGGCTTCCGGGCGCTCAAGGGGCTCGGCTGGCGCTGGGAGCGGACCCGGCGGACCGACCCCGACCGGGTGGCGCGGCACTGGTTGGTGCTGGCGGTGGCCACCCTCTGAGTCCTGGCCTACGGGACGCGGGCCGAGGACGCCGAGCTGGCCGGGGTGGCGCCGGCCAACCTGCGCACCGCCCCGACCCCGCCGGCCGACCACGTCCGCCCGGTCAGCGTCTTCCTCCGTGGCATCGGCCAGTTGCGCTGGCAGTTGCTGCGGGTGCGCCGGCTCTGGCGGCGGGTCTGGCTGGCGCCCCGAGCCTGGCCCCACCCCACCCCGGACCTCGTCGTCACCCGCCTTCTGACCCCGCTGGAGACCGTTCATGCCTGATACCTACCCCTCTGAGCCTACGTAGGGGAGGGGAGAGTTCCCCCGACGGGGGTGGCGGCATGCGAGGCGCCGAAGAGATGCAGCGCGGTTCCCCCTCGCCCTCGGAAGGGAGAGGGGGCCAGGGGGTGAGGGCCGGTTGAGCAGCCGAGCACACGAACCACATCTCACCGGCGAACATAGTCGATCCCATCCGCCAACCGCAACGGCTCCCGGCCGATCAACCGCGCCGTCGCCGAGTCGCTCGTGCAGTTGTCGATCGCCAGCATCTTCAACTGCTCCTCGGTCACGGGCGGTCGCAGCGCCTTCGGCAGCGGTTTCGCCAGCTTGACGACCGGCATCATCAGCCCCACCGGCACGTGCACCTTGCGCCGCCGCTTGCCCACCTTCTGCCCGATCAGATCGAGCAATCGCTCGTACGTCAGCACCTCGGGTCCGCCCAGTTCGAACGTTTCGCCGACCGTCGCCGGATCGTCGAGCGCCTTGAGGTAAGCCGCGGCGACGTCCTCGACGGCGATCGGTTGGAACTTCGTCTGACCCGAACCGACGACGGGGATAACCGGCGCCTTGCGGACCAGATCGGCCAGCACGTTGATGAACCCATCGCCCGGCCCGAAGATCACCGACGGCCGGAAGATCGTCCAGGGGATACCCGATGCCTTTACCGCGGCCTCGGCCTGCCACTTCGCTTCGAAGTAGGGGAAGGCGGGATCGTTCCGCACCCCCAACGCGCTCATCAACAGGTAACGCTTGACCCCGGCGCGTTTGGCCGCTTCGATCAGGTTGGCGTTCCCTTGCCGGATGACCGCATCGAAGGTTGCCCCACCGGTCTCCTCGATGATCGCCGCCAGACTGATCACCGCCTCGCAACCGGTCAGCACATCGTTCAACGTCTCCGGTCGCGTGACATCGCCCTCGACCACCTCGACGTCGGCCGAGGCAAGCGAGGCGTCTTTTGCGCGGTCGCGCACGAGCAAACGGAGCGGCCGGCCGGCCAGCGCGGTCCGCAGACTGGTCCCGACGAATCCGGTACCGCCGGCGATGAAGATGCGCCCAGTGACAGGTTGAACACCGTCGATACCTCTGTCCACCGTCACCAGCTCCTCGCGATCGACGGAGACCTACTCCTCCCCCTTGGTCTCGCTTGCCGCGTGAATGTACTGCCTGAGGCGATCGGCGTCGACGGCGACCGCGTTCCGGCCCAGCGACCGGATGTAACCGCCCTCCTGCAAGTCGAGGAGTTTGCGCGTCACCGTCACCCGGTTCGACCCGATCATGCTCGCCAACCCCTGGTGCGTCAGCGGCAACGCGATCGCGACCAGACCGTCGGCGGTCGGCCGGCCGAACCGCGTCGCCAGCGTCACCAGCGTCGTCGCCAGGCGGATCGAGGTGTCGCGCACCAGCAACTGCTCGACGAGCGTCTGCAACTCCGTCATCCGCCGGCTCATCCCCGTCACGATCGCCGCCGCCAACTCGGGCGACTCGGCGATGATCGTCGCCAACTCGTCCGTCTCGACGACGGAGAGCGTCGAATCGACCAGCGCCTCGGCGATCGCACCGGAGGCGATCCCATCCCCGGTCTCCTCTTGCATGAAAACGGTGTTCGGACCGAGCAGACCGACGTTGATGGATCGCCCTTCCGGCAACGTCTTGTAGAGCCGGACGCAACCGGAGCGGACGATGTAGACCAAACCCTGGCCATCGCCGGGTGCAAAGATCTGCTGTCCGCGCAGGTAGGTCGCCGTCGTCGTCGCACCGGTCCGGCGGCGGGTGCCCGCCATCGCGCCGCCGTCGTCTCCCCGGGCCCGGGTTTGCGCGGTGGGTACCCGGCTGCTCGGTGCCGGCGACGCCCCCATCGCGAACCAACCGGTCGCCGGCACGGGCGGCCGTTGCGCCGGTTGCGCCGGCGTGTGGGCGAGGGTGCGGGCGGCCGAACCGTCGCGCGCAGCGAATTTCATGGGGTGCTCCTTCTGCGATGCCTGGCGAGCGCCGAGCGAACTCGGTGCGCCGTAGTCCGATGGACGTGTGGTGTTGGGACGCTCGCCATACCGACGATGAGTATAGCGTGCTACGCAATACTTTGCCCATGTTTTGCACAGATTTTCTGTGCGAATCCCCCGAGCATTCGCGACCGTATTCCGGGCTTAGCCCTCCTCGACGCCGCACCACCGCGCGATCGCCACGGCCACGGTTTTGGTCGCCGTTACGACGTCCTCCAGCGGCACCGACTCGTCCGTAAAATGCGCGAGCCGAACATCGCCCGCACCATACATTACGCACGAGGTCCCCCCGAAGATGAGGAAGTGCCGCATGTCCGCCCCGTAGGTGGCGGCATCGAGGCTGGCTGCCCGACCCGTGACCGCGCGATGGGCCCGCGCCACCTCGTTCACCAGTGGCGAATCCTGCGGCACCTCGGCCGGCGCGAACTGACCGCTGAACCACTCCACCCGCGGTCGCGCTTGCCTGAGCCATTCATCCTCGTCCGCCGCTCGCTCGACGACCGCGACGAACTGCCGCCGAAACGCCGCCAGGTCCTCACCGGGCACGAGACCCGCTCGCCCTTCGGCGATCAGCGATTCCGGCACCGACGACGGCCAGCCGCCGCCGCGCACCACACCGATGTTGATCGGCACCTTGTTGGCGATGTGTGCGTAGAGCGGGTGATCGATCGCCGCGTTGCGCACCGCTTCGAATTCCAGCAATGCCCGGTGCAGCAGCGCGAACTTCTCGATCGCGCTGACCCCCTCGTCCCGGACGCAGGCGTGCGCCGCCCTCCCCGGCACGTGCAGTCTGAACACGAGGGATCCGCCCTGGGCCGGGATCACGGTCAGGTTCGTCGGTTCGGTGATGATCGCTCCGTCGGCCCGGTACCCGCGCAGGATCGCCGACAGCGTCCCCGCCCCGCCGTCCTCCTCGGAGATGACGCTCTGGACGATCACCTCGCCCGACGGTCGCAGACCGGCATCCGCCAACGCCGCCAGCGCGCCCAGGTGCGTCGCCAGACCCGCCTTCATGTCGCACGCGCCCCGACCGTAGAGCCGGCCGCCGGCGATTTCGCCGGCAAAGGGCGGATGACTCCACCGCGCCGGGTCACCCGATTCGACGGTATCGATGTGGGCGTTGAGGATCAGCGACCGTCCCCTCCCGGCCCCAGGCAGCCTGCCGACCACGTTCGGCCGCCCCGCCAGCGACGCGAACGCGCCCACGTGCTCGGCATACGGGGCCAACTCCGCCGCATCGGGCTCCCAAACGTCCACCGCCAGCCCAAGCTCCCCCATCCGCTCCGCCACGAATGCCTGAACGGCGCCCTCGTCGCCGGTGACGCTCGGAACGCGGACCAACTCCCGCACGAGTTCGAACAGTTCGTCACGCCGCCGCTCGACCGAATCCGCGATCCGGCGCGCGATATCCGCCTGCATAGCCATCAGCTCCGGCCCTCACCCTCAACCCGTCGTCGCTCCTCACCGGTCCGTGCGGAGCGGGGAAAAGCGTAACGGGAACGGGAGGATGGCAATGGAGGCGCGCCGGCCCGGAGCCAAAAGGAGGACAAAAAGAAAAGGGGCCGGGACGGTTACACGCCCGGCCGCCTGTCGAACTTCGGCGTCTAGCTTTGCTGGCTCGATGCGCTCATCGCGTCCGATCCGGATTGCATACCGCCTTGCGCTTGCTGGAACCCGCTCTGGATGTTTTGGACCGCCTCGCGGGCGGGGATGCCCGACGCCTTGGCGGCGTCCTCGACCTGCTTCATGGTGATGTGACGGGGATCACCGTGGTCGTCGTTTGGTTTTCCGCATCCACAATCGAGACACATCGCCGGGTCCTCCTCCGCGCGTCGTACGGTCGGTTCGGTACCGACGCCACAGCCTGGCGTTCGGCGGTTGTCGACAGCGCACAGGCGGTGCCAGCGGAGCGCGCCGAAGTTGTCGAGGTGCGCCAGTCGGTGTAGAGTCTCGGTACACCGGAACATCCGTTTCGGCCGACTATCTCCGTGCCAAAGGCACCTAGGGGTTTCCAAACGATGCCACGAGTCTTGATCGCCGACGACGACCCCGATCTGCGGAACGTTCTCCGCGAATTGTTGGTCGACGAGGGATACGACGTCGCCGAAGCGAGCAGCGGGGTCGAGGTGCAGACGGCACTGGCCGGCGCCGACGAGCGGCCGGATCTGGTCGTGATGGACGTGATGATGCCGGGCGGTAAGACCGGGATCGACGTATTGCGGGAGGCGGGTGGGGGACAAGCCAACCCCTTACCGGTGATCGTGATTACCGGGCACGGGTCGTCGAAGACCGCGATCGACGCGATCCAGCACGGCGCCTACGACTACATCACCAAACCGTTCGACGTCGACGACGTCGCGATCACCGTCAAGCGCTACTTCGAATGGCAGAACCTGAACGACCAGGTCCTGGCGCTCTCGACGCGACTCGGCGAACGCGACCCGGAGGAGGTGCTGATCGGCAACAGCCCAGCGATGCAGGAGGTCTACAAGACGATCGGGCGGGTGGCGCGGTCCGACGCCACGGTGCTGATCTCGGGCGAAACGGGGACCGGCAAGGAACTGGTCGCGACGATTTTGCACAAAAACTCCGGTTACGCGCGCGGCCCGCTGATCAAGGTGAATTGCGCGGCGCTGCCGGAGACGTTGCTGGAGAGCGAGCTCTTCGGCCACGAGAAGGGGGCGTTCACCGGCGCCATCGCCCAGCGCAAGGGGCGCTTCGAGATGGCGAACAAGGGGACCATCTTCCTCGACGAGATCGGCGAGATGTCGCTGGGGACGCAAAAGAAACTGTTGCGGGTGTTGCAGGAGCGGGAGTTCGAGCGGGTCGGCGGTTCGATCACGGTCAAGATCGACACGCGGGTGATCGCGGCGACGAACAAAAATCTGCCGCACGAGATCTCGGAAAACCGTTTCCGCGAGGACCTCTACTATCGGCTGAACGTGATCGCGATCTATCTGCCGCCGCTGCGCGATCGGGGCGACGACATCCAACTGTTGGTCGAGCACTTCTTGCACAAGCATCGCTCGGCACCGGGGGCGCCACCGGCGCGGATCAGCCAGGCGGCGATGGACCTCCTTCGGACGTACCACTGGCCGGGAAACGTGCGCGAACTCGAGAACGTGGTCGAGCGGGCGGTGGTGTTGTCCCAGGCCGGGGTGATCACCGAGGCACAGATCAATTTCACGGGCGCCGACAGTCGCCGCTTCATCGACCTCAGTCAGCGATTGCGCGAGGGAACGCGGTTGACGGAGTTGATGGCGGACGTCGAGCGGCAGGCGGTCACGGAAGCCCTCAACCTCAACAGCGGCGACCGCGTCGCGGCGGCGGCGATGCTGGGGTTGAAGTTCGAAGAATTGCAGAAGCGCGTCGAAGCGTTCGGGTTGTAGAAGGCGCGATGAGACGGTGTCGGACGCCGCTTGGTGCGCAGGGCGAATGACCAAAGGGCACCCACCGCGCGGAACCGACCAAACCCCCGATGGGGCTGAAAACGCGTGGTGGTCCCGTCGGCAGACGGTTTCAGCCGGCTTGGTCGGTTAAGCGCGGGGCTAGAGGCCCCGCGCACCGGGCGACGTTGGCCAACCCTGGGAGTCATTTTTCGCGATGGTTTGAGACGAGGCGACGATGGATTCGGGCAAGTCGATGTGTCCGGTTCGGGCGGGCGACCGGATGGTCGCCCGCCCGTCGGGCCTGCTCAAGGGCCGGAAGAGGATACGGAGGTAGTTGGTGGCTCCAGAGGCTGAGTCGCGGCCCAGATGGAGCCGGGTTGGACCGCGACGATGTGCGCTCCGAAGAGCGCTCCGTTGGGGCAGCCCCGAGCAGATCGACTTGTGAAGATACCGGGCCGGTTTTGGACACCCGCCCCTTCGAATGTTGACTATGCAAGTCCTGTGCCATGGTGCACGTACACCGCGCGGGCGGCCGGGTGCGGCGGCGCCTGGCACGCGTTTTGCGTAGAGTTTGAACTGCTCTCATTGGACCTGGAGTCGGACCGCTTCAGCGGGTGACGAGCGGTGGAGCGGTCGACGACGGTGGCGAAACTCGTGCGCGTGATGATCGTAGACGATGAGCCGGCGATCCGGCACGCGGTCGAGGCGGCGCTGGTCGACGAGGGATTCGTGGTTGCGACGGCGCCGAACGGGGCGGCGGCATTGGCGGCGCTCGATTCGGTTCGGCCCGATGCGATCCTGCTCGACCTGCGGATGCCGGTGATGGATGGGTACGCCTTCCTGGCCGCGTACCGGGGACAGCCCGAGCCGCGCGCGGCGGTCATCGTCTGCTCGACGGCCTCCACGGCGCCGGGCGTGGTCGGAATGGGAGCGGTGGGCTATCTGCGCAAGCCCTTCGACATCGACGAGCTGATCGAGGTCATCTACCGGTCCATCAGGATGTGACCAGGAGCGGCGCTTCAGTCGTGCCACGATCGCGATGTGTACTCCTTGACGCGGCGGATTAGGATGGTGACGCGCCGTTTGGCCGCCCGGGAATGCCCGGGCGGCGGAGGCGGCGGGATCATCGCACCTGGCCGTTGCGGTTTCCCGTGGTCGCTACGCGGAAAGGATCCCACCATGATCCGGCGACTCCTTCTCCTGGGTTCGGTCGCGTTGCTGTTCTGGCCGGTCTCGGTTGCCGCGCAGAGCAACGCCGACCGCAACGACGACGACGACGTGTTGGTGCGCGTCAACGGCCCGATCACGATCCAGCAGGGTGAGGAACTCGACACGGTGGTCGGCGTCCGCAACGACGTCACGATCGATGGGACCGTTCGCGACGCGCTGGTCGTCGTCGATGGCACGGCGACGGTCAACGGGCGGGTGGACTCGGAGGTCTTTGTGGTGCGAGGCACCCTCAACCTCGGACCGACGGCGGTCGTCAAGGACGTGACGCTGATCCGGAGCGATCTCAATCGCGATCCGGCCGCGACGGTGACGGGTGACATCCACGAGCGATCGCAATGGGTCAACGTCTCCTTCGGCTGGGGCTCGTTCATCTTCTCGTTCCTCTTCTGGCTCAGTTTCACGATCGTCATCCTCGTGGCGGGGATCCTCTTCGCGGTCTTCGGGGCGCGCCAGCTCGTCGGCGCGGCGGCGGTCTTGACCGGGAGGCCCGGACCGAGTCTGTTGACGGCGTTGATCCTTTGGATCGGGTTGCCGATTTTGGCGGTGCTCGCCTTGTTCACCGTGATCGGCATTCCGCTGGGGATCGTGACGTTGGTGTTCCTGATGCCGGTGCTCTGGTTCCTCGGCTACCTCGTCGCCGGGACACTGCTCGGCCTGGCAATCGTGCGGACGCCCGATCCGGTGGCGGCGCGGGGCCGGCTCGTCCTGGCGGCGATCATCGGGTTGCTGATCTTCCAGATCGTCGGTCTGGTGCCGTTCATCGGCGGGCTCATCGTGTTCCTGGCGGGGTGGCTCGGGTCCGGGGCGTTGGTCTACCTGGGGTATCGCGGCGTAAGCAGTCGGCAACCAGCCGGTGCGGTGCCGCCCGCGACGGTGGCGCCGGCGGGCTAAACAGGCAAATGCTGGCCTCTCAAGAGACTGGGCTCTCGGCGGCACAGCTCTGACCCGGTCGACCATCCCAGGCGGCATCGGGAAGTACTCGCCGGTGCCCGCGACGGCGCGACCAATTGACCGATAAAGAGGTGACAAAAGCACCACGTGGGAGGATGGACGGCCCGCCGGGCGGTTGCGAGGATGGGTCTCGGCCCTAACCCCGCCGCGGTTGCGCGGTGTTTGCCGGACGGAACCACCACGGGATGTCGATGCGCCACCTCTCCGCAAGCGACGGCGTCGCGCCGGCC
>DATBFX010000272.1:0-31753 GCA_036558305.1 Thermomicrobiales bacterium | reverse complement strand
TGCGGGGCGTCCTCGTCCATCAGGGTCAGGTAGGGGGCTACGAAGGCCCACTCGTCATCGGTCACGTCGCTCGGGTAGGGTTTGCGGGGTGTGCTCATTTCCTGAGCTTACACCCTCCGCCGAGTCCATAACACGCTCTAGCGCCGGCGTGTCCGGTACGCGTACGGGAGTATTCCGATGGCCGCTTCCCTGCTCGACGCGATCCCCGACCTCGACCCTGCGCACGCGCGCCAGCTCGACGACCGCATCGACGCCCGCGTCCGGGCGCTGCTTGCGGAACCGCCGGCGAAGCAACGCAAGCTGGCGATCGTCGCCAGCAAGGGCAGTCTCGATTGGGCCTACCCACCCCTGATGATGGCCAACAACGCCGCCAAGAAGGGATGGGAGGTCGGCATCTTCTTCACCTTCTACGGGCTCAACGTGATCCACAGGGACAAGGGCAAGGGTCTCCAGATCTCCCCCGTGGGGAACCCGGCGATGCCGATGCCGACCCCGACGCTGCTCGGCGTGATCCCCGGCATGACGCCACTCGCCACCTGGATGATGCGCCGCCAGTTCAAGCAGCGCGGGGTGCCGACCATCGAGGACCTGCTCGACCAGGCCGTCGCCAACGGCGTCAAGCTCTTCCCGTGCGGCTTCACGATCGACGTCTTCGGCTACCGTAGCGGCGACTTCATCGATGGGGCGCAGCCGCGCCTCGGGTCGGCCGATTTCCTCGAGTACGCCGCGGACGCGGACGTCGCGCTCTTCGTCTAGCCGCAAATTGATGACCGGGAGGCACACCTTGGCAACCGAAATGCTGCTCGACATCGCCCAACTCCGCTGGGCCATTCAGGAGGAATACGCAGAGGTCGCGGCCTGCCCACTCAAGGGGTTCCACTTCCACACCGGCCGGTTGCTGGCGGCGCGGCTCGGGTATCCGGAGGAGCGCGTTGCCGCCCTGCCCGATGCGGTCGTCGAGAGTTTCGCCGGGGTCGGCAACCCCTTTGCCTGGGGCGAACCGGCGCCCGGCGAGACGGTCCTCGACCTCGGCGCCGGCGCCGGCTTCGACCTCTTCCAGGCCGCGGCGATGGTCGGCCCGGCGGGCCGCGCGATCGGCGTCGACATGACGCCGGCGATGCTCGACAAGGCCCGCGCCAACGCCGAATTGCTCGGGTTCGGCAACGCCGAGTTCCGCGAGGGGTACCTCGAAGCGCTCCCCGTCGCCGATGCCGAGGTCGATCTGGTCATCTCCAACGGCGTCGTCAACCTCTGCCCCGACAAGGCGACCGTAGTCGCCGAGGCGTACCGGGTGCTGAAACCGGGCGGGCGGATGCAGTTGTCGGACATCGTCGTCGCCTCGGCGGTGCCGGAGGATGCAAAAGCGGACATTTCCTTATGGACCGGCTGAATTGCCGGTGCTCTCCTGGAAGGAGAGCTTCGCTCCCTCATCGAAGCCGCCGGCTTCGCGGCGGTCGAGTTCTCCGTTCGCCGCTACGACACGTTCTCGGATGCCCCGTCCGCCTCCAGCGCCGCCGAGTTCGGCACGCAGGGCGTCGACATCCGCGCGGTCAAACCCCGCGCACGCAAAGTGGCTTAATGTCCTTGGTACTCCGCCACTGGTGAGGTACATAGCCGGATGAGCACCATGCTGCAAACCGTTGTCAAGGAAGGTATCGACGTCAACACCCTGCAATCCATGCTGGACAGCGGGCAGCCGGTGACGGTGCTCGACGTCCGCACGACCGCGGATCGGGCGGAGTGGGCGATCCCGGGCAGCCTGCACGTCGACGCCTACGACGCGCTCAAGGCGGGCGAGCCGGACGCGCTGGCCGGCGTGGTTCTGCCGGACGAAACGACGGTCGTGACGGTCTGCGGTGCCGGCAAGGTGAGTTTGGTTGCCGCCGAGCAACTCCGCGCCAGGGGATTCGACGCGCATTCCCTCGCCGGCGGCATGAAGGCGTGGAGTCTGGCCTGGAACACCGCCGAGGTCGCCCTCCCCGACAGTGCCGCGACGGTCGTCCAGGTGCGCCGCACCGGCAAGGGCTGTCTTTCGTACCTGATCGGGAGCGGCGGCGAGGCGGCGGTGGTCGACGCCTCGCTCGCTCCCGAGGTCTACCAGGAGTTGGCGGTCAAGCACGGTTGGGGGATCCGCCACGTCCTGGACACCCACGTCCACGCCGACCACCTGAGCCGGGCGCGGGTGCTTGCCGAGCGGACGGGGGCCACCCTGCACCTGCCGGCGACAAACCGGGTCGCCTATCCGTTTGCCGGCCTGCGGGAAGGCGGGGTCCTCGCCATCGGCGACGCCCGTCTGACCGCGCTACGGACACCCGGCCACACCCCCGAGGCGATGTGCTATCTGCTCGACGACGCGGCGCTCTTCACCGGCGACACGCTCTTCTTGAGCGGCGTCGGTCGCCCCGATCTGGAGGCAAGCGCCGGCGAAGCGCGGGAACGGGCGCGGCTGCTCTGGGGTTCCCTGCGCCGCCTGGTCGCGCACCCGCCCGAGACGCTGGTCCTGCCCGGTCACACGAGCGGTCCGATCGCCTTCGATGGGGTGCCGATCGCCGCGACGCTGGCGGAAGTGGCGGCGCGGGTGCCAACGCTCGGTCTCGGCGAGACCGCGTTCGTCGAGACGATCCTCGCCCGGCTGCCACCGACCCCGCCCAACCACGCCGCGATCGTGGCGTTCAACGAGACCGGCGAGACACCGACTGGTGATCCGACCGATCTGGAGGCCGGGGCGAACCGCTGTGCCGTCGCTTAGCGTCCCGGCCACCGCCCCGATCCGTCTCGGTTTGCGCGAGAACTGGGAACAGTTCGCGCTGCTCGTCGTCGTCAACGCCTTCGTCGGCGGTATGGTCGGGGTGGAGCGGACGGTCGTCCCGCTGCTCGCCAAGGACGAGTTTGGGCAGGCATCGCGCACGATCGCCCTCTCCTTCATCGTCTCCTTCGGCATCGTCAAGGCGCTGTCGAACCTCTTCGCCGGGCGCTTCTCCGACCGGGTCGGCCGCAAGCGGATCCTCGTCGCCGGCTGGTTGGTCGGCGTGCCGGTGCCGATCCTGATCATGCTGGCGCCGAGTTGGGGGTGGGTGGTCTTCGCAAACGTGCTCCTGGGGGTCAATCAGGGATTGTGCTGGTCGACGACGGTCATCATGAAGATCGACCTCGTCGGGCCGGCGCGGCGCGGTTTCGCGATGGGACTCAACGAGGCCGCCGGCTACCTCGCGCTCGCCGGGGCAGCCTTCGCTTCGGGCTCCATCGCCTCCTCGTACGGGCTGCGACCGGAACCGTTCTACCTCGGTGTGGTCTGCGCGCTGGCGGGGCTGATCCTCTCGGCATTTTTCGTGCGCGACTCCCAGGGTCACGCGCGGTACGAGGCGGCGCTGCGGGGTGGCGCGGCGGCGAAACTGCCCGGACCGTCGTTCGGCGAGATCGTCACGTTGACGAGTTGGAAGGACCGGCGCCTCTTCTCGGTCTGCCAGGCCGGGCTGGTCAACAACCTCAACGACGGGATGGCCTGGGGGCTTTTCCCGCTCTTCTTCGCGGCGCGCGGTCTGTCGCTCGACCGGATCGCGGTGCTGGCGGCGATCTACCCCGCGGTCTGGGGTGTGACGCAATTGGGCACCGGTGCGCTGTCGGATCGGCTGGGTCGCAAGGGACTGATCGTCGGCGGGATGTGGGTCCAGGCGGCCGGGATCCTGCTGATCCTCGCGGCCAACGGATTCTGGCCATGGCTGGCGGGAGCCGTGCTGCTGGGGATCGGGACGGCGATGGTCTACCCGGCGCTGCTGGCGGCGGTCGGCGACGTCGCCCACCCGGAGTGGCGGGCGTCCGCGGTCGGCGTCTACCGGCTGTGGCGGGACGGCGGCTATGCGATCGGCGCGCTGCTGGCCGGGGCGATCGCCGACCTGCTCGGACTGCGCTGGGCGATCGGGGCGGTCGGTTTGCTGACCTTCGGTTCGGGGGTGGTCGTGTTGACCGTGATGACCGAGACGCTGGCGGCGCACAGGGTGGCATTGAAACCAGGCGCGTGATGGAGGGAAAGGCGGGCGAACTCGCGACGTCTCGACCTTCGGTCGTCGCCCCTCCTTCCGAGCGGGTCCGTCGCGATGCTCCGCACGCCGTTTGTTGCGGATTTGTCGCGCTCGTGCCTCGCTTGCACCCAGGTTGGGACGGGATTCCCTCTAGCATCGCACCTCGCATCGAGCCATTTTCGGCGTTCCCACATCCGCCATTCTTCCGATGTTTCGCTCTGCGTCGCGGCGCATGCTGTCCATATCGATGGTCGTCCCATGTGGGCCGCAGCCGCGCCGCAACGGCAACGACCGAGGTTCGGATCCGACCCCGCGTGCCGCGCGCATCGCCGGCAGGCGGAAGGGGAGACGGCGGTGGCGAACCTGCGAGCACACGCACCGGTTGTTCCCGATGAGGTCGCCTTCGCTGGCTTCGGGCGACGACTGGCCGCGGCACTCCTCGACTGGATGATCTTCTCCATGGGGTCGACCTTCGTCCTCATGATCCTCGTGTTCATCCCGATCCCCTACCTCTTCGTGGTTGCATCCCCGGTGCTGTCCATCGGCTTCTTTGCCTGGCTGTGGACACGCGCCCAGTCGCCCGGGATGGGCGCCCTTGGGTATCGCCTCGTCGACGCGGCGACGAGTGGTAGGCCGCGCTGGAGACGCCTGATCCCCCGCGCCGGTGGTGCCCTGCTCCTCTACGCGGACGTGGCTGCCATCGCCTTTTTGCCGTGGTGGCTGGCCGACGCGGAGCTGTCTGCCGCGATGACCTGGGCCATCGTCGGCGCGGTCCTCTTCGTCGGCATGCTGGTCATTGTGGCGCACCTCTGGATGCTCTGGGATCCGCGCCGGCGGACGCTGATCGACAAGCTGTGCGGCGTGGTCGCCGTCAAGGACCGGCGGCGCGAGCAGTGGGTCTGGTCACCCGCGTCCGATGCGGCGGCCATTGCCTCGAACGAACGGGGCTGAAACTGGCTGGCATTGGGGGGGCCGCCGCGGCGAGCGCGAACGTGCGGGCCGGGGCAGCGCACCACGAAGAGGGAGTGGAAGCCACCGGCGGAGTCCTCGTCGAGGACAAAGAGAAATCCCGACCGACGTTTGGCCGCCTTTCGGCGGGCCGCCCATCGCTCGGGACTGAACGTACATTAGCGGTTCGTTGACTATTTGTCAATACCCTGGCGGCGGCGTCTTCGGGTATCGGCGCGCGTGCACAACCCGGATTAACGGTGACACCCGTGAACACGTGACCGCCATGACAGCCACCGTTGCCGCGCAAGAGGCGATCGCAGTTCGCGTCGGGGGTACCGCGATGTGATTGCAAGGTCAATTATCGTCGGCTATGCTTGCCGGCATGGACGAAGTATTGGACAAGGAGGGATTGGCGGCCTGGGAGGCGTTCGTCTTCGCCCATGCCGCCGCGGTCGGTCGGATCGAGCGGGAGTTCGCCGCCGCCGGGGTGGTCTCGCTGACCTGGTACGACGTGCTGACCGCGCTGACCGCCGCCCCCGGCCGCCGCCGCCGCCTGCAAGACCTGGCCGACGAGGTGGTGCTCAGCCGGAGCGGTCTGACGCGGCTGATCGACCGGGTCGAGGCGGCCGGGCTGATCCGCCGCGAACCGTGCGAAACCGACCGCCGCGGTACCTACGCGGTGCTGACCCCGGCGGGCGAACAGGCGGTCGAACGGGCCTGGCCGGTCTACGCCCGCGGCATCGCCCGCCACTTCGCCGATCGCCTGACCGGCGAGGAAAAGCGCGTGCTCGCCGAGGCATTGCGGCGCGTCCGGCAGCAACCGACGGTTTGACGAGTCGTCAGTCGTCAGTCGTCAGTCGTCAGTCGATTTCCAAACCCTGTCGTCTTCTTCGGAGTACGCCATGTCCCGACGCGCACCCTCGCCGCGAACACGTCCCTGGGACGACCCGGCGGGGCTGGTCGGCGTCGACGAGGCGCGCGACAAAATCCTCGCCGCGTTCGCGCCGTTGCCGGCGGTCGCCGTCCCGATCGTCGAGGCGTTGGGATTGGTGCTGGCCGAGGAGATCGTGGCTGCGTCACCCGTGCCGCCGTTCCCGAATTCGGCGATGGACGGCTACGCGGTACGGGCGAGCGACACGGCGGGCGCGAGCGTGCAGGGTCCGCTCCACCTCCGGGTCGTGGGCGAAGCACCGGCCGGGTACGCCCCGACCCGGAACGTCGAACCGGGGACGGCGGTGCGGATCATGACCGGGGCACCGGTCCCCGACGGCGCGGACGCGGTCGTGCGCTTCGAGGAGACCGACGAGGGCGACCGCGCGACGGCGCCCGACCGGCGGGCGGGAGACACGGTTGCCGTCCGCCGCACCGCGCGGCCGGGAGAAAACGTCCGGCCGGCGGGCGAGGACGTGGCGGCCGGTGACCGGGTGCTGGCGGCCGGGACCGCGGTCCGCCCGGCGGAGATCGGGGTGCTGGCGGCACTGGGGCGGGACTGGGTCGCGGTGCACCGGCGACCGCGGGTGGCCATCCTCGCCACCGGCGACGAGATCGTCGATGCCGGGAGCGAGTTGGGGCCGGGGCAGATCCGCAACAGCAACAGCCCGCTCGTCGCCGCTCTGGTCCGCCGCTGCGGCGGCGATCCGATCCTCCTCGGCGTGGCGCGGGACACGACCGCCGAGTTGCGGGCGAAACTCGCCGAGGCGAAGCAGGCCGACCTGATCGTCACCAGCGGCGGCGTCTCGCGCGGCGACTACGACGTCGTCAAGGACGTCCTCCAGACGGCCGGCCGGGTCGACGTCTGGCAGGTGCGCATCAGACCGGGCAAACCGCTCGCTTTCGGCCGGATCGGCGGTGTCCCCCTGATCGGGTTGCCGGGGAATCCGGTCGCGGCGGCGGTCGCCTTCGAGCAGTTTGCGCGACCGGCGCTCCGCAAACTGCTGGGGCACCGGAATCTGGGAATCCCGATCGTCCAGGCACGCCTGCTCGACCGCATCGACAACCCCGGCGGGCGGCGTCACTTCGTCCGCGTTCGGGTCGAGGCAGACGCTCCGGGCGGCTACGTCGCCCGCGTCGCCGGTTCGCAAGGGGCGGGGGTGTTGACCTCGCTGCTGCTCGCCAACGGGTTGCTGGTCGTGCCGGAAGACCTCGCCGTCGCCGAACCGGGAACGGTGCTGCCGGTCCAGATGCTCGACTGGCAGGTCGATTGACGCACGGACGACCGGTGGCGGTCGAAATCCAGAGCCCGCCGAGGGTCGCAACGAAGTGCCTCGCTAAGATATTGACAAATATCTATTTCTCACGTATGATCATGTCATGACCACGAAGACCCGGCCGGCCGGCTGCTGCGAGATTCCGATCGAACCGCTCCCGCTTCCCGCCGCGGAGCAGGAACGGATCGTCGCGATCTACAAGGCGCTGGCCGACGCGACCCGCCTCGACGTCTTCCGCCTGATCGCTGCCCAGGAGGCGCCGATCTGTGCCTGCGACGTCGTCGACCGCTTCGACGTCAGCCAACCGACGATCTCGCACCACCTCAAGGTGCTGCGGGAAGCCGGGTTGATCACCGTCTCCCGCCGCGGCGTCTGGGCCTACTACGCCGCCGATCCGCGCGGTCTGGCGCTGCTGCGCGGGTCGCTCGACGCCTTCGCGCCGGAGGAGCTGGCGGTGGCGAGCTAGGCGCGTTTTTGTTGCGCCGAGAGATAGATGTTTGTCGATATCTAAGCAAGGAAGGAGGAGGTCGTGCTCCACTCCGACAACCCGTTGCTGCACCACATCGTCGAGTCGTTCAACGACCCGGACCCCGACCGGGCGTTGCGAGCTCGTCCGTTCGTCTACGGATCGGTGCGGCACCGCCTGGCCGCCGAGAGCGCGAGGCTGCCACCCGCTTCGGAACGCGCGGAGCGGCGGGTTGCCACCCTTTTCAGGGCCGTGCGCCGGATCGTCGTGGGCGGACGGACGGGATCGATCCCTGTTTGCGAACCGGTCTGCTGTTAGCCGATCTCCGATCGATCAGAAAGGAACGCCGTCATGACCGCGCCCATCCTCCCGACCACCCCCGACCAGATCCGCGACAACGTCCGCGAGACGTACGCCGAGCGCGCCCGCCGCGCCGCCGGTGCGAGCGGCTGCGGCTGCGGGCCGTCCTGTTGCCGGACGGAGAGCGCCGACCCGGTGACCACCGACCTGTACGGCAACGACGAGGTCGCGACCCTGCCGGGCGGGGCGCTCGCCGCGTCGCTCGGTTGCGGCAACCCGACCGCGCTGGCCGATCTCCGACCGGGCGAGACGGTGCTCGACCTCGGCTCCGGCGGCGGGATCGACGTCCTCCTCTCGGCCCGGCGCGTCGGTCCGACCGGGTTCGCCTACGGACTCGACATGACCGACGAGATGCTCGCCCTCGCCGAGCGCAACAAGGCCGAAGCCGGCGTCGAGAACGTCACGTTCCTCAAGGGCCAGATCGAAGAGATCCCCCTGCCGGACGACACGGTCGACGTGGTGATCTCCAACTGCGTCATCAACCTCGCGGCCGACAAGGGCAAGGTGCTGCGCGAGGCGTACCGCGTCCTGAAACCGGGCGGCCGCTTCGCCGTCTCCGACGTCGTCGCCCAGGGCGAGTTGCCGGCCGACCTGCGGCAGGACATGGAGGCCTGGGTCGGCTGCATCGCCGGCGCCCTCGAAGAGCAGGAGTACCGCCGTCTCCTCGCCGACGCCGGTTTCGCCGATACTGAGTTCCGGGTCACGCGCGTCTACGACCCGCGGGAGCTGTCCGACAGCCTGCGCGGCGGAAGCTCCTGCTGCGGCGGCGAGGGCCCGTCCTGGGACGAGTCCGCCTACGCCCGCTTCGACGCTTCGGGCGGCCGGGTCGTCAGCGCCTTCGTCCGCGCCACGAAAGCCTGAGACGGCGAACGGTGCCGTCGAAACCTTCGAACGACCTCCACAAGCTCGTCGCCGAGGCGATCGGCACCTTCGGGCTCGTCTTCGCCGGTCCGGGCGCGATCGTGGTCGATGCCCAGACCGGCGCACTCGGCCACGCCGGCGTCGCGATCACCTTCGGTCTGATCATCATGGCGATGATCTACGCGACCGGGCACGTCTCCGGCGCCCACTTCAACCCGGCGGTGACCCTCGCGTTCGCCGTCACCCGGCACCTGCCGTGGCAATTGGCGGGCCTGTACTGGCTCGCCCAGCTCGCCGGCGGCATCGCGGCGAGTCTCTTTTTGCGTCTGCTCTTCGGCAACGTCGCGCACCTCGGCGCGACGTTGCCGCGCGGTTCGGACGGGCAATCGTTCGCCCTGGAGAGCGCGCTGACCTTTTTCCTGATGTTCGTGATCGTCGCGGTCGCGACCGACACGCGGGCCGTCGGTCAGGCGGCGGCGATCGCGATCGGGGGAACGGTGGGGTTGGAAGCGATGTTCGCCGGGCCGATCTCCGGGGCGTCGATGAACCCGGCGCGATCGCTTGCCCCGGCGCTCGTCTCGTGGACGTGGCAGTCGCAGTGGCTCTACGTCGTCGGACCGGCGCTGGGTGCGGTGCTTGGGGCGCTCGCGTACCAGTTCGTCCGCGCGGAGGCGATCGCATGACGACCCGGATCGCGGTCTTTTCCGATCTGCACGGCAACGTCGCGGCGGGCGAGGCGGTGCTGGCGGCGATCGAGGCGGCGGCACCCGACGCCGTCTCTTGCCTGGGCGACCTCGTCGGGTACGGGGCATTTCCCAACGAGACGACCGAGCTGATGCTGACGCGTCGCATCGCGACGATCATGGGGAACTACGACGACGGGGTCGGCTTCGACCGCGACGACTGCGGCTGCGCCTACAAGGACAAGGACGAAGCGGCGCGCGGTCAGCAATCGCTTGTGTGGACGCGGCGGGTGACGACCGAGGAGAACAAGGCGTATCTGCGGTCACTGGTCCCCGAGATCCGCTTCGAAGCCGAGGGAGTCCGCTTCCGGCTGGTGCACGGCAGTCCGCGGCGGATGAACGAGTACCTGTTCGAGGACCGCGATCCCCGCTCGCTGGAGCGGATCGCGCAGATGGCCGACTGCGAGGTGCTCGTCTTCGGGCACACCCACATACCGTGGGTGCGGGAGATCGGAGGGGTGCTCTTCGTCAACGACGGCAGCGTCGGCAAACCGAAGGACGGCGACCCGAGGGCGGCCTGGGCGCTGCTGACGGCGAGGGCCGGCCAACCGGTGGCGGTCGAGATCCGGCGCGTGCCGTACGACGCCGTGAGGATGGCCGAAGCGATCCGGGCGGCCGAGGGGTTGCCGGATCACTTCGCGCGCGACCTCGAAACCGACGGGGTGGCGTGACCTCGTTCACCGCCGGCGGCAGCCGAAGCGCACCATCGAGTCGATCGGACTGCCATGGCGCCGGTATTCTCATCGACGCACGTCGATAGATGTATTGACAAACTTCGATCAATGCCCTGCAGTGCCAGCGACAACGGAGGAGACTCGTGGCAACGGCGACACTCGAACAACCGATCACCAGCCCGGCCGCTCGCTGCTGCCCGCCGACCGCCGCGACCCCGGACGTGACGGACCCGGAGGCGGCGGAGTACGCCGAGTGGTTCAAAGCGCTGGCCGATCCCACCCGCATCCGCATCCTCAACCTGCTGGCGCGCAGCGCGGAACCGCTCTGCGTCTGCGACATCGTCGACCACTTCCCGCTCGGCCAACCCGCCATCTCCCACCACCTCAAGATCCTGCGCGACGTCCGCTTCGTGCTGGCCGAGCGGCGGGGCACCTTCATGTACTACCGCGTCAATGGCAACTGCCTGGCGGCGTTCCCCGACGCGGCCCGTCGCATCCTCGACCAATAGCCAGAGCCGGGAGGAGGTGCACCGGTATTTTGGCGCTTGGATGAATCGAATATTGTCGATGTTCGATGTAGGAGGCGTCGAGACTGGACGCCAGGAGACCAGCGTATGACCCAACGATCGATGGACCGCGAACGGTTGGACTGCACCGGGACCGGTTTCGCCGTTCCTACCACCTCTGGGCCGGGGAAGGCAACAGTCGTGGCGCGCTTCGCCGCCCGCATCAACGCCCTCGGTCCCCGCGCCGAGACCGCGCCGGTCGACCGCGCCCGCGTCCTGGAAACCGTCAAGACCATCGCCGCGCAGATCGACGTGCGCGACTGCCCGGGTGCGTCGACCGGCTACGCCCGCTGTCTCCTCCACGAGGATCCCACGGGCTGGTCGCTGGCCGCCATCGCCCTGCGTCCCCACCAATCCACGCCGGCCCACGACCACGGCGGCTGGGGAGGCGCGGTCACGATCCACGGTGTGGAGCGCGACCGGCGCTACGTCGGGGATCACCGCAGCAGCCTGCACCTGGTCGGGGAGCGCGACTACCCCGTCGGCACGGGCTACCTCTTCGACCCGGTCGACGTTCATCAACCGGTCGGCGCCGACCCGAGCGGCGTCACCGTCTCGCTCCACTTCCTCGTACACCCGGAGGAGGGCGGGTCGCAGCACGTTCACGAAGACACGGCGCGGACCGACGATGGATCGCGTTTGGCGTGATTTCGTCGCGACCTCGTGACTCCGTTCGATGACACCTTCCGATGTCCTGGTGGGGCAAGGCGTGCCCCGAACGCGAACGAAAGGGCAACATCATGCAGCGCGAACACCTTCCCGTGGCGGTCATCGGCGCCGGTCCGGTCGGTTTGGCCGCCGCGGCGCACCTGCTCGAACAGGGCCAGGAGCCGATCGTCTTCGAGACCGGCCCCAGCGTCGGCACGAGCGTGCGCGGGTGGGGCCACGTCCGCCTCTTCTCGCCATGGCGCTACGTCGTCGACGAGGCCGCCCGCCGCCTGCTGGAGCCGACCGGCTGGAGTGAACCCGACCCCGAGGGCTACCCGCTCGGCGACGAGATCGTCGACCGCTACCTCGACCCGCTCGCCGAGACGGGGGCGCTGCGCGGCCGCATCCGCTACGGGCACCGGGTGGTCGCCGTCGTGCGGGCGGGCTTCGACAAGATGAAGACCGAGGGGCGCGACGAGGCGCCGTTCCTGCTGACGGTCCGCACTGCGCAGGGGGAAGAGACGGTCCTGGCGAAGGCCGTCGTCGACGCCTCCGGCACCTCCGGCACCCCCAACCCGCTTGGCGCCTCCGGCGTCCCCGCGATCGGGGAGCGGGCGCTCGCCGACCGGATCTTCTACGGCATCCCGGACGTGCTCGGGGCACTCCAGGCGCGCTACGCCGGCGAGCGGGTCCTGGTCGTCGGCAGCGGGCACTCGGCCTACAACGCGCTGCTCGATCTCGTCGACCTGGCCGACGACGCGCCCGGTACGGAGGTGACCTGGGCCGTGCGCAAACCCGCCGACCGCCTCCAGAACCTCTTCGGCGGCGGCATCGACGACGCCCTCCCGGCTCGCGGCGAACTCGGTGCCCGCGTGCGGCGGCTGGTCGAAGACGGCCGGCTGCGCTTCGTGACGGGGTTTCGGGCGGCGCGCGTCACGGACGCCCCGGAAGGCATCATCGTCGCCGGCGAGGACGAGGTCCTGCCGCCCGTCGACGAGATCGTCGTCGCCACCGGGCTGCGGCCGGATCTGTCGTTCCTCTCCGAACTCCGGTTCGGGTTGGACCCGGCGGTCGAGAGCCCGACCGCACTCGCCCCCCTGATCGATCCCAACGTCCACTCCTGCGGCTCCGTCCCGCCCCACGGCGCGGAGGAGCTCAAACACCCGGAGTCCGACCTCTATCTCGTCGGCATGAAGAGCTACGGGCGCGCGCCCACCTTCCTCCTGCTGACCGGTTACGAACAGGTCCGCTCCGTCGCCGCGGCGATCGCCGGCGACTGGGCGGCGGCCCGCGAGGTCCGCCTCGTCCTGCCCGAGACGGGCGTCTGCTCGTCCGGCATCCTCGCCGAGCGCGGCGTCGCCTGCTGCGCCGCGGACGCGGCCCGAGAAGACGAAGCCGAGGACTCGTGCTGTGCTCCCTCCCTGGCATCAGCTCCAGGCGCGTGCTGCGGCACGTCGGTCCCCCAATTGATCCAAATCACGGCCGCGACCAAGGGCACCTGCTGCGGCTGACCCACCGTAGACATCGCGCGCCGCGCGTCCTATACTTCCCAATAGTTGAATAGCTATTCACTTCTGAGACGTGATCTCAGTTGTCCGGGAGACCAGGATGTCCCGCCCGCGCAAAACCGACCAACTCGCCGACGTCGCCGACCTCGTCTGCGACGACCGCATCGTCCACGTCGATGCCGTGCGGGCGGCGCGGGCGGCGTTGCCGTCGGGGGCGGGACTCCTCGGTCTGGCCGAACTCTTCGCCGCCCTGGGCGATCCGACCCGGTTGCGGATCGTCGCGGCCCTCGCCCACCGCGAACTCTGCGTCTGCGACCTGGCGGCGACCGTCGGCCAAACGGAATCGGCCGTCTCCCACCAACTGCGGAACCTGCGCGCCCTCGGTCTCGTCCGGCCCCGCCGCGACGGCCGCCTCGTCTACTACGCCCTCGACGACGACCACGTCACCGCGCTCTACGGTCAGGCCCTCGATCACGTCGCCCACCGCACGGGAGGCGACGCGTGAAAGACCACCCGGCCGGACCCGCCATCCTCGACCCGCCACCGGGCGACACGCCCGCCGAACCGGTCGCCGGCACCAGTTGCCGGTTGACCGTCACCGGGATGGACTGCGCCGACTGCGCCCGGACGATCGAATCCTCGCTCGCTTCGCTCCCCGGCGTCCGCTCGGCCTCGGTGAACTTCGCCCGCGGCACCGCCGACGTCGCCTACGATCCGGCCGTGGCCGGTCCGCCGGCCCTCATCGGCCGGGTCAAGGCCCTCGGCTACGGTGCACACGCGGCGGCGAACGGGGCGACGGCCCACGACCCCTGGCTGTTCGACGTGACCGGGATGGACTGCGGCGACTGCGCCATGACCGTCGAACAGGTAGTGCGGCGCCTGCCCGGCGTGGCGACGGCGACCGTCAACTTCGGCGCCGCCACCCTCGGCGTCACCCCGACCGACGGTGTCCTGACACCGGCCGCGGTCGTCGCCGCCGTGACCCAGGCCGGTTACGGGGCGCAGGCGCGCGGCGAACACCACGTCGCGGCACCCCACGTCTGGTGGCGTCAGCGCCGCATCCTGGAGATCGCCGTCGCGGCGGCGCTGTGGGTGATCGGGTTTACGATCGAACACCTGGGAGCGCCGCGTCTCGCCAGCGACGTCCCGTTCCTCCTGGCGATGGTCATCGCCGGCTACCCGGTGGCGCGGGCCGGTTGGTACGCGCTCAAGGTCCGTCGCGCCGACATGAACCTGCTGATGACGATCGCCGCTGCCGGCGCCGTCCTGATCGGGCGCTGGGACGAGGGCGCCTCCGTCCTCATCCTCTTCGCCATCGGCGTGACGTTGCAAAACCTGACGTTGGAGCGGACGCGCCGCGCCATCCAGGCGCTCGTCGATCTCGCCCCAGCCGAGGCCTCGGTCAAACGGGCGGGAGGCGAGCAGCGCGTCCCGGTCGCCACGGTCGCGGTGGGCGAAATCGTCGTCGTCCGGCCCGGCGAGCGGTTGCCGGTCGACGGGGTCGTCGTCGGCGGGACTTCGGGTGTCGATCAGGCGCCGATCACCGGCGAATCGGTGCCCGTCGCGGTCGAACCCGGCAGCGACGTCTTCGCCGGCAGCATCAACGGCGACGGGATGCTCGAGGTCCGCTCGACCAAACCGGCGAGCGACACCACCCTCGCCCACATCGTCCACCTGGTCGAGGAGGCGCAGGCGTCGAAAGCGCCCGCCCAGGCGTTCGTCGATCGCTTCGCCGCCGTCTACACCCCGCTCGTCATCGCCGGCGCCATCCTCCTCGCGACGGTGGTGCCCCTCATCGCCGGCGACTTCCGGGAGTGGTTTTTCAAGGCGCTGGTGCTGCTCGTCATCGCCTGCCCCTGCGCGCTGGTCATCTCGACGCCGGTCGCCCTGGTGGCGGCGATCGGGTCCGCCTCGCGGCGCGGCGTCCTCTTCAAGGGCGGTGCCGCGATCGAGGCGCTGGCGTCCGTCCGCACCGTCGCCTTCGACAAGACCGGTACGCTGACCGCCGGCCGCCCGGCCGTGACCGGCGTCGTCCCGCTCGGCGGCCGGTCTGCCGAAGCGGTCCTGGCACGGGCCGCCGCCGTCGAAGGCCCGGCGACCCATCCGATCGCCCTCGCCATCGTGCGGGCGGCGCGCGAGGGCGGGGTGACCGTGCCGCCGGCCGTCGACGCCCAGGGCATTCCGGGGCGGGGCGCCTCCGCCCGGATCGCCGGCGAGACCGTCGTCGTCGGCAGCCGGCGGCTGTTCGGCGCGGTACCGCAAGAGGTGGAGCGGCTGCTCGCCACCGCCGAGACCGACGGCAAGACGGCCGTCCTGGTCGGAACCGCACGCGAGGTCGAGGCCGTCATCGCCGTCGCCGACCCGTTGCGTCCGGTCAGCCGGCGGGCGGTCGCCACGCTCGGCGCCCTCGGATTGCGGACGGTGATGCTGACCGGCGACAACCGGCAGACGGCCGAACGGATCGCCGCGGCGGCGGGCGTCGCCGACGTGCGGGCCGAATTGCTTCCCGAGGACAAGGTCGACGCCGTCGTCGACCTGCAACGGTCGGCCCCGGTCGCGATGGTCGGCGACGGGGTCAACGACGCCCCAGCCCTGGCGACGGCCGCCGTCGGCGTGGCGATGGGCGCGGCCGGGACCGACGTGGCGATCGAGGCGGCGGACGTCGCCCTGATGGGCGACGACCTCGCCCAACTCCCCGTCGCGGTCCGCCTCGCCCGTCAGACGATGTCAATCATCCGGCAAAACATCACGGCGGCGCTCGTCGTCAAGGCGGCGTTCCTCGCGCTGACCCTTGCCGGCGTGACGAACCTCTGGCTGGCGGTCCTCGCCGACATGGGGATGTCGCTGGCGGTGACGTTCAATTCGCTGCGCCTCCTGCACATCGAGCGCATCTCCCACCCTGACGTGCACGGCGCCGTCGGGCACATCGCAACGCAGCCCGCCGAACGCGCCGCGTGAGCACGTGAGCAGGCGGTGTCCTGCCACACGCGCGGCTCCACCCGGTGGCAGCATTGCCGATCGAGATGGCGTCGTCGGGGAGGCAGGCCCGTCCCATGACCGATCACCGTGACCACCGGCCGCCGTCCCGCGACCGGGCGTTTGCGCTGGGTATCGCCCTCAACCTCGCCTACGTGGCGGCAGAGGCAACCTTCGGAGTGCTGTCGCACTCGCTGGCGCTGGTCGCCGACGCCGGGCACAACCTGTCCGACGTGCTCGGTCTGGCGCTCGCCTGGGGCGCCGCCTGGCTCTCCCGCCGGCGGCCGACGCCGCGCCGATCCTACGGTCTGCGCCGCTCCTCCGTCTTCGCTGCCCTCCTCAACGCCGTCATGCTCCTGATTGCGGTTGGGGCCATCGCCTTCGAGGCGATCCGCCGCTTGCTGCAACCGGGCGAGGTCGCAGGAACCACGATGATCTGGGTGGCCGCGGTCGGCGTCGCGGTCAACGCGGGGACGGCGCTCCTCTTCGCCTCCGGCCGGAAGGGCGACCTGAACATCCGCGGCGCGTTCCTGCACATGGCGGCCGACGCCGCCGTCTCGTGCGGCGTCGTCGTCGCCGGGCTGGTGATCCTCGCCACCGGCTGGGCGTGGGTCGACCCGGTCGTCAGCCTCGTCATCGCCGCCGTGATCGTCGTCGGCACCTGGGACCTGCTCCGGGAGTCGGTCGATCTGGCCCTGGACGCCGTCCCCGAAGGGATCGACCCGGCCCAGGTAAAGGCCCATTTGGTCGGTCTGCCGAACGTCGCCGAGGTCCACGACCTGCACATCTGGGGCATGAGTACGACGGAGACCGCCCTCACCGCCCACCTGGTGATACCCGACGCCCCGGCCGACGACGCCCTTCTCGCCCGCGCCTGCCGGGACCTGCACGACCGGTTCGGCATCGCGCACGCGACGCTGCAGGTGGAGCGGGGCGACCCCGCCCACCCGTGCCGGCTGGCGCAGTCCCAGGCGGTCTAATGCATGACCCGACCGATCGGGCCGGCACCGGGGTGCGGCCGTCGAGGTCGCCCCAACCGGCGAGTTCCCGACGGCTGCGGCCGGCGCGGGTGGAGATTCGCGAACGTGGCGCTCGGGGCTCCCGATTGCCACGCGTTTGCCACGCTGGCGGAGGAATTGGTGTTGCCGTGCGGATGCCCGCAATCCTAGCGTGATCCTCGGCACCGGAGCAGGTACCGGCGCGTTTCCCGTTCGCGCGAGGAGGTCATCGATAATGAACAAGCGCTTGATGCTGGCCATGGCCGTACTCGGCGTCGCGCTGCTCGGTCTTGTCGCCGCCGGCCGGGGGTCGGGATTGCTGGCCGCGAGTCAACCGGGATCGGCGACGACTCCACGGACGGCGAACCAGGCGGCGGTGTGCCTGACGGGCAACCGGTGGGCGATGATGGCCGGCTGGGGCGGCACCGGCTCGGGGATGATGAACGGCGGGGGGATGATGGGCGGCATGTGGGGGGCAATGGGCTCCATGGGGATGATGGGGTTCTCCGCCGCGACCGCCACACCGATCACCGAGGCCGATGCCCAGCAACGCCTGGCGGCCTTCGCCGCCGGGTGCGGTGCCGACGTCCACGTCACCGATCTGACGGCCTTTGGCAGCAACTACTACGCGCAACTCGTCGACGGCACCGGGACCGGTCTCGGCGAGGTGCTCGTCGACCGCTACACCGGCGCGGTCTCCCCGGAGCCCGGTCCGAACATGATGTGGAACAGCCGCTGGGGCGCGGGCACCGGTGGCGACGCGCGGTACGACCAGGCCGCGGCCCGGCAACTGGCGACGACCTTCCTCACCGGCTACCTCCCCGGCGCGGAGGTCATCGAAGGCACGGCGTTTCCCGGCTACTACACCTTCGACTTCGGGCGCGACCACCAGGTCGAAGGGATGCTCAGCGTCAACGCGGTGACGGGCGATGTCTGGGTCCACACCTGGCACGGCCCGGCCCTCGCCGGGCACGACGATGGCGATCACAGCGCTGACGACGCCGACCACGACGACGATGCCGGCAATCACAACGACGGGTAACGACTCCATCGGTCGGTCGGGTGACCGGAGACCTCCGCTGTCACCCGACCGCGATCCGTGGCCCTCTGACAACGGACCGAGCGAGGAGCCGTCATCGCGATGGACTCAACGACCGGACGCACGAGGTCCGCTCGGCCTTGCCAGGCCGCCGTGTCGCGGGGATCGGTGCCTACACCACCTCCAGGAGCAGGTCGGCCACGGCCCGCGGCGCCGTAAACGGGGCGGCGTGGCTTTCGGCCAGTTCCCGGTAACGCCACCCCGGTTCGCTCCGGATCCGCTCGTCCTGGCGCCGGGTGTCCTCGTCGTCGGGGTCGTAGCCCACCGTGCAGCGGACGTAGGTGGTCGGGATCGCGGCAGCGGCCCCCGTCAGCCGGATCGGCTGCGTCCAGGTCTTGAGCAGGTGCGGCTGCAACCGCGCGGCGATCCAGTGCCGCTGCTCCTCCGGCAACCCCTTCAACAGCGCGTCATCCACGCGCGCGACCTCGGGCGGCACCCGCCACCCATCGCCGTGGGCGCGGGCCAGCGCCTCCCGCGCCGCGTGCTGTCCGGGCGGGACGCTCGTCTCGCCGTCCCGCGGCACGTCGGAGTCGAGGTAGACGAGCTGCCCGACCCGTTCGGGGTCACGATCCGCCGCACCGGCGACGACCATCCCGCCGTAGCTCCAACCGACCAGGACGACGCCGCTCAGGTCTTCGTAACGCAGCACGTTGACGACGTCCTCGATGTGCGTGTCGAGGTCGACCCGCGGGCTGGCGAGGTGGGCGCGCTCGCCCAGTCCGGTCAGCGTCGGTGTGTAGACCTCGTGACCGGCCGTCCGCAAGTGGGGAGTCACCCAGCGCCAGCACCAACCGCCGACGAACGCGCCCTGGACGAGAACGAAGGTGGCCATCGGTTCCTCCCGGCCGAAACCGCGGCGGCCACTCAGTCCGGGGCACTCGGCGTGATGTTGTGGTTCAAGTGAAAGACGTTGTCGGGGTCGTACCGCTCCTTGATCTTGGCCAGGCGCTCGTAGTTCTCCCGGCCGAAACCCGCCACCACCCGGTCCCGGCCCTCGTCGCCGACGAAGTTGAGGTACACGGCGCCGCTGGCCCAGGGTTGGAGGTCGGCACGAACCTCCCGCGCCCATCGCTTCGCCCGCTCGTCGTCCGCGGGGTCCTCCCAGAGCCCGAAGGGATGGACGCACCACGGCGCGTGACGCCACGGGAGCGGATAGTCCGCCGGCCCCCGCGCCACCGCCCCACCCTGCGGAAAGAGCACGTGCTGCGACGGCGACGGCACGACCATGTCGTCGGCGCGCGCACAGAAGCGGTCCACCGCCTCGTCCGGGAACGCGTCCAGGTACTCGACCGACCAGTAGTTGCGATAGCCGGGCGGGTCGTCGAGCATGCACTGCAATTCGGCATAGGAGACCTCGACGACCAACTCGCCCGCGTGCGCCAGTTCGAGCAGCGGCGCCATCGCCCGGCGGGCCGCGGTTTCCGCACCGGCATAGGTGACCAGGACCGCGCACGCGAGCCGGCCCACCAGGTGGGTCGGGACGAAGTCCTCGGCCGGGCCGGTGAGGTAGAGGAAGCCGCCGCCGACCTCGTCGGGCGCCGACTCAAGGAAGTCGCGGTAGACGCGCGCGACACCGGGACCGGCCTCCGCCTCCCACAGCAGGAGAGCCGCGGTGACCACCGGCAGGGGATGCAGCCGGAACTCGAACGAGGTGGCCACGCCGAAGTTACCCCCACCGCCGTGCAGGGCCCAGAAGAGGTCGGGGTGCTCCCGCTCGCTCGCGCGCACGACACTGCCGTCGGCCAGCACGAGTTCCACCGCGAGCAGGTTGTCGCAGGCGAGTCCGAATTTCCGATCGAGCCAACCCGCACCGCCACCCAGGGTAAACCCGCCGACCCCGGTCGTCGACACGCGGCCGCCCGTCGTGGCCAGACCGTGCGGTTCCGTCGCGCGGTCGAGGTGGCTCATCGTGGCGCCACCGGCAACGGTAGCGGTGCGCCGGTCCGGGTCGACCGTCACCCCGTTCATCCGCCGCAGGTCGATCACGAGACCCCCGTCCGTCAGGGCCCGCCCCGCCACGCCGTGCCCGCCTCCCCGGACCGCGATCTCGAGGGAGTGCTCGCGTCCGAAGCGGATCGCCGCCGCGACGTCGTCGACGGTCGCGCATTGGGCCATCACCGCGGGGCGCCGGTCGATCATCGCGTTGAAGATCGTCCGCGCCGCATCGTAGGTTGGGTTGTCGGGCAGGACGATCTCCCCGGCGAAGCCATCACGAAGCCGGTCAAGCGCGGTCCGATCGAGAGCGCCGATGATCATGGCGGATTCCCCTTTCGTCGGAGCGTGAACCAGCCGCGTCCTCCCGCATCGACGATGCGGGAGAGCAGCATCTGGAGTGAGAATATGTCGTCAATACTACACCACTCAAAGGCATTCGCGCCGGGATGGTGCCCCAGATGACAGGCGTCGTGTCGCGGCGCGAAACACGCTCGCGCATCGCCGCCCGCGGACTTGTCGTTCCGGTGGTCGGGGCGGGGCACGCCGCCGGCGCGGACGGAGACGTCTCGTACGTTCCGTCGCCACAGCCCCGGTACGCGCACCGGGCGGTCGTGGCGCGGCCGCGCTGCGTGCTACGCCGACGGCGTCGCCGCCGGCGCCTCGTCGGTGGTGTTGAAGACGTCCGGTCGCGGGTCGGGGCTGGTAAAGCCGGCGTGGTTGGGCATCACCACCTTTGGCAGCGTTTGCGCGTCCATGACCGCATCCTCGGGCACGATCCCGTTGAGGTAGAGGAGATAGGCGCAGAGCGCGTACACCTCGTCCGGCGTCAGCGACTGCGGGGCGTCGGCCGGCATCGCCCGGTGGATGTAGTCGTAGAGCGTCGTGGCGTAGGGCCAGTAGCTGCCGACCGTCTTGAGCGGGGCGTCGGTGGCGAGCGACCCGATGCCGCCGACCAGCGGCGGGGCCGCGTCGGTGCCCTCGCCCTTCGCCCCGTGGCACTTGGCCCCCAACCGGGCGAAGATCTCCTCCCCCTGTTTGACGCTGCCGCTGCCCGGCGGCAGTCCGGTGCCGTCGGGTTTCACGTCGATGTCCCAGCCGGCAATCTGTTCCGCGGTCGCCGGCTCGCCGAATCCGAACCGCGCATCAGGCGTAGTCACTGCTCACCTCCCCATCGGCGGCCACGGCCCAGGACTTGATCCCGTTAAAGTGGTAGAAGGAGTTCACCCCGCGGGCCTCGACCAACTGCGCCCGCGTCGGTTGGACGTAGCCCGTCTCGTCGATCGCCCGGCTCTGCAACCGGACCGATTTGCCGTCCCACGTCCAGGGGAGGCGAAACCGCGTCCAGGCGATCGGCAGCACCGGCTCCTGCAGGGTCGCCTCGGTCCAGGAGGCGCCGCCGTCGGTCGACACGTCGACCCGGGCGATCTTGCCCCGGCCGGACCAGGCGAGACCCGTGATCTCCCAGAAACCGGGACCGGGGATGCGCTGGCCCCCGGACGGGAAGGTGATGACCGACTTCGCCTCCATGACGAAGGTGAACTCGCGCGCCGTGCCGTCGGGCATCAGGTCGCTGTAGTGGCTGGTCTCCTGCCGGGTGTGCCACGGTTCGTTCCCGACTTCCAACCGGCGCAGCCACTTGACGTTGGTATTGCCCTCGAAGCCCGGTAGGAGCAGTCGCACCGGGTAGCCCTGGGAGGGGCGCAGCGCCTCGCCGTTGGCGGCGTAGGCGAGCAGGCCGTCCGCCATCGCCTTCCCCACCGGGATGCTGCGGTCGTGGCCGGCGGCGTCCGCCCCTTCGGCCAGCAGCCAGCCGCCCCCCGGCTTGATCCCGACCTCGCGCAGTACGGTGGCCACCGGCACGCCCGTCCACTCGGCGCAACTGGTCAGCCCGTGCGACCCCTGGACCGTCTGCCCCAGCGCGTCTTTGGTCCACTCGGCGAACGAGTTGCCCGAGCACTCCAGGACGACCTTACGCGAGACGGAGGGGAAGCGCTTCAGATCGTCGATGGTGAAGAGCGTCGGCCTCTCCACCATCCCGTGGACCAGGAGCCGGTGTTCCGCCGGATCGACGGCCGGGACGCCACCGTAGTGGACCTCGTACCACAGGGAGTTGGGGGTGACGGTACCGGGGATGGCGGCCAGCGGCGAAAAACTGACGTTCGGCGCCGGGGCCAGGCGCACGATGCCCTCTTCCTGCGGTGCGCGCTCGCCGTACGGCGATGAGGGAGCGCCCGGCTCCTTCATCCAGGCCGGGACGTTGGGCGGCGGGTTCGCGCCGGGCTCCGCGGCGGCGGGCGTCGCCTCCTGGGCGGCGGGGCGCGCCAGCGTCGGACCGCCCACGCCGGCGAGGGCGGCGGCCAACCCGGCCCCACCCGAGGCCAGGGCGGCGCGCCGGGTGAGGCGCCGCCCGGCGACGCGGGAGACGATTCGGCCGAAACGCGACGGATCCATGGTCGCTCCTTTCCGCGAAACTGCGTGGCGTGAACGGCGGTAGACGAGCGTGGGAGCCTCAACAGGGCCCGTGACGCGCGGAAGCCGGTCCCAGGCCGGGTACCGGCTGCTCAATCCTCCCCTTCGGCCCCGTCGGCCCGCGCCCGCACCACCACGAGGCGCCCGACCATCCCGCCGCCGGTCGCGCCCATCTCGTTGTCGATCGGGAAGTGGATGCCCGCCCACAACCGGGAGTTCTTGGCCTCGATTGCGCGGTCGGCGAGGTCGACCGCGTCGGCGGGGAAGAGGTGACCGAGGACGGTGGCGGCGGCCGTCGAGATCGTCGAGTGGCCGGAGGTGTACGAGGGGAACGGCGGCGTCGGGATCAGGACGTCGAGGGTCGGATCGGCGGTGATCGGTCGCGCCGACCAGTAGGCGTACTTGGCGTCCCAGCAGCAGATGAAGCCGTCCGCCATCGCCACGGTCGTCAACGCCAGCACCCGCGCCGCGTGCGGCAGATCCAGTCCGTCGCGCACCACCAGGTCGCGGGCGATCTCCGTCCACAGTCCGGCGGGCGTGACCGTCCCCGGACTGCCCGCCCAGAATCGCACGGCGGCTTCCTGCTCGGGCGTGCGGGTGGCGACGGCCTCCTGCACCGCCCCGACCTCGGCCTGCCAGGCGGGCGAGCCCCAGGTCGGTGGTGGCGTCGGTCGGTAGGCGTCCCCGCTTCCCAGGACCCACGGCTGCCAGGTCCCGGCCAACGGCTCGACCGGTCGCTGGACATACGTCGGCGGCGTCGGCTGCCAGTAGCCATCGCCGGCGGGACGACCGGTGCCATCCCAGACCGCGTCCGAACCGTCGGCCTGCCCGCGCGCCACGGCCCGCGCGCCGACGGCGCGACCGATCGCTGCCCCGGCCTCGACGTCGCTGCGGACGTTGGTTGCCGCGCACAATCGCGACCTCGCCGCCTCGTCGGCCAGCTCGGCGAAGCGATCGGCCGGTTCGGTGGGGAAGAGGTAGGCCAGGACCGCCGCCGCCGCCGCGGCCACGGCCGCATGCTCCGAGGGAAACGCGGACGGCGTCTCGACCGCGGCACCGAGCGGGACGAGCGCGGCGTCGAGCGATGACGGCGCCGGGCGGGGATAGGCCGCCTTGGCGTCCCAGGTGGCGACCACCGCGTCGGCGAACGCGGCATGGAGCAGCGCCAACGCCCGGCCCGCCCGGACGGGATTGGGCTGGTGGATCGCGATCAAGTCGAGGACCAACGCCGTCCAGGGCAACAGGGCCGGACCGCTCGCCCACGCCTCCACCAACCGCGCGACGTCGACGGTCCGCTCGTCTTGCAGGCGGCGCAGCTCGTCCAACTCGGCGGACGTCGGCTCACCGGGCGGTGCGGGGCGCAGTTCGTCGCCGGCATCGAGCAGCCAGGTGCGCCACGTCGCGGGCACCGGTGGGGTCGTGGCGGCGCGTCCGCCCGGCGCGACGACGTGCCCCGCCGCGAGCGCGGCCACCATCCCGCCCACCATCGAACGCCGCGAGAGGCGGCCGTGGAAGGCGGACAGGATGTCATCGGCTGTGGGCATCGCGAATCCCCCCGGCCGATGCGACTACGACGCTGGCGTCCCCGCATCGGCGGTCAGCGGCACCGTGACCGGCGGGCCGATCGTGATCTTGCCGGCGATCATCTCGCCGGTGAAGGTGAACTCCGGGCCAAAGATGCCGTGGTTGACCGGCGCCTCCTTCGGGTCGAAGTAGACGGTGAAGGCGAACCGGTCGGGCGGGGCGCTCCCCCCGATCCCGCCGTCGGTCGCCTCGATCTTGAACCGGGCGTGCTCCTTGGCGTCCCTGCCGCCGACCGTCACCGACGAGGTACCGGCGAAGGTCGCGCAAAAGAGCGAGCCGAGCATGGTGGCGGTCAGCGACCCGTCGGCGTTGCGCCGGATGCCGTCGATGCCGACGGCGTCGGCGTACATCGCCATGAAGAACTGGTGCGGCTCGATCACGACCCGGCCCATGCCGAAGGTGTCCATCGCGAAGCGCTCGGCGTTGTCCTCGACGATGCACTGGGCGTAGATCGCGTCGAAGGCGAACGACTCGCGCATCGGCACCACCGGCTCGCCCTCCGGATCGGGCATCAGTTTCAGGTTCACCCCGGCGCCGGAGGCGGTCATCAGGACCTCTTGCGCTCCCACCCGCACGGGCACCGCGCGCACCGCGAGGGCAACGCCGGCCCCGGCGGCAGCCCCGGCCCGTACCAGGCCGCGACGACCCATCCTCGTCATGGCTTTTCCTCCTCGTCGTGACGCGGGACCACCGCCCCGCGAGGGCCGATGCCGCGGCGGCTACGCCGTCGGCGTCGCCGCCCCTTCGGCCGGGACGAGGTCGATCACCAACGCCGAAACCGGTTCCGTCCCGTCGTTGCGGGCGCCGTCGAGGGCGTTGGGGGCGGTGTAGATCGCCGATCCGGCCGGCACCGGGTGGTCGCCCGGGCCGGACGCCGTCACGGTGCCGTCGGGCGCGTACACCCAGCGGCCGTCGCCACCCGGACAGGTAAGGGTCCCCGACTCGGTGAAAGCGATCTCAGGGAACGGCACCGACGAGTTCGGGACGGAGGCGCCCGGTTCCAACGTCAGCCGCGTCAGGCTGAGCGAGAACGGCGCCGTCGGCATGTCGCGGATCGGGATGGTGATCAACGGGGTCAGGCCGACGCCGGGCGGCAACCCGTTCGCGGCGGGCGTCGCGTCCTGGGCGCTCGCCGCCTCGATCCCGCGTGCGAACAGGGCAATGCCGAGACCGCTTACGCCGATGCCAAGCAGCACCTCGCGTCGAGAAACGCCATCCGATCGGGCCGGAGCGGGGTGAGGAGAGAGATGGGTGTCCATGCCGCCTCCTTCGTGCGTAACGCCGAGTGCATGCGCGCCCCCTGATATGGATTGTCGAGATTGTTATCCATGCTACACCCGCGATCCGGCAAGTCAACCGTGTACGGACGTTTTCGTCGCCGGCAACGTCGGTCGCGTCCGCGCTCGCCTCGTCCTGGTCCCGGGTATGATGCGCGTTCAGTCGCCATCCACCGAAGGGAGACCACCGTGAGCGATCCGGACGTCGAGCGCGAAGAGGAAGCCAACGCCGAGCGCCAGGTCCAGGGCGACGTGGCCGCTGGCGAACACGGCATCCTGGGCACGATCGAGCGGGCCTTCAAATCGGTGCTTTCGCCCCTGACCCGTTCCACGGACAGCGAGGCGGACATCGAGTCCCGGCGCAGCGCCAACGATGCGGAAGAGCGCACGTAGGACCGCGCCGGCGGGGAGGGACCTGCCCTGAGCACCGCGTTTGCCGCGGGAAAGGTCGGATCGCGGGGGCGCCTCTACTACGGCTGGGTGATCGCCGGGACGCTGGCCTTCACCGAGACCGTCTCGTGGGGCATCCTCTACTACGCCTTCTCGGTCTTCCTGGTCCCGATGAGAGACGAGTTCGGGTGGTCGGCCGCGGCGGTGACCGGCGCCTACTCGCTCGCCCTGCTCATCTCCGGGCTGGCCGCGCCGTTCGTCGGCCGGTGGTTGGACCGGCGCGGTCCGCGCGCGTTGATGACCGCCGGTTCCCTTCTGGGCGCGCTCCTCGTCGTCGCCTGGTCGCGCGTCGGCGACCTGACCCTCTACTACCTGATCTGGGCGGGGATCGGGCTCGCCATGGCGGCCACCCTCTACGAACCGGCCTTCGCGACAGTTACGCGGTGGTTCGAGCGAGACCGGAGCCGGGCGCTGCTGTTGGTGACCGTCGCCGCCGGGTTCGCCAGCACGATCGCGCTGCCGCTGTCGGGCTGGCTCGTCGACCGGTTCACCTGGCGAACGGCGCTCCTGGTCCTGGCCGCCATCCTGGCGGTCGCGACGATCCCGCCGCACGCCCTCCTCCTCCGCCGCCGCCCCGAAGACCTCGGTCTCCTGCCGGACGGCGCCGCACCGCGGCAAGACGCCGCGGTCGACGCCCAGGCGGTCTTCTCCGAGGGCGTTTCGGTCGGCGATGCCCTGCGCGATCCGGCTTTCCGCTGGTTGACCCTGGCCTTCTTCCTCGAAACCTTTTCCGCAATAGCGGTCGGCGTGCACCTGATCCCGTACCTGACCGAGCGCGGCGACGGCGCCCGCTTCGCGGCGGCGGCGGCCGGGCTGATCGGCGCGGCTCAGGTCGGCGCCCGCGTCCTGGCGACCGTCTTCGGCAACCGGCTGTCGCAGGTCGCCCTGACCGCCCTCGTCTTCGCATTGCAGGCGGTCGCCCTCGTCGTGCTGATGGGGTGGCAGACGCGGGCGGGGGTCTTGAGCGCCGTCCTCCTCCTCGGCGCCGGCCGCGGCGTGGTGACGCTGATGCGGCCCGGTCTCGTCGCCGAGTTCTACGGCCGCACCCACTTCGGCGCGATCAGCGGCATGCTGGCGTTGTTCCTGACCGGCGCCCGCGCCCTGGCACCGGTCGGCGCCGGCGTCGCCTACACCCTCGCCGGCAGCTACGATCCGGTCCTCTGGGGAATGGCGACCGTCTCCGCCCTCGCCGCGCTGGCGATGATCAGGGTCGGACAACAACGGGAGAGACTGCGGGGATGAGGACGACCACGGTGCGAACCCGACCGGCCGCCGCCGCCGACGCGGCGGCGATCGCCCGCATCTACAACCAGGGGATCGAGGAGCGGGTCGCCACCTTCGAAACCGAACCGCGCACCGTCGCCCAGATGACCGCCTGGCTGGCCGAGAAGACCGGCCGCTACCCGGTCGTGGTGGCGGAACGCGACGGCCGGGTGCTGGCCTGGGCGGCGGCCAGTTCCTATCGCCCGCGCGAGTGCTACGCCGGGATCGCCGAGTTCTCCATCTATACCGACCGCGACGCCCGCGGCACCGGCGCCGGACAAGCCGCCCTACAAGCCTTGATCGACGCCTGCGAGACCGCCGGCTTCTGGAAACTCGTCTCCCGCATCTTCCCCGAGAACGCGCCCAGCCGCGGTCTCTGCCAAAAACTCGGTTTCCGCGAGGTCGGCACCTACCACCGCCACGCCAAACTCGACGGCATCTGGCGCGACACCGTCATCGTCGAACGCCTCCTCGGCGAAGCCCGCGAGGAATGACGGTCAACAGACCGAATTGAGGGAACGACGACCACCGTCGTAGGGGCGGACCGGGTGCCCTCTGGGCGCTGTCCGCCCTGCTGGGTTGGCGCTCACGCAGCAGGGCGGACACGGCGGTCCGCCCCTACGCACGAGGTGGGTTTCCTCACAACCCATTCCGTTTCAGAAATGCGTGAACCGCCGCGTTCCAGCCGATCGGGTTTTCCCGGCCGGCCCCGTGGTGGGTGTTGGCGAGGATGACGAATTCCCCGCGTTTGAACTGCTGCGCCCACTCGTGGGAGAGCTCGATCGTCTTTTGCGGTTCGTTGCCGCCGACGATGACGAGGGCAGGCACGTCGAGCCGCCGCAACTCGGGATAACGCGGACTCTGGTCCCACCCCTTCAACACGTGGAGCATCTTCAGCAACGATTCCTGCGTCCCCAGCTTGGCGTCGAGGGTCGCCAGGTACCGTCCGAACTGGCTCGCCGCAAAATCCGGCGCCTGCGTCGGCGGACCGTCCTCCTCCCACTCGTACGATCGTGGCTGGTTGACGATGACCGGCGCGTTGCCCTTCGCGGCCTCGATCTGCTGGTCGAGCCATGCCTCGCCGAGCGGCCAGAGCCGAGGCACGGTCCCCCCGACGATCAGCGCCAGCGCGCGATCGGGATAGTCGAGTCCGAACTGCGACGAGACCACGCCGCCGAGCGAAATGCCCCCGACGATCGCCTTCGAAATGTCGAGCGCGTCCATCAGGTTGCGCACGTCCACCGCGAGGTCGGCGGGCGTCCACGGCCCCGGCGGATCGTCCGAACGCCCGGTGCCGCGGCGATCGAACACGATCACCCGATAGAACCGCGAAAAATAGGGCACCTGAAACGGCATGTACGAGAGGTGATCGTGGGCGTGGAGCACGAACGGCGTCCCCTCGCCGGCGCTCTCGTAATAGAGGGTGACGTTCCCGGCTTTCGCGTAAGGCATGTGACGGTGTGCCCTCCAGAAGACAACGACGGACAAGCAGCGCCGTCCATTCTACCGGACGATCCGGCGCTCCCCGAGTCGTATACTCTCGCTTGCCCACCGTGCTCGACGCCAGCCGCCATGGGGCGAAACGATGCCGCCGCCTGTCGACATGCCTACGGTCTGTCCCGTCATCGTCGGCCGCGCCCCCTATCTGGGTGCGCTCGACGACCACCTCAACGCCGCGTGTGCCGGCCGTGGCCAGACGGTCGTCGTCGCGGGCGAAGCGGGCGTCGGCAAATCGCGCCTGATGGCGGAGGCGCGGATGCAAGCCGCCGCGCGGGGGATGGGCGTGCTGGTGGCGCGCTGTTTCGAACCCGACCGCGTCCTCCCCTACGCGCCACTCATGGAGCTGCTGCGCGCACATCTTGCCGAGCAGTCGGGGGAGTCCGGGGTACGAGACGTCGCTTCCATTCCCTCCGAACTCGCCCATCTCCGCCCGGATGCCGCCCACCTCCGCCCGGAAGCTTCCCCGGTCGCCGCCCTCGATCCCGCGCAGGAGCAGCGGCACCTGGTCCAGGCGTGGGTCCGGTTCGTCGCCGGGCTGGCGACCGCGCGGCCGATGCTCGTCGTCGTCGAGGACGTGCACTGGGCCGACGACGCCAGTCTCGACGCGCTGCTCGCCCTGGCGCGCCGTCTCGCCGCCCACCCGCTCTTGCTCGTCCTCACTTACCGCTCCGACGAGCTCACTCCGAACTTGCGCCATCTCCTGGCGCAACTCGACCGCGAACGGCTCGCGTCCGAGTTGCTGCTGCCGCGGCTCTCGCCCGCGGACGTCGACGCGATGCTCAGGGCGATCTTCGACCAGCCGCAACCGATCCGGGCCGATTTCCTGGAGGCGATCTACGAGCTCACCGACGGCAACCCCTTTTTCATCGAGGAGGTGATCCGCGCCCTCGTCGCCGCCGGCGACATCTACCGGACGGGTGCGCGGTGGGAACGCCGGGCGCTGGCGCAACTGCGGATTCCGCGCAGCGTCCAGGACGCGGTGCTGCGGCATAGCCAGCAATTGAGCCCGGCGGCGGATCAGGTCTTGCGCCTGGCCGCGGTCGCCGGCCGGTTCTTCGATTTCGACGTGCTCGCCGCGCTGACGGGTCAGGACGAGGGGGCGCTGCTGGGATCGGTGCGCGAGTTGATCGGCGCCCAACTGGTCGTCGAGGAATCGGCGGAGCGGTTCGCTTTCCGCCATGCCCTGACGCGGCAGGCGATCTACGCCGGTCTGCTGACCCGCGAGCGCCGCGCGCTCCACCAAGCCATCGCCGAGACGATCGCCCGACTCCACGCGGCGAACCCGGAACCGTACCTGGCGGACCTCGCCTACCACTTCGCGGAGGGTGAGGCATGGGAGCAGGCGCTGGCGTACGGGGAGCGCGCCGGCACCCAAGCGCTCGCCCTCTTCGCGCCCCGCGCCGCGGTCGAGCACTTCAACCGCGCCATCGAGGCCGCCGCCCACCTCGCGACCGAACCAGCGGCCCAACTCCGGCGGGCACGCGGTTGGGCACTCGCCACCCTCGGCGACTTCGACGGTGCGCACGCGGATTTCCAGGCCGTCCTTGCGCGCGCCCGTGCGGAGAGCGATCGCCCCGCCGAGTGGCAGGCGCTGCTCGATCTCGGCAACCTGTGGGCGGGTCAGGACTACGCCCGCGCGGGGGAGTATTTCGACCAGGCACTCGCCCTGGCGCGCGCGCTGGACACCCCGCCCATCCTCGCCGAGACCCTCACGCGGCTCGGCGACTGGTACCTCAACCGCGAGCGCCCCGACGAGGCCGAGCGGTGTCTCCAGGATGCGCTGGCGATCTTCGAGCAGACGGGAGATCGCCACGGCGTCGCCCGCACCGTCGATCTCCTCGGCACGGTCAGCGACATCGCGGGCGACATCGCGCTGATGCGCCGGCGTTACGAGCGGGCCGCGGCCCTCTTCCGCGCCTTGGGCGACCGCCAGGCGCTCTCCTCCACCCTGGCGACGATGATCATCCCCGGTGGGGCGTACATCTTCGAGACGGTCGCCTTGCCGCCGCACGTCCCCGCGGCCGAGACGCTGCGCCTGGGAGAGGAGTCGATCGCGCTGGCGCGCGAGACCGGCTGGCGCGCGGGCGAGGCGTACGCGGCGGGCACCCTCGCGATGCACTTTGCCGCCTACGGCGAGTACGGGCGGGCGCTTGACGCCGCCGGCGACGGCCTCGCGATCGCGCGGGAGATCGAGCACCGCGAGTGGATGACGGCCTGCGAATGGACTCACGGGATGATCCTCACCGACCTGCTGGTGCCCGCGCGGGCGCACGCCCACTTCCGGCGCGCCAACGCACTCGGCCGGACCAGCGGGTCACGGCATTGGCGGCACGTCACGGCTGGCTCGCTGGCCGAGAACCACGTCGCCCTGGGCGATCTCGCCGCGGCGGCGGCGATCCTGGCCGCGGTCGCCCCCGACCTGCCGATGCGCACGCTCGGCCAGCGCCGGATCTGGACGGCCCGGGCGAAACTCGCACTCGCGCGCGGCGACGCGGCGGCGGCGCTCGATGTCGTCGACCGGCTCATCGCGAGCGCCGTCGGGCGCACCGGTGAGCACGACATCCCGCTGCTGGCGCTCCTGGGCAGCGAGTGTTTGGTGGCGCTTGATCGGTATGAAGAGGCGGTGGAACCGTTGCGCGCGGCGGTACGCGTCGCGACCGAGCGAGGGCTGCTCCCGCTCCGCTGGCGGAGTTATCTGGCGCTCGCCCGGGTGTCCGCGGCGTGCGGCGATGCTGCCGGCGCCGCCGAGCAGTACCGATCCGCCCGCACAATCGTCGAGCAACTGGCGGCGACGCTCCCCGATGGCGCGCTCCACGACGAGTTCCTCGCCCATGCCGCGGCGCTGCTGCCCGCGGAGCGCGATCGAGCCGCACGGTCCGACGGGAGCACGCTGACGCGGCGCGAGCGAGAGGTGGCGATGCTCGTAGCCCACCACCTCTCGAACCGCGACATCGCCGACCGCCTCTCGATCGGCGAGCGAACCGTCGAGACGCACGTCGGCAACATCCTCGGCAAACTCGGGTTCGCCTCGCGGCTGGAGATCGCCACCTGGGCGGTCGCGTCGGGGCAGGGCAGCGATCTGGTGTGAGAGCACACCCGCCGCACCTCCGTACCGCGCCGCCTCGATTTCCGTACCGCACCGCTCCGAAAATCCGTACCGCCCACGACGTAACTCCCTCCTTGCATCGCTACCCTGACG
>DATBFX010000271.1:0-36653 GCA_036558305.1 Thermomicrobiales bacterium | reverse complement strand
CGAGCGCGTCTGCCGGCCGGGTTGTGCGGCGGGCTGGTGGGGTCCGCCGGGTTACCGAAAGGAGGATCCGCATGCGAGCCTTTGGATTGATCGGGCGAGTGGCCATCGGGGTGATGTTGCTCGCCGGGACCGTGGCCCTGTCGCCCGGCTCGGCCGCCGCCGCCACCGGGTCGATCACCCTGCACGTCCGGCTTTGCCCGGCCGGGCAGCCGACCACCGACATCTTCACCGACTGCCACTCGCACCTGGCCGGGGCCGATGTCGCCTTCAAGATCAACGGCCACGGATCGAAGACGGTCAACAGCCGCGGCAACATCAAGTTCAGCGGCTTGACCGGCGGCACCCGCACAATCACGCAGACGGGCGGGCAGACGCCGAACGAATTCCTGCACATGCGCGCCTTCTGCTCGGTGCCGTCCACCGGAGAGAAGGCGACGGAGCACGGGGTGGGCACCGATAGCCTGGGCCGGGCGTTCTTCCGGTACCGACTCGCCACCGGCGCCCAGGCCGTCTGCGACGTCTACTTCGTTCCCGAGAGCGGCAAGGGCGCTTGAGCGCCGGCAGCCGGTCGCGATGGTGCATCGGTGACCACCGTCGCGACCGGCGCTCGGTTTGCGAACGCGGACCGAGCGCCGTGTCGGGGAGAATGTCGATGCGTTCCGCGCCCGCGTTCGGGTTGCTCGTCGTGCTCGCCCTCTCCGCGGTCCTGCCGCTTGCCGCGTGGACCGGGCGGGCGCAACAGATGCCGCCCGCGACGATCACGGCGACGGTCTACACCTGCCCGCCGGGGGTAACGGCGGACACGCTCGTGCCCGCCGATTGCTCACTCGTCACCGATGGGTTCGACTTCGAGATCGTCTCGCTCGGCGGCGAGCAGACGGCGCTCACGCTGGCCGATGCGAGCTTCGATGGCATCTCCTACACCTGGTCGCCCGGCCCGGCCGCCGCGTCCTGGTTCACCGGTGTCAACTGGGGCATCCGCGAGTCGATCAAGCCGGCCGGCTACGAGACGTTCGACGTCGAGGGGGACGCCGTGGTCGGGTGGGACGGGCGGTTCGTCACCCTGCGGATCACCGAGGACGCGCCCGACGCCGCCCTGTCGGTCTACAACTTCGCCCCGGCCAACCAGGCGGACGCGGGCTTCCTCTTCGGCGCCATCGCCGTCGCGTGCCAGGAACGGCCGACGCTCGGCCCGTTCTACAATGGCGGGTGTGTTCCCGTCGAAGGGGTCACGATCGCGTTCGCGACGGAGGACGGCCAGGTCATCGCGCGTTGCGTCACCGCGGCCAACGTCCCGGACGCGCGCGCGGCGTTTTGCGACGTCGAAGTCCCGTTCGGCAGCACCGTCGTCGTCACCGCCGACGAGTCGGCCTTCCCGGCCGGGTACGCCCTCGACAGCCCCAACCCCCAGACGTGGGAGATTCCGAATGAGCCCCCCGCCGGCGAGTACGGCGAGCCGATCTTCTTGGCCCTCCCCGCCAACGCACTGGCGGCGACAGAAGCGCCGACCGAGGCGCCCGCCATCGAACCCACCGCCACGCCGGTCGAGGGCCGGTCCGCCCACGTCCACCTCGGCACGTGCGACCGCCTGCGCAAGGACCCTCACTGGGACCTGACCGACCCCTCCGCGCCGGCGGGCGACGCCGAGGGGTCGCGCCGCGCAACGGCGGCAGAGTCGTCGTACACGGTGATCGATGTGTCGCTCGCCGATCTGCTGGCGACCGCGCACGCGGTCAACGTCCACCAGAGCCACGACGCGATGAACGTCTACATCGTCTGCGGCGAGATCGGCGGCGTCCGGCGGGCGGACGGATCGCTCGCGGTCGGCCTGCGCGAGGTGAACGGCTCGGGGTACGAGGGGATTGCCTGCCTGACGCCCGATGCATCCGACCCGAGCAAGACGGACGTCTGGGTCTTCGTCGCGCCGACGCTGGCGGAGGAGGAGCGGCCGACCGCGGTCCCGGCGGCGTCGCCTGAGGCGGGCACGCCGGTCGCCTCGCCGGCGGAACCGTGAGGCGAGCGACGCCACTCCGTCACTGCGCCGTCCGTACCGCGCCGGGGAGCGGCGTCTCCGGCAGCGGCAGCACGGCGCCCAGCGTCAGGCCGCCGTCGATCGTCAGGGCGTGCCCGGTCACGTACGACGCCTCGTCGGAGGCGAGGAAGGCGACGACCGCGGCGATCTCGGCCGGTTCGGCGAAGCGGCCGAGCGGGACGTGCTTCAGGTACTCGGGGGCGAAGATCGGGTCGTCGACGACGTAGTTGGCGCGGGTGCGGACCATGCTGGGTTCGATCGCGTTGACGCGGACGCCGTGGGGGCCGAGGTCCAGCGCCGCCGAGCGGACGAGCGCGATCAGGCCGCCCTTGGACGCGTTGTAGTGCCACATGTTCGATTCGACGTACCAGCCGTTCGTCGACGACGTGACGACGATCGCACCCCTGTGAGCCGGCACCATCATCCGCGCCGCCTCCTGGATGCAGAAGAAGGTGCCGGTGAGGTTGACGTCGATGATCCGCCGCCACGATTCCTCCCCGATGTCGAGGAACGGTTGCGCGTCGGCGATACCGGCGTTGGCGACGAGGACGTCGAGCCCGCCGAAATGTTCGCGGCAACGACGGACGGCCGCCGCGACGTCTGCCCGGCGCGAGATGTCGCCCGCGAACGACACGATCTCGCCGCCGCCCTGTGCCAGTTCCGCCGCCATTTGGTCCACGGTCGCCGCTTCGAGATCGAGCGCCAGGACGCGCATCCCGTCCGCGACCAATCGCTCCGCGATCGCCCGGCCGATCCCGTTGGCCGCGCCCGTCACCAGCGCGACCTTCCCGCTCAGTCCCGTCATGCCGTTTCTCCCTTCGTGGCTCGGTCGTGTCCCCAGTGCTCGCATCCTACCAGCAGAACCGACCGCATCTGCTCCCTTCGAATCGGCGACAATGACCGCCGCCGATTCGGAGTGGCAATTCCCGACGCCGCGGCGGCGCCTTCCGGCTGAGGTCGCCCCGACACGTTGACGAAGGACAGGCTCATGCCGCGCGTGCGCCAACGATCGACGACGCTCCTGGTCGGGCTGCCGATCGTCCTTCTGCTGGCCGTGTCGGAGTTCGCCCTCAACGGTCTGCCCGCCGGTGGCGACCTCAAGGTCGGCGCCGCGACGCCGATCGCAACCGATCGTGCCTCGCCGGACGCGTCGCCGCGGGCATCGCCGGTGGTGCCGATGGCTGGTCCGGGTTCGATCACGGTGGCGTTCTTCGGGTGCCCGACCGGCGTGGCGCCGGCCGATGCCGACACGTCGATCTGCGTGCCGATTGTCGGGGGCACCGGCGCTTCGGTGGACAGCGAGTCGGCGGGCATCCTGTTGACGCGCGACGAGGCGACCTCCAACGGCGACGGCAGCTACACCTGGGCGGACTTGCCGCTCGGGATCTACACGGTGACCGACGTCGTCCTGCCGCCGGGCTTTGACGACTACCTCATCGTCCGCGACGATCCCGATCCCGCTCGCGGGGAATCGCTCGCCAGATTGCGGGACGACGCCCCACGCGCCCACTTCACGGTTTTCGGCGTGGGCGGTGACCAGGCTTGATGAACGATATCGGCCGTCCCGCGACCGACGCGCTTGGTGACCAGGCGCTCGTGCTGGCCTCCGCGTCGCCGCGCCGCCGCGAGCTACTGGCGCGGTTGGGATTGCCCTTCGTCGTCAAATCGGCCGGTATCGACGAATCGCTTGCCGCGGACGTCCCGATCCCGGACGCGGTCGCGGCGCTCGCCGAGCGCAAGGCGCGCGCGGTTGCCGGCCGGATCGATGCCGGTTTCGTCCTCGGTGCCGACACCGTAGTCGTGCTCGGCGACGAGGTGTTGGGCAAACCGGCCGGTCCGGAGGACGCCGCGCGGATGCTGCGCCGTTTGAGCGGCCGGACCCATCGAGTGGTCACGGGCGTCGCGATCGTCGAGGCGTCGTCCGGTCGCGGCGAACGATCCTCCGTCGTCAGCGGCGTCCGCATGCGCGACCTTTCCGAAGCGGCGATCGCCGCCTACGTCGCCTCCGGCGAACCGCTCGACAAGGCGGGAAGCTACGCGGTCCAGGGGACGGGGGGTGCGCTCGTCGCCGCCGTTGAGGGCTGCTTTGCCAACGTGGTCGGTCTGCCGCTCTGTGAGACCAGCGAGCTGCTCGCGAGGTTCGGGTTCGACGTGAGTGCCGAGCAACCGGTCTGCCGGCTGCCGTCGGGTGCGCCCTGCCCGAGACTCGGGCATGTGGCGGATTGATCGTCGCCGGGACCGGCGGGAGGTGGGTGTGGGAACCAGGATCAGCATCATCGGCGCCGGGAGCGCGGTTTTCTCGCTGCGGTTGATCCGCGATCTCTGCCTGGCGCCGGGGTTGCGCCGCAGCTCGGTCAGTCTGATGGACATCGATCGGGGGCGGTTGGACGGCGTGCACGCCCTTTGCCGCCGGTACGCGGACGAAGTCGGCGCCGAATTGGACCTTTCGGCGACGACCGACCGCCGTGCCTCGCTCGACGGGGCGGACTTCGTCGTCGTCACCGCCCTCGCCGCCGGGCACGATCGGTTGCGGGCGGGCTGGGAAGTCGCCGCCGCGCATGGCTACCGCTTCGGCGGCAGTCTTCACGTCATGCACGACGAGGCGTTTTGGGTCAACTTCTCCCAGTACCGGCTCTTCGGGTCGGTGATCGAGGACGTCCTGTCGCTCTGCCCGGATGCCTGGGTGCAACTCGTCGCCAATCCCGTCCTGGCCGGAATCACCTCGCTGCCTCAGCGGTACCCCGGTTTGAAGATCGTCGGGCTCTGCCACGGGTTCCACGGGGTCTACCGCCTCGCCGATCTCCTTGGCATCGACCACGAGGGCTTGACGTTCGAGATACCCGGCGTCAACCACCACGTCTGGCTGACCCACTGCTACCACCGCGGCCGGGACGTTTTCCCGCTCATCGACGAGTGGATCGAAACGAAGTCGGCCGACTACTGGCAAACCTGTCCGCTCAGCGACCTCCACGGACCGAAACCGTTCGACCTCTACCGCCGCTTCGGCGTCTTCCCAATCGGCGACACCGCCAACCCCGGCGGCGGAGCGTGGGGCTGGTGGTACCACGTCGACGAGGCGACCGAACGGCATTGGAAAGAAGATCCGGCCGGCTGGTATGCCAGGCACTTTGCGCGGGGCGAGGAGCGGCTTGCCGAGATCAAGCGCCTGGCGGACGATCGGAGCCGCCGCGTCACCGACGTCTTTCCTCCGACGCCGTCCGGCGAAGTGATGGTGCCCATCATCGAATCGATCGCCTGCGACATCCCGCGCACGATCGTCGTCAATATCCCCAACGATGGCGACTACGTGCCCGGCATCCCCGGCGACTTCGCGGTCGAGATCCCGGCGCTCGTCAGCAAACGCGGTATCCAGGGTATCCGCACCCACGGGCCCCCCACCCCCGTCATCGCCCAGATTCTTCGCGACCGCGTCGCCCCGGTGACGCTCGAACTCGAAGCCTACGAGCAGGGCAGCAAGGAACTGCTCCTCCAGTTGCTCATGACCGATCCCTGGACGCGCAGCGAGGAGCAGGCGTCGGCGATGCTGGATGCCATCCTCGCGTTACCGATCAACGCGGAGATGCGAGCGCACTACCGGTAGGGGTTCGGCCCGCCCGGTTCGACCCCCCCGGCCCCCCAATCCTGGGGGGAGACGAGAGCACGCGTCGTTCACCCCCCAGGATTGGGGGGAAGGGGGGGCCGACCACCGTGCTACCTGACCGCCCCGATCACCAACCCCCGCTGGATGTACCGCTGCATCACCACGTAGACGATGATCGGTGGCAGCGACGCCGTCAAAAGCCCCGTCATCAGCAGGGGAAAGTCGCCGTTGTAGCGGCCGAAGATGCCGGCGACGGCGACGGTGACGGTTTTGTGCGAATCGGATTGGAGGAAAATCAGCGGCAGGAGGAGGTCGTTCCACCAGGTCGTCACGTTGAAGATGGTCACCGTGATCAAACCGGGAATGCTCATCGGCAGGACGACGCCGAGGAGCATCCGGCCGTAGCTGGCGCCGTCGACCTGCGAGGCGTCGAGGACCTCGCGCGGCAGACCGCGCATCAGGGCGGAGAGGAGGCTGACGGTCGCGGGGATGCTCGTCGTGGCCCAGAGGAGAACGATCGACCACGGGCGATCGACCCAGCCGAGGCGCGAGAACATGACATAATCGGGCACGATGAAGGTGATCGGCGGGATCGCGAGACTGCCGATCATGAAGAGGTAGAGCGTGCGCCGGTGCGGAAAACTGGTCTTGGCGAAGGCGAAGGCGGCCGGGATGGAGAGGATGAGTGAGATGGTCTGGGCGAAGGTGACATAGAGCAGGGTGTTAAAGAACAGCCGGAGGATGTCGAAGTTGTAGTAGAGCACCCGGTAGTCGTCGAGGTAGGTCAGATCCTCCGGCCAGGCGAGGGGATCGATGATGTATTCGGTCGAGGTGCGCACGGTGTTGACGAGCATGTAGACCAGCGGGGCGACCGCCGCGAACGCGATCAGCGCCAGCACGACGAAGATCGCCGTCCGGACTGCGACGACGGTGGCGCGGGAGGTCGTGGTCACTGCTCGGTCTCCATCCGGTCGAAGACGCGCAGTTGCGCCCAGGCGATGACGGTGACGATGACGAGCAGGATGACCGAGAGGGCGGAGGCGTAGTCGAGGTCGTCGGAATGGAAGGCGCGCAGGTAGATCATGAAGTCCATCGGCGTCGTCTGGTAGGCGGGTCCGCCGCCGGTGACGGCGTAGACGAGGGTAAAGACGCCGACGAAGACCCAGACGACGTTGACGATGCTGAAGTAGAGGATGGCCGGGCCTAGCAGCGGGACAATGATCTGGACGAGCCGGTGTCCCCAACCGGCGCCGTCGAGTTTCGCCGCGTCGAGGATGTCGGTCGAGATGTTCGCCAGCGCCGAGAGGAAGATCAGCACCCCTTGCCCCAGCGTCTGCCAGTAGAAGGCGAGGATCAGCACCATGAACGCGGTGTCGGCGGCGCCGAGCCAATCGCGCGAACCCGAGCCGAGCCCGAGCGTGGCCAGCAGACTGTTGACCAACCCCTGCGACCAGAACAGGGTCTTCATTAGGAAACCGACGACGACCGTCGACAGGATCGTCGGCAGGTAGTAGACCGAGCGGAAAAACCTGGACCCGACGACGCCTTCGTAGAGCAGCACCGTGACGACCAGCGAGATCGCGAGGATACCGCCGCGCCTCTCGCCCAGGTCTGGGACGACCATCTGAGCTTCCCTGCCGTAGGCGAGCGAGCGGTACCGCCGCTCGCCGGCATGGACGCGAAGGGCACCGCGCGCGGTCTGTTTGTCCGCGTTGAGGTGCAGCGCCGGGTCGCCGCGCAGAACCAGGGCGCCATGCGCCGCCTCGCACCAACTGCCGAATGCGCTGCGGTCGCTGAGGTGGGGCGCTCACACGGGCCGGTCGGCCATCGAATCGAGCACCATCTCGATGTCCGCCATCGTCGTCCTGGGGTTGAGGATCACGATGCGCGCGGCCGGTCCCCCCTGAAAACGCGTGGGCACGACGAACGCCGTTCCGGAGCCAATCAGCCGGGCGGACCAGGCGTCGTAGTCGGCGGACGACCAACCACGGCGGCGAAAAACCAGGACGGTCAGCTCCGGCTCGATGACCAGGTCCAGGTACGACCGCGACCGGATCTCGGCGGCGGCTTGCCGGGTCAGGGCGAGGGTCGCTTCGATCGCCTCGGCGTAGGCGTCGGTGCCGTAAACGGCAAGCGAGAACCAGAAGGGCAGACCGCGGGCGCGCCGGCTCAACTGCACCGCGTAGTCGGCCGGGTTCCACTCGTTGCGCTCGTTGATCGCGTCGAGGTACGCCGCCGATTGGCTGTGCGCTGCCCGCGCCTGACCCGGATCGCGATAGACCAGCGCGCAGGAATCATAGGGAGCAAACAGCCACTTGTGCGGATCGACGATGAAACTGTCGGCCAGCTCGACCCCGGCAAAGGCCGGTCGCTTGCTCGGCGCCGCCAGGGCGGCCAGGCCGTAGGCGCCGTCGACGTGCAACCAGACGCCCCGGTCGCGGCAGACCCCGGCGATGCCGGCGAGGTCGTCGATGATACCCAGGTTCGTCGCGCCGGCCGAGGCGACCACGGCGAAGACGCCCTCGTCCGCGCTTCCGTCGAGCGCGGCCCGAAGATGTGCCCCGGTCAATCGGTGATTCGTGTCGAGCGGCACGTCGATCACGTCCACGTCGAGAACCCGTGCCGCCTGCGCGACCGACGAGTGCGCTTCGGCCGAGGCCACCAGTTGCCAGCGTACCGGGCGCCGCCCGCCCCGGCGCGTCAGTGCCGCCTGCCGCGCGGCGTGCAGCGCGGAGAGATTGCCGAGCGTGCCGCCCGGCACGAAGGTGCCTCCCGCCTCCGCCGGGAAACCGGCGAGATCGGCCAACCACCGCAGGGCCTGGTTCTCGGCAAACACCGCCCCGGACGCTTCGAGCCAACTCCCGGCGTAGATCCCGGATGCGCCCACGATCAGGTCGAAGAGCTCCGAGGCCACGGTCGGCGCGTGCGGGATGAACGCCAGATACCGGGGGTGGTCGGCGGCGACCGTGGCCGGCCCGAGGTTCTCGACCCAGCGCCGTAGCGCCTCCGCCGCGCCGAACCCGCCCGGCGTGATCGTCTGCCCGACCCGCCTCGCCAGTTCCTCGGGTGTCGCCGCACCACCGAGCGGCCACGGCTCCTGGCGCAGGCGCGTCAGGACGAGGTCGAGCGCCCGCCGCGCCAACTGCTCGGTCTCGTCGGTCAGACGGTGCATGGTTCTCCCTCGCGCTGCGTACGGTCCTGCCCGAAGCCGGCTGGCTGAGGCGATAGCGTAGCAGGCGACATGCCCCCTTGAATCGGTCGCACACGGGCCGGGGACTTGCGTCCTGCGCGGTTGTGGCTAGAGTGCAGACGAGCGAATGCCGCACCGAAACGGGGGTGATCGCGATGAGCGAATACCAGTATTACGAATTCCGGGCGATCGACCGGCCGCTGACCAAAGAGGAGATGGCGCAGGTGCGCCAAACGTCCACCCGCGCCGAGATCACGCCGACTTCCTTCGTCAACGTCTACAACTGGGGCGATTACCACGGCGATCCCCTGGAGTTGATGGCGCGCTACTACGACGCCCACGTCTACACCGCCAATTGGGGTACCCACAATCTCATGTTCGGTTTTCCCCGCCGCCTGTTGGACCCGGCCGTGGCCAACCCCTTTTGCGTGACCGACGCGATGCGCCTGCACGACAGGGGCGATCGCGTCGTCCTGGAATTCCTGTTGAGCCCGGACGACGGCGGTGGGTACTGGGACGAAGGAGACGGCGACTGGCTCGGCCGACTCGTCGCCCTGCGCGCCGATCTCGCCCAGGGCGATCTGCGCGCCCTCTACCTGGGTTGGCTCCTCGGCGTCCAGGAGGATTTCGGCTTTGGCTACGTGGCCGAATCCGGCGAGGACGCCGGCTACGCCGACGAAGACGACGAAGCCGACTACTACGTCGACGAAGCGGGGTTCCCGGAAGGTCAGATCGCCGGTTCCGCCGTCGAACCGGCCGTCCCGCCCGGCTTGCGGCAACTGACCGAACCGCTCCAAGCCCTGGTCGAATTCCTGAGCATCGACCAGGACCTCCTCGCCGTCGCCGCCGAGCGAAGCGCGGATTTCGCGGAAGCGCGCCCCTCTGCCGACGACCTCAACCGGTGGCTGGCCACGCTGCCGGTCGCGGCCAAAGACGCCCTCATCCTCCGCCTGCTGGCGGGCGAGGGCGCCGGTCTGCGCCTCGAGTTGCTCCGTCGCTACCAGGAGGCCACGGGACCGAAGACCGTCGCGCCGCAACCCGGCCGCAAGGTCGGCGAATTGCTCGCCGCCGCGCGGGAGCACGCGATCGAGCGCCGCCGGCGGGAGGCCGAACAGGCGGCGCGGGAAAAGGCGCGCAAGGAGCGCGCCGCCGCGGCCGCCCGCGCCGCCTACCTGGACGGACTCGCCGGTCAGGAAGAGAGACTCTGGCGACAAGCCGAAACACTGATCGACGCCAAACTCCCGCAGAAGTACGACCAGGCCGTCCAGCTTCTCGTCGATCTTCATGACTTCACGGTGCGACGCGAGCAGTCTCTGTCGGGTTTCCAGGCCCGCGTCAACGACCTCCGCACCCGCCACTCCACGAAACGTAGCTTCCTGAGCAAGCTCACCCAAGCCGGACTCTGAACGAAGCAGGAGGCGCGAGGGAATCGATCCGATCTAACCCCGGAGGGTCTTCGTCGCCTTAGCCGGGTGCCCCTGGGCGGTTTCAACCCTGGGGCGTCGCCATTGCCGCACCGAGTCGTCAACCACCATCAAACCCGGGACCGCCTCACGCCTGCAACACCTTCCCCGGATTCATCAGATCGTCGGGGTCGAGGGCGCATTTGATCGCCCGCATCAGATCGACCGCCTCGCCCAACTCCTTCTGTAACGACCCCAATTTCCCCACGCCGATCCCGTGCTCGCCGGTGCACGTCCCATCCATCGCGAGCGCGCGGTCGACCAGGCGGGCGTTGAACGCCTTTGCCTCGGCCAGTTCGGCGGCGTCGTCCGGATCGACCAGGATCACGCAATGGAAGTTGCCATCGCCGACGTGGCCGAAGATCGGGATCGGCATCGAGGCGCCGGCGATGTCGGCGGCGGTGGCGACCATGCACTCGGCCAACCGCGAGATCGGCACGCAGACGTCGGCGGTGACGGTGTGGGCGCCGGGTCGCAAGGCGACGGCCGCGAAGAACGCCTGGTGGCGGGCGTCCCAGAGGCGATCGCGGCCCGCCTGGTCGGTCGCCCAGGCGAAGTCCTCACCGCCGTTGTCGCGGGCGATCGTCTGGACCGCGGCGGCCTGCTCCGCCACGCTGGCGTCGGTCCCGTGGAATTCGAGGAAGAGGGTCGGTTGCTCTTTGTAGGCGGTATCGCTGTGGGCGTTGATCGCCCGCATCGTCAGACCGCAGAGCGCCTCGCTCCGCGCGATCGGGATGCCGGATTGGAGAGTCTGGATCACCGTCGTCACGGCGCCGGCGAGATCGCGGAACGAGCAGACGGCGGCACCGATCGCCTGCGGGATCGGGTAGAGGCGGAGGGTGACCTCGGTGATGATGCCGAGCGTCCCTTCCGCCCCGACGAAGAGCCGGGTCAGGTCGTACCCGGCGGCCGATTTGCGGGCGCGGCGGGCGGTGGTGACGACGCGGCCGCCGGCGGTGACGACGGTGAGGGCCAGCACGTTGTCGCGCATGGTGCCGTAGCGGACCGCATTCGTGCCGGAGGCGCGGGTGGCCGCCATCCCACCCAGCGTGGCATTGGCGCCGGGATCGACCGGAAAAAAGAGACCGCCGGCGCGCAGATGCTCATTCAATTGCTCGCGGGTAACCCCTGCCTGGACGGTGCAGTCGAGGTCGTCGCGCCGCACCGCCAGGATCTCGTTCATCCGCGACAGATCGACGCAGACGCCGCCGCGCACGGCGAGCACATGCCCCTCGACGGCGGTGCCGGCACCGAACGGAATCACCGGCGTTCGATGGCGCCGGCAGCGTTCGACCACCTCGCGCACCTCGGCGGTCGTCTCGGGAAAGACGACGGCGTCGGGCGGCGCGTCGGGGTAGGAGGAGACGATGTCCTTGCCGTGGTCGGCCCGGACCCGATCGGCAGTCGTCGCCCGCTCACCGAGCAACGCCCTCAGATCGTCGAGCAGGGCAGGATCGAGGCGGCGGCGATCGGACATGCTGTCTCCCTGGCGCTCCGCGGATAGTGTCGGAAACCGGACGGTATCGATGCGTCGCGTACTCTACCGCGATCGCGATCCGGCGACTCGTCGCTGCCGCAATTATGTCGCCGCCGCGACACCGGTGTATCCTGTCCGTGATCGCGTGCGCGGAGGCAAGCGAGGTGAGCGACTCCGTCAGGCAACCAGCCGAACACCAGGCATCGCCGGTCCCCCATATGGCTCAGACCGTGGAGTTCGCCGCGCTCGCGCCGCAGCCAGCGGCAACTGTGCCCGAAGCGCTGACCCGCGCCGCCGGCGGCGGCGCCACCTTGCAGCGGGCGCCTCTCCGTCAGCGGCGGCAGACATTGCTCGCGCTGCAACGGACGGCCGGCAACGCGACCGTGCGACGGCTTGTCGCGTCGGGTGCGGCGACGATCCAGCGGGCGCCGGCCCTGACCACCGACGACTACACCACCCTCGCCGCCAACCTGCACTCGGCGATGGCCGGGTGGGGCACCGACGAGGAGGCGATCTTCGTCTCCTTGCAAAAACTGGAGAAGGACGCCACGGCGATCGCCGCCCTCAAGAAGGCCTATCAGGACACCTATAAAGAAGACCTGGAAAGCGAGATCCGCTCGGAGCTGAGCGGCAGCGAGCTCGACCTCGCCCTCGAGCTGCTCGGCGCCGGCGGGACCGGGAAGGCCCCCATGGTCGGCGGGGTGCCGGGGACGGCGGCCGAGATGGAGGCGGCGGCGCAGCGGCTGCACACGGCGATGGAAGGGTGGGGCACCGACGAGGAGGCGGTCTACGCCGCTTTGCTGCCGTTCAACCGCGACGCGACGAAACTGACGACGCTCAAGACGGCCTACAAGACCAAGTATGGCACCGAGCTCGAAGACGACATCAAGAGCGAGATGAGCAGCGACGAACTCGCCTACGCCCTCTACCTGCTCAACGCCCCGCCGTCCGGAACGCCGCACGCCGACGTCGCGGTCACCTCGCCGGGCATAGAAGATCACGCCGGTACCGTTCCCGGCGGCAACGTCTCCGTCCATACCGGCGTCGAGTACACCAACCGCGGCGCTCCGCGCACCGGCGGTTTCTCGGTCGGCTACGAAGGCGGGCTGGCCGCCGATTCCGGTTGGATCCAGTTCATCTGGGCCGAGGTCCATGCCACCCAGGCCGACGGCTCGGTCCTGACCGTGGCCGAAGGGGGATTGGGCACGTCCAACGGCGACATGGAAACCTCGACCGACCCCACCTCGCCGAACTACAAGGTCGATTCGGGGAGCGCCGACAGCCCGTTCTACGAGGCGGGCTTCGTCGACATCCGCACCGCCACCGGAACGACGATCTACGACCGGCCGCATGAGTTCTCAGACCTCATCAAGCGCCAGTTCGACGCCGGCGCGACGCGGGTGATCGAGCGCGACCACTTCGACCAATTCCTGGTCCAGGACTACAAGACGATCTACCACACCTCGCTCTACGTGGAGTGGGATTACACCGCGCGGGCGACCGTGAACCGCACGACGAAGGCCGAAGGCGGCGGCAAGGTGGACGGCATGCCCGCGGCGTTCAAGAAGCAACTCGTCAAGGAGTACCCGAAGTTCGACTACGTCCAGTAGTGACCGGAGGGGATCGTGCCGATCGGACGCCGCGCGCTGTTCCTCCTCCCGCTCGCCCTCCGGGCGCGGTCGTCCTCCGCCGAGCGAGAAGGAGCACCGATGCTGACGGGACGGGTCGCGATCGACGGACGGGCCGCGCCGAACCTGCGCGTCTTGCTGATCTCCGGGGACATGAGCGCCCTCCTCGGCAGCACCACCACCGCGGACAACGGCACGTTCGCGGTCGCCGTTCCTGAGTCGGCAAACCGGGCCCGGGTCACCCTCCTGGTTAAGGTGCAGGGCCCGCTCCTCGCGATCGTGCCTCACGCCGTCGATCTCGGGAGGGATGGCGAGGGGCCGCATGGGGTCGCCATCGACACGGCCGACGGTCGATTCCACCGCGTCGAGGCAACGGTGACGACGACGTCGGGGTGGCCGCCGTCGTTGAGCTTCTTCGTTAACCCGGTCCACCTCGAAGGGGTGCCGGCCCCGCTGGAGCGCTTCTTCAACCGGCGCGACGAGCGGATCGTCGAGGGCTCGTTCTTCAAGGTGAGCCCGGCGGGGAAATCCTTCGACCTGACGGTGCAGGCGGGCAGCTACCGGATCGGCGGCGGCTTCATCGACTACCGGCGACCGAACCTGGCCCATCCCACCTTCGAGAACTACGCGGTGGCACGGGTCGACGCCGACGGCGAGGCGACCCCCCTTCCGGGCGATCGGTCCGGTGGCTACCTGCTGGAGGTGCCACGGGACCGGCGGATCTCCCTGACCCTTTCCGTGGTCCCCGACGAGGAACTCAGCCCGACCGGCCTCTGAGCCGAGACCGGTCGCCGTGCCGATGGTGCGTCAGAGCGTTTCCAGTCTCGCGACCCCGAGTTCGTCGGTGCAGCGGTCGAACCAGTCGATCACTTCGCGGTGGAGGGGAATCCCGTTGGCGCGGCGGTCGAGTTCGGTCTCGTGCTCCGGCAAACCGGGGTAGACGACGCGGTCGTGACCTGGCGCGGGAGGTGTCGAGCGCAGCAGCGCCAGCATTCGGTCCATCGACCCCTTGAAGGTCCCCACGTCGCCAAAAGCGGCGATGTTGTAGGCGGCGAAGTGGTGGCGAGCCAGCGGGCGGTCGTCCTCCACCATAGTGGGGACGGTGCCGGCCAGCATCGTCGTCAGCACCTCGACCATCAGGCCCAAACCGTACCCCTTGTGCGATCCCTGGTCCCGCGTGCTGCCGAGAGGCAGCAGGCTGAAGCTGCTCCCCGCGTAGTGATCGCCCGGTTCCAACCGTCGCTCTTCCAGGACCGGCGAACCGTCCGCGTCGGCGATCCAGCCGGGCGCCATCGTCGCGCCGACGCGACGCGCCAGGGAGATCTTGTTCCCGGCAATGGTCGACGTCGCGGCGTCGTAGAGGAGGTAGGGTTCGCTGCCGGTGGGGGCGGCGAACGAGATCGGATTGGTACCGAGGCGAGGCAGGGCACCGAACGTCGGCACCACCAGGACGCTCATCGCCGTCAGGCAGACGCCGACCATGTCCTGCCGCGCCGCCTGCGTCGCGAAGTGGCCGACCGGACCGAGGTGACCGCTGTTGCGCATCGTCACCACCCCGACGCCGGTCTCCTTCGCCTTGTCGATCGCCAGTTGCATCGCCGCTCGGCCTTGCAGCACCCCGAGCCCGCGGTCGCCGTCGATCGTCGCGGTACCCGGCGCTTCGTGGACGACCGTGGCGTGGGGATCGGGTTTCAGCGTCCCGTCCCTGAACCACGAAACGTACGACCGCAGCATGTTGGAGACGCCGTGCGTCTCGACGCCGCGCAGATCGGCCGTGACCAGCACGTCCGCGCCACCGGCCGCGGTCTCGACCGGGACGCCGCAGGCGACGAAGATGTCGGTCACGGTTCGACATAACGCCGTGTCCGCGACGCGGACCTCATCATTGTGGGGGACGTGGAACCGTTCGAGCATTGCTTCTCCTACGCGCTCGCGCGCCTCGCAGTGCCGGGTGCTTCCCCGGCAACGGAACCATGCCGGAACGATACCCGAGCGCGGCCGAACGCGTTGGAACGATGGTGTCCGGATCTCGGCTCCGCAGCGCGCGTTGGCGAGTAGTCGGCGCGGAACCGATTGTCCGCGGCGCCCCGCCGCCGCCGAGCGGACGGGGCGAATGCGTCGGGAGGGGATCACCCGGCGGTCTCGATGTCCGTGTCGGGAGCGGTCCAGTTGGCGCTCGACGGCAGGGGATCGCCGTGGTGGTGGCCGAGGGTGACGACGATGACCAGGAACGCCTCCTGACCGACGCGGTCGCCGTCCGCGGCCGAGAGACGACCACCCTGCACGGCCGCCGCAACCGCCTGATCGATCCGATTCTTGATATCCCGGTAGAGTCCGTCCAGAAACGCCCGGTCGTGCCGCTCGAGGATCACGTCTTCGAGACTCGCGCCGTCCAGGTAGCGTTGGAAGTACTCGTCGGAGCCGAGGATGCCGGTCAGCACGACCGGGACGCTCGACTGGCCGATGACGCCGAAGGGGCCGGTGCAGTCGTCGAACGCGGCCGCCCCGCCCAGGCCGTCGACGGTCAGCCCGAGAACCAGCCGCACGAGGTTGTCCGTCCGGGCGGTGTCGTCGCCGCCCGGCACGCAGGCCGCCACCAGGGATGCGACGGCGTCCAGGTTGACGTCGCCGGTCGCGACACCGAGGACGTTGCCGTGCACCCAATCGACCAGCCAGCCGAATTGGGGCAGGATCGCATCGGCGATCCGCTGTCGCTGGCGAACGGTGATCGCGCCCGCGGCACGCGCCCGGTCGAGCGCCGCGCCGTAGAGGTGCTGCAAGGCGGCGACGGCGTCGGCGCGGTCTTTGCCGAGCGACTTGGCGATCGCCGCCAGCGAGTCGCCGGCCTGGTAGCGCGCCCAGACCTCGTCCTTGTCCATCCCGAGCCAACTGCCGAAGTTGTCGCCTTCCATATAGGGGAGGATGAAGGCCGCGGGACAATCGGCGAACGCCGAGCTCTCGGAGAGATGCGCCGGCGGTGCGGTGTGGCCGACGAGGATGCCGATGACGGCGTCGATGCGGTCGCCCGGTGTGTCGCCGGGTAGGCAACCGGGCCGCGGGGCGCTCGGTTGCGCGGCTTCGGTGCCGGCGACTCCGGCAAGACCGCCGACGAGCGCGAAGACCACGACCATACCGAGGATGGTCCCTCGCCATCGCAAGGACGCGCCCGATCGCAGTTCGTGAACCATCACACACTCCTTCCCGTGCCGACAAGCGGGCGATACGAACGGATGACGGAGCGAGTCGACCTGGTGCGCACGTGGTCGTTCGACCGGTGATCGTTTTGCGAGAGGAACATACCGCCGGATTGTAACGGCCGTGTGACACGGCCGCGACGCACCGACTCGAATCCTGGGGTTGGCCGCGGTTGCGGCGGTAGTGGCGCATCCTCGCGGCGGCACCCTACAATGGTGCCGCCACAGACCGGCAGCCAGCCTGAGGAGTTATGGCTCGCCATGCGCCATCCCTGTTCGTTCTCTCGTCGCCCGGCCGCGATCCTCGCCGTGTTGCTCGTCGCCGCCCTCGGCTTGGGCGTCGCCGGTTTGAGTCATGCCACCGCGGCGCCGGGGGCCGATTGGTCGCGCCTGATCGTCGGTGCCGCGCCCGGCGATTCCCGTGTCGAGCCCGTGCCGCTCAACCAGGAGGGACAGGCCGGTCCCTGGAAACTGACCGTGCTCGAAGTCGTGACCGGCGACCAGGCCACCCAGCAGGTGACCGCCGCCAGCCAGTTCAACCAGTCGCCCGCCGACGGCTTCACCTACGTCGCGGTCCGCCTCCGGGCGATCAACACCGGCGACCAGCCGCTCGACATCGACGGGAACGACTTCGCGGTGACGGGGTCGTCCGGTCTCGTCCGGCGTTTCGTCGCGGCGGTTCCGCCCGACCCGGCACTCGACGGGGTGGTCGCGCCCGGCGACACGAAAGAAGGCTGGATCGTCGGCGGGGCGGCGAGCGACGAGAAGGATCTGCTCCTGCTCTACGACAGCGTGACGCTGACCGGCAATTGGGCCGATCGCGTCTTCGCGCTCCAAGACGGGGCGACCGTCGCCGACGTCGCTGCCCGGTCCGTCAAACTCAACAAGACCGGCCGCAAACCGGACGCGCCGGCCGGCTTGAACGACGTCATGGCGACCCGCGATTGGGCGATCGAGGTCCTCCAGGTCGCGACCGGCCAGGACGTCTACGACCTCTACCCCAGCAGCGACTACCGCACGACGGCCCTCGCCGATTCCCAGAACGGCGCCGACATCCCGTACTGGGTGGCGTTCAAGGTGAAGGTGACGAACAACCGGACCGGTGGCGCCCCGGCGTACCTGCCGCCGACCGCGTTCATGCTGGCCGATCCCGACGGCAAACCGGTCTCCGACGTTTTGACCCTCACCCCACCCGATCCGGACGCTGCCGGTGCCTACTACCCCGGTGCCAGCCGCGAGGGCTGGGTCGCCTTCGAGCAACCGACCGATTACCCCGGCGCCCTCATTCGCTTCCTTCCCTACCAGACCGACGCCGACCCGCGCTACTTCACCTGGAACGCCGACGCGGAGACTGCGGCGGGCCAACCGACCGCGACCTCCGGGCCGATCGGCGCCGGCACCACGGTCGTCGTCACCGACGACGGCGTCCGCATGCGGGCCCAACCCTCGACGAGCGCCGAGATCGTGGAGGAACTCGCCCAGGGAACCGAACTCACCGTCACCGGTCCCTCCGGCCAGGCCGACGGGCTCACCTGGTTCCCGGTCGCAGATCCGGCGACGGGAAAAGCCGGCTTCGTTGCCGCCGACTACCTGCGGGCAAAGACGTAGACCCGAAGGCGGAGGGCGGCGTACTTCTCCAGCCCTTGGTCTCTGCCCGGCGGCACGGCCCCCCCGGCCCCCCAATCCTGGGGGGTGAACGGGTCGTCTCCCCCCAGGATTGGGGGGCCGGGGGGGCCGTGCCGCCGGCAGGCCGCGTGGCCCGCCTGAATCATCGTCGTCTGCGACAACGATCATTGACTGCGTGTCACCCGTCCCGTCGGAGCGGGCGAGCGTCGCGGTCTGTCCGGTCTGCTAGCCGCTGGCACAACGACCGTGTCGCGCCTTTGGGCGTTGTTCTCGACTTCGACGAACCCCTGCGACAACGCGTTCGGCCCCGATCTTGCGTACGTACGGAGCGTTGCGCGCTACAATTGTCCGCGGAGGGCTTGGCGCCGATGTCTCTGGAACGGTGGAGTTTGGCGATCGCGATCCTGTTGCTGGCCGCCGTGCAGTATGGGTTGACGATCTATGCCATGCGCGATCTGCTTCGCCGGCCCAGCGTCCGTGGCAACAACAAGGTCGCCTGGGGACTGCTGATCCTCACGCTCCCGTTCGTCGGCCCGCTCCTCTACACCTACATGGGACCGACCAGCTTCCTCCCGCGCGACCGCGCACCCGGTCGTGTCGCGCGGCGTTCCGCCCCCCGCGGCAGCGCCGGCGATCCGGGGCTCGGCTGAACCCCCGTCGCCGCTCAGTCCGACCCAATCGGTCCTGGCATTCGCTATGCATCGCTGTCCATCATGAGACGCCGTCCGACCGAACCGGGGATACCCGCGATGACCACCGTCTTTGCCGTCGTCGGCCAACACCACGACGATCCCGATCGCCTGCTTCTCCTGGGCACCGACGGCCAGTACTACCAGTACGTGCTGCCCGACGAAACGACGACGCCGGTGGTGCCCGACGAGAGTTGGGTCATGGACCCGAACCCGCCGCCGATCGACGAGGTGATGGGCTTCAGTTCCTGATCGGCCGCCGCTCCCCTCCCGTCGACCCGCCGTGGGGCGACGGCTCCGGCCCTGCCCGATGAGTACACTTCAAAGGTAGGGTTGGCGAAGGTCGCCGCGGTGGGAGCCGATGAGTAACGGCCACATGCTGAGGGGTCTTCTGCGAGGGCGGGGTGACGGGAGTTCGCAGGTCACCTTCATCGAGTTGTTCTTCGACCTCGTCTACGTCTTCGCAGTCACCCAACTGTCCCATCTCCTTCTCGCCCACCTGACGGTCCACGGGGCGTTGCAGACCTTTCTGCTGCTGTCGGCCGTCTGGACCGTCTGGATCTACACCGCCTGGTTCACCAACTGGTTCGATCCCAACCGGCGACCGGTGCGCCTCGTCCTGATCGCGGTGATGCTCCTCAGCCTGATTATGTCGGCGGCCTTGCCCGAGGCCTTCGGCGACCAGGGATTGGTCTTTGCCGGCGCCTTCGTCGCGATGCAGGTCGGGCGCTCCGCCTTCGTGGTCATGGCGTCGAGCGAGCAACCCCCGTTGCGGCGCAACTTCCAACGGATCGTCTGCTGGGCGGTGGTCTCCGGTGCCCTCTGGCTGGCCGGTGGAGTTGCCGAGGGATCGACGCGGGATCTGCTCTGGTTGGGGGCGGTGCTGGTCGACTTCGCCGCGCCGCTCTGCGGTTTCTTCACGCCGCGATTGGGCCGCTCGACGACGCGCGACTGGGCGATCGCGGGGACGCACCTGGCCGAGCGGTGCCAACTCTTCTTGATCGTCGCCCTCGGCGAGTCGATCCTCGTCACCGGCGCCACTTTTGGCGAGTTGGAGCATTCGGCGGCGGTCGTGGCGGCGTTCGTCGTCTCCTTCCTCGGCACCGTCGCCCTCTGGTGGATCTACTTCGACCGCGGCGCCGAGGCGGCGAGCGAGGTGATCGCCCGGATGAGCGATCCGGGTCGACTCGGCCGGTCCGGTTACACCTATTTCCACCTGCCGATGGTGGCCGGCATCATCCTGACCGCCGTCGGCGACGAGTTGACCTTGACCCATCCGACCGGTCACGCCGACGCGGCGACGATCGCGACCGTCGTCGGCGGCCCCGCGCTCTTCCTGGCCGGTCACCTCCTGTTCAAAGGGGTGACGTTCGGGCATTACTCGGTCTCGCGCCCGGTGGCGCTGGTGGTCTTTGCCGGGCTGGCGGCGGTCGGTTCGCAGCTCTCGCCGCTGATGCTGTCGGCGGCGACGGCGTTGACCGTGGCCGGCGTCGTGGCCTGGGATGTTCGGGCCTACCCTCATTTGTCGGGGGCGCCCTCACGTTCGGTCGGGGAGGCGGAGGACGTGATTCCGTTGGAGGCCGAGGCGACGGCTTCGGACTGAGGTTTGGCCCCTCCTGCCCCCCAATCCTGGGGGGAGAACGAGGGGGGCCAGGCGTGTTGGTGTTACGAGCGGACGGCCGGGGCGGCGCCGTGAGGGCGGCGCTGTGTCTGGGGCATCGCGCCCGGTCCGGTGGGGGGAGGCGGCGGCCGACACGGCGGTCGGTGCGTGGCCGCTGCCCCGTGGGCAACGCGTCGCGCTCGCCGGCGGCGCTGGGTGTGGTGCGGAGAGGGTGGCGCCGTCGGGACCGGGGTGACCGGGCGGTCTGGCCGGGGCCGATTCTCTGCCTGCCCAGGCCCGCCACCGTCCAGAGGGGTCCGCTTGGAGAACGGAGTAGATTATTTGCTCCTTTGTGTCAATACCGGACTGGAGTTGAGCGACAACGTGGCCGAGTGCTGTCCGGCGCGGGAGATCCGGGGTGCCGTGCCAACGGGCGCGGCCGGCTATTGCATCTATTGGGACCATGCGCCATGTCGTTATTCGCTAGTATACTTGGCAAGACTGGTGCCTGTCCGGGAAATCGCAGCCCACTCCGGAGTAGTACGATACGAAGCGGAGGGGCCGAATGTCCGCGCAGCAGCCGGCGAAAGTCCGACGGGCGAAGCTCCTGAGACCGCAACTCGGGGGCGGGCTCATCGTACGCCCGCGCCTCCTTTCGCAACTGAACGAGGGGCTCGGCAAGCCGCTCACGCTCGTGTCCGGCCCCGCCGGGTGCGGCAAGACGACGCTGCTCTGCGAGTGGCTGGCCACGGTCTCCGCCCCCACTGCCTGGCTCTCGCTCGACGACGGCGACGCCGACCTCGCGTCCTTCGTCGAGCGCGTGGTCGCCGCGCTGCAAACGGTCGCCCCCGCCGCCGGCCGCTCGACGCTCGGCCTGCTGCGCATGGCAGGTGCGCCGGCCGGGGCCGATCTCGCGACCGAATTCGGCGACGAGCTGCTGGATCTGGCGGACGACCTCGTCCTGGTCCTGGACGACTACCACGCGGTCGACGACTCCCAGGTCGACGATTTCCTCACCGCGCTCCTCCGGTACCCGCCGCCCCGGCTTCGGCTCGTGCTCGCCACCCGCGTCGACCCGTTCCTCCCGCTGGTCCAACTCCGCGCGCACGGGTTGCTCGCCGAGGTGCGTTCGAACGATCTGCGCTTCACCGGCGGCGAGACCCGCGCCCTGCTGCGCGACGCCACCGACCGGGAGCCCGATGCCGACTTGGTCGACTTGCTCCAGGCGCGCACCGAGGGCTGGGTCGCCGGCTTGCGGTTGGCGACGCTCGCCCTGCGGCGCGGGGGCGATCTCCCGGCGCTAACCGGCGCGGAACTCGCGATGGAGGCGTTCCTGGCCGACGAGATGGTGGCCGGCCAGCCCGAAGACGTGCAGCGCTTCTTGCTGCGGACCGCCGTGCCCGAGCGCCTGTGCGCCGACCTCTGCGACGCGCTCCTCGATCCGGCCCCGATCGGGTTGGAGAGCCAGGCGATGCTGGAGCGGCTGGAACGCGCCGGCTTGTTCGTGATTCCGCTCGGCGAGGATCGCCGCTGGTACCGCTACCACCACCTGTTCCGCGACCTGCTCCTGCGGCGGCTCGTCGAGACCGAAGGGGAGGCCGCGCTGCGCGACCTCCACGGCCGCGCCAGTGGCTGGCTGGCCGACCACGACCTGATCGAAGACGCAATCCCGCATGCCCTTGCCTCCGGCGACCCGACCGCGGCCGCGGAACTGGTCGGCCGCCACGTCCAGCGCGCGCTCGCCGAGTGGCGATGGCTGGCGATCGAGCGCTGGTTGGACTTGCTGCCGCCCGAGCAGATCCAGGGCCGGGCAGACCTGCTGCTGGCCCAGGCGTGGGTGCAGCGGCTCCGCGGGCAAATCGATGCCTTCGTCTCCACGCTGGAGCGGGTCGAGGCGTTGGTGGACCGGGGCGGCGGGACGACCGACCCCGCGGCCGTCGAGCGGTGGCGGGCGGAGGCGGGCTTCCTACGACAGGTGTTCCTTGCCCGCTACGACTTGCCGGCCCAGAAGACCCTGGAGGCGGCAACGCGCGTGGTTGAGGTGATCCCCTGGGAGACGTATGCCGTCGCCTCGACCGCGCTCGTCTACGCGGGGGGTGCTCGGCACCTGGTCGGCGACCACGACGGCGCGATCCGCGTGCTGACCCGGGCGCGGGCCGAGTGCGGCGACCGCTCCGATCCATTCGCGCTGCACCGCGCGCAATGCGCCCACCTCGGTCTGATGGCCGTTTGGCTCACGGCCGGCGATCTGGCGCGGTGCCGCCAGACGGCCGAGGAACTGCTCGCCCTGTCGATCGCCCATGGCCTGGGCTGGGGCGCCACCACGGCGCGTGCCTACCTGGGCACGGTCGCCTACGAGCAGGACCACCTGGAGGAGGCGATCGGCCACTTCGCGGCGGCGGTCGACGAACCGGAGTCGGGCAGTATTCAGTTGGTCCGCGCCTCCCTCGGGTTGGCATTGGCGCAGGAGATGGCGGGGCGCCGGGTCGACGCCGACACGACGGTGAACCGCTACCTCGACCGGCTCATCGCGACCGACCACACGGCGGCCATCCCGATCGTCCGCTCGTTCCAGGCCCGGCTGGCCCTCGGGCGGGGGGAGTTGGCGCCGGCCCTCCGCTGGCTGCGGTCGAGCCGCGCCCCCGATCCCGGTGGGGTCCAGGAATTCGAGATTCCGCCCCTGACGCGGGCGAGGGTGCTCCTCACCGAAGGTTCCCCCGATGGCCTCGCCGAAGCCGACGCCGCCCTCGACGATCTGCTGCGGTACGCAAGGACGGTCCACTCGGTGCAGCTCAGGATCGCGCTGCTGGCCCACAAGGCGCTGGTTCAGCAGGCCCAAAGACGGTTGCCTGCCGCGCTGGCGACGATCGCCGAGGCGCTCGCGCTCGCCGAGCCGCGCGGGTTCGTCCGCTCCTTCGTCGACCTCGGCACGCCGATGGCAACGCTGCTTGATGCCCACGTGCGACAGACCGATCCCTCGCCGCTTGCCCTTCGACTCGTCGCCGCCATCCTCACGCCGTCGCCGGCAGACGCGGTCATGCCACCGCCCGACGTTCGGACCGCGAGGGCGGCGGACGGCATCGCGGCACCGCTGCTCCTCGACGCGCCGCTCGTCGAGCCCCTCACCGAACGGGAGATGGACGTGCTCGACGGGCTGGCGAAACGCCTGTCGAACAAAGAGATCGCCGAGGAGCTCGCGATCTCGCTGCACACGATCAAGAGCCACACCACCAATATCTACGGCAAGCTGGGGGTCTCCGGCCGGCGCCAGGCGGTCCGCCGGGCGATGGCCGCCGGTCTGGTGTCGACCGGCTGACGGACCCGCCCGCACGGGTGCGGTCTCATACCTTTTCCTACCATATGGGCGATGCCCCACGCCACACGCAGCGCGCATCATTTCGGTATCGGAACCACGCGCGACACGACCCAACGCAGACGACGATCTCTTCCGTACGACCATGGCCACGGCGTGCGCCGGTGCTGGTGCGCGCTCGGCACAGGCATTGACGTCGGCGACCGCCGAGCGTGGGGGCCGCCGCCGGAGGCAGGGAGATGCCGACCCCTCAACGCCGGCATCGCACCTGGTACGGGCCCGGGACCTACGTGATCCGCGTTCAGGGATCGCTGCGCGCCAGTTGGTCCGACCGGCTGGGCGGGATGAGCATCAGGCCAGACGACGGCGAGGCCGGCTGCACCGTCCTGGAGGGGACGCTCCCCGACCAGGCGGCGCTGATCGGGGTCCTCACGGGGCTCTACGACCTCGGCTTGCCGCTTCTGCTCGTCGAGTGCGTCGATGGCGACGAGGCGCAGCGCGTGTGAAGCCGTCGTTTCGGCACCGGAGCGCGGTCCGCGGATCGTCGTGACACGGGGGCGGACGGTGGACGATCTCCTCGCCGACAGACGAGCACTGGTCGGCGTGATTGTTTCGCGCCGCGCGATGGGCATGGCGTCGCGTGTCTGCGTCGAATGGGCATCGGTTTGCCGCGTGAAGCAACTAATCGATGCCCGCCGCGTCTTGCGGCTTGCAACGTATGCGGCCTCGCTTTCGACGTTCGCCGCGTATTGGCACTACGGATCGCGCTGGGGCGGATACCGGGCGTTGGGCCCATCCCGGCGCGTGAGCGGGGGTGCGAAGAGGTGGAGGTGAAAATGGTGGGACAGGTGTAGAAGCGGGTGTATCGAAACCGGAAAAGGTGGCTCGTGATTTCAGGAGAGGAGACGACGCTCGTGTGCAAGCTGTGCAGTGATCTCGGAGCGGCACGACTCAGCCGGCGGACGTTGGTCCGGGCCGGTGCGGCCGGTGCCGGCGCCTTCGGGCTGGCCGTCGCGGGACGGGGGTGGATCGTGTCCGAGGCGGCGGACGCGACGCCGACGGCCGGCGGCACGCCGACCCCAGCCCACTGGACCTACGAGGGCGAGGAAGGACCCGCGCACTGGGGCGACCTCGATCCGGCGTACGCCGCCTGCTCGCAGGGCACCGCCCAATCGCCGATCGACATCGCCAACCCGACCCACGGCGACGTGCCGGACCTCACCTTCGCCGAGCAAGCGCTGTCGCCGATCAGGATCATCAACAACGGCCACACCATCCAGGTCACCGCCCCGCCGGGCAACACGATCGCGTTCGACGGCACGACGTACGAGTTGACGCAGTTCCACTTCCACACGCCGAGCGAACACCAGATCGACGGCAAGGCGCAGGCGATGGAACTCCACCTCGTCCACAAGGACCAGGACGGCAACCTCGCGGTGCTCGCCGTCCTCCTCACGGAAGGCGCCGAGAACGCCGCCCTCAAACCGGTCTTCGACAACATGCCTCCCACCGCCGGTCCGGAGCAGAGCGTCGACGGAACCGTCAACCTCAGCGACTTGCTGCCGGCCGACAAGAGCACCTACCGCTACGACGGTTCCCTCACGACCCCGCCGTGCAGCGAGGGTGTGAAGTGGGTCGTCTTCGTGCAGACGATGGACGTTTCCAAGGAGCAGGCCGCGGCCTTCCGCGGCATCTTCGCGGAGAACGCGCGCCCGGTCCAGCCGCTCAACGGCCGCACGATCGTCGAAAGCGAGTAGGCACGCGGTCTCGACGGGAGATCGGCCGGCGCTCGAAGAAACACCGGAGATACTCACCTCTGGCCGACCAGTCAAACCACTGATACCGCGCGTGGGCTTCGTGAACGCTTCGTTCGAATGAGGAGGTTCACATGGTTACCGCAGTCCAACCGGAAACCGCAGCGGCTGAATCACGATTCGACGTTCGTGCCCGTGTAACCGAGCAGCAGATGACCGACGACGAGCGGTTCGCATTGATCATCGGCCTCATGGGACAGATTGCACACTTCATACCCGTCCGGGACGAGCGCATCCCGGAAGGAACAAAGATGAGCGCCGCCTACACACCGGGCGTGCCCCGGCTGGGTGTGCCGGCCCTGCACATGAGCGACGCGAGCATGGGCGTCACCAATCCGGGCTACGTCGGCCGGGAGGGGGACACGGCGACGGCGATGCCCGCGTGCATCGCGCTCGGCGCGAGTTTCAATCCGGCACTCGCGCGGGCGTCCGGCGAGGCGATCGGCAAAGAGGCGCGCAGTCGCGGCTTCAACGTGCAGTTGGCCGGCGGCAACAACCTCGCCCGCGACCCGCGCAATGGGCGCAACTTCGAGTACCTCTCCGAGGACCCGTGGCACAGCGCCGTCATCGCCGCCGAGTTGGTCAACGGCATCCAGTCCCAGGGTGTGGTCTCGACCCTGAAGCACTTTTGCCTCAACTGCAACGAGACCAACCGTCACTGGCTCGACGCGGTGATCGACCCGGTCGCGCACCGTGAGTCCGACCTGCTCGCCTTCCAGATCGCGATCGAGCGCTCGCAGGCCGGCGCGATCATGACCTCCTACAACAAGGTCAACGGCGACTACACCGGCGGCAACCGCGTCCTGCTTCAGGAGGTGCTCAAGGACGCCTGGGGTTACCCGGGTTGGGTGATGTCCGACTGGGGCGCCACCCCCAGCTGGGAGTTTGCCCTGGCGGGGCTCGACCAGGAATGCGGCGTCCAGTTGGACGCGGTGCAGTGGGGCGGGGAACAGTTCACGGGTCCGCTCAAGCAGGCGTACGCGGAGGGCAAGTTCCCGAAGGAGCGGCTGTCGGAGATGGTCCGCCGCATCCTCCGCTCGATCTACGCCGTGGGGGTCGACGCCTGGGGTGAGGTACCCGCGGTCGACATGGCGGCACACAACGAGATCTCCCTGGAGACGGCGCGGCAGGGGATCGTGCTGCTGAAGAACGACGGTGCGTTGCCGCTGCCGGGCGACAAGCCGCTCAAGATCGCGGTGATCGGCGGTTACGCCCAGATCGGCGTGGCGAGCGGCATGGGTTCGGGCGCCGTCTTGCCGCCGGGCGGGTACGCGGCGGTCATCCCGATCGGTGGCGCCGGTCCGATGGGCCATGCCCGCAACCTCTTCCTGATGCCGTCGTCGCCGCTGGCCGAGTTGAAGAAGCTGCTGCCCCGGGCAGAGATCGATTTCGATCCCGGGCAGACCCCGGACGAGGCAGTGCTGCTGGCGAAGCGCTCGGACGCGGTTATCGTCTTCGGCGTTCGCGCCGAAGGCGAGAGCTACGACTTGCCCGGTCTGTCGCTGCCGTGGGGCCAGGACGCCCTGATCGATGATCTGGCCGCCGCGAACCCCAACACGATCGTGGTGCTCGAGACCGGCAACCCGGTGTCGATGCCATGGCGCGACAAGGTGAAGGCGATCGTCGAGGCGTGGTACCCCGGCCAAGCCGGCGGCCAGGCGATCGCAGAGGTGCTCACCGGGAAGTTAAACCCGTCGGGTCACCTGCCGGTCACGTTTCCGGTCGATCTCGGCCAGACGCCGCGTCCCGAGCTACCCGGCATGGGCACGCCGTGGGGAACGCCGACCACGGTCGAGTACAACGAGGGTGCCGAGGTCGGCTACCGCTGGTTCGCCAAGCAAAACCAGAAGCCGCTCTTTGCCTTCGGTCACGGCCTCAGCTACACGACGTTCGAGCACGGCGATCTCTCGGTCACCGGTGGCGACACCATCTCGGCAACCTTCACCGTGAAAAACACCGGCGACCGCGCCGGGGCCGCCGTGCCGCAGCTCTACCTGGCCGAAGCGGCGGGCGACAAGCGCCTGGGTCTCATCGGAACGAGCGAGCAACGCCGGCGACTCCTCGGTTTCGAGCGGGTCGAATTGCAACCGGGCGAGTCCCGCCAGGTGTCGATCACGGCCGATCCGCGGTTGCTCGCGCGGTTCGACGGCGGTGCCGGGCAGTGGCGCATCGCCGAGGGCACCTACGAGGTTGCCCTCGGCAAGAGCGCGGAGGACCTTGGACTCACCGGCGAGGCGCACCTGGAAGGTCGCTCGTTCGGGAGTTGAGGTGCTGATTGGAATCCCCGCCATGGCGGGGTGGCAACCCGTGACCGATCAGAACTGCGGACCGATCGCGACGGTCGGGGCGTAGCAGAACCGGTGGTCGCGGGTATGGCTGCCGCCTGCTCGGCGGGCAGGCGGCCACCTGGTGGTGCTGGGCCGGGAGGCCGATCGTGCGGTCGTCCGCAGCGAATGGGAGGAGCGCCGTGTCGGGACAAAACCTGCTCTGGGGCATCGCACTCGTCGGCGCTGGCGTCTTCGTCGCCGTCTACGGCACGCTGCTCTTCCAGTTCGCGCTGGGGGCGATCGGCTTCGGGCTCGGCTTTCTGCTGGCCATGAAGGTCCTCGAGGGGCAGTCCGAGACCGTCCGCATCGTCTCGGCCTTCATCGCCGGCTTCGTCGTCGCTTTCGCCTTCTACGCGCTGGTCGGTTTCGCCCTCTGGATCGCCGGTGCCGTCCTCGGCCTGATCCTGGGGATCGCGGTGCTCGGCCTCATCGACATCTTCGGTTCCCGGCCCGGCGACGTCTTCTCGCTCGTCGTCGCCGTCGCCGCCGCCGCGCTCGTCGCCTTTTTCGGCCGCCGGCTCGGGGACAACCTCCTCCTGCTGGCGATGGCCGCCGGCGGGTCGTTCATGATCCTCTACGGCACCCAGGTCCTGTTCCATTCCCGGTTCGAAACCGTGACCACCGACCCGTCGTCGAGCCTTTACCAGCGTCTGTCGCTCTTCCTCTTCGTCGTCATCTTCGCGATCAGCGGGCTGGCGCAGAGGAACGAGCGGCGCCTGCGCCGCGCCGTGCGGATCTAGCGAGTGGCGGCGGCTGGCACCGGCGCCAAGCCCGGCACCGTGGAGGCCGCCGGTCCGGGAGGACGAGCGAGATTGACCACGCGGTCGACCTGGCGCTGACGATCGGGGCTCGCCTCGGCGCCGCAGCCCTGGTCCTGGTCGCCCGCTACGCGGTGGCCGTGGCGATGCGGCGGCTGGCGCAGCGCCTGCTGGGGCGGCCGAAGGTCGCGCAGGCGCTCGGGCCGTCGACGGTCCGCGTGCTCGGCGCGGTGGTATAAGGGTGATGCGCGCAATGGACGATAACTTCAGATTGAATTCCTTGAACGAGGAGGGAGCATCGTGACGCAGGACGATCGCGGCACCGATCGCGGCCCGATGGAGCACGGCGAAACGCGCATCTGGCAGCCGGAGCTGCTTCGATTCAAGCCGCTGCAATTGCTCGTCTCCTTGGTGATCGGCGCGATCGCGCTGGCCGTGACCGCGGCGATCCTGCCAGGGGTCGACGTCGCCGACGCCGGCGGCGCTTTGCTCGTCGCCCTCATCATCGGCGCATTGAACGCGGTCGTACCGCCCGTCTTCGCCGCGATACGGTTGCCCCTGACGCTCGTACTCGGTTTTCTGCTTGCGCTGGTGCTGAACGCCTTCGTCCTGCAGATCGCCGACGACGTGCTCGGCAGCTTCACCGTCGACTCGTTCGGGTGGGCGCTGCTCGCGGCGATCGTCCTCGCCGCCGTGAGCGTCGTCCTCGAGGTCGTGTTCTCGGCGAACGACGACGACGCGTACTCGCTCCGCGTCGTGCAGCGGGTCGCCGGGCGGCAAGGTGGCATATCACGCACCGACGTGCCGGGGATCGTGTTCCTCGAGATCGACGGACTGGCGCTGCCGGTGCTGCGGCGGGCGATGCGCGACGGGAACGCCCCGAATATGGCGCGCTGGCTCGCCGAGGACACGCACTACCTGCTCGAGTGGGAGCCCGATCTGTCGTCCCAGACCGGAGCGAGCCAGGCGGGTATCCTGCTCGGCTCCAACCACGACATTCCGGCTTTCCGCTGGGTCGAAAAGGAGAGCGGGACGATGATGACCTGCTCCGCGCCGCCCGACTGCGCGCGGATCGAGCGCGAGCGGGCCACCGGGATCGGGCTGCTCGTGGACGGCGGCGCCAGCCGGGGCAACCTCCTCTCCGGCGAGGCCGAAGCCGTGATCCTCACGGTCAGCCGGATGGAGGAGGAAAAGCGCGCCAACCCGGGCTACCGCGCGTTCTTCGCCAACTCGTTCAACGTCACGCGCGCGTTGGTCCTGTTCGTCTGGGAGGTGCTGATCGAGTGGTCGGCGGCCGTGCGGCAGAAACGGCGCGACGTCCGGCCGCGGGGCCACCGTGGCGGCATCTACCCGCTGATGCGCGGGGCGATGTGCGTCATCGTGCGCGACCTGATCGTGTACGGCGTGCTCACGGACATGATGCGCGGGCGCCCGGCGATCTATGCGACCTTTTCGAGCTACGACGAGGTCGCCCACCACTCGGGGTTGGAACGCGCGGACACCCTCGAAGCGTTGCGCAAACTCGACGAGCAGTTCGGCCGCATCGAGCGGGCGCGCCGCTACGCCCCGCGGCCGTACGAGATCGTCGTGCTTTCCGACCACGGCCAAACCCAGGGCGCGACCTTCAAGCAGCGGAACGGCTACGGTCTGGACGAGTTGGTCGAGCGATCGGTCGAGGCGGCCGAGGTCGAAGGCATCGCCGGCGGCGACGAGCAGCAGCACATGGTCGGCCTGGCGATCGGCGAGGCGACCGGCCAAACCGGCAAACGGGCGAAGCCGTCGAAGAAGAACATCTCCGGTCGACGGGTCGTCGTGCTCGGCTCGGGCAACCTCGGTCTCATCTACCTGATGGAGGAGCCGCGCCGGCTCACTCGCGAGGAGCTCGAAGCGCGCCATCCGCGCCTGATCCCGGCCTTGCGGTCGCACCCGCACGTCGGCTGGATCCTGGTCCGCTCGGCCGCGCACGGCGCGGTCGCGCTCGGTCCACGCGGCGAGCACTACCTCGACGAGGGCCGGGTCGAAGGCGAGGATCCGCTCGCCGCCTTCTCACCCAACGCGCCACGGCACCTGCTCCGCACCGACGGCTTCCCGCACGTCGCCGACATCATGGCCGGGAGTTTCTACGACCCCGAACTCGACGAGGGGTGCGCGTTCGAGGAGCTGATCTCGTTCCACGGCGGTCTCGGCGGCCCGCAGACGCGCCCGTTCATCCTCGCGCCCGTCGCGCTGCCACGGCCGGAGGAGTCCATTGTCGGGGCCGCAACCGTCCACCAGGTGCTCTCGGGCTGGCGGCAATACCTCCAGGGCGACGGCCGCACGCCCCAGCGTGACGCTCAATGCGACCCGATCGCGCACCCCGTATGACGCGCGCGCCGTCACTGCCGAGCGAAAGGAGGCACAGCGAGAACGTCAGGTCATCGGTTCAGTAGTCGGCAGATCATCGCGACACAGGAGGGACGAAGCCATGGCCGACCAAAACAGCCGTCGCACGTTTCCGCAGGGATTCCAGTGGGGCGCTGCCACCTCGGCCTACCAGATCGAGGGCGCCTGGAACGAGGACGGCAAGGGCCGCTCGATCTGGGACACCTACGCCCACACGCCCGGCAAGATCCACGACGGGTCCACCGGCGACGTCGCCAACGACCACTACCATCGGTACAGGGACGACGTCGCGCTGATGAAGAGCCTGGGGATCACGGCCTATCGGTTCTCGATCGCCTGGCCCCGGATCTTCCCGGACGGCACCGGCCAACCGAACGCCAAGGGTCTCGACTTCTACAGCCGCCTGGCGGACGAACTCCTCGCCGCCGGTATCGAACCCTTCGCCACGCTCTACCACTGGGACCTGCCGCAGGCGCTCCAGGACAAGGGCGGATGGCAGTCGCGCGACACGGTCGCGGCGTTCGCGGACTACGCGGGGTACGTCGCCGAGCAGCTCTCCGATCGGGTCAAGCACTTCTTCACGATCAACGAGTTCCACTCGTTCGTGGACATGGGGCACCGCGGACTCGACCTGGAGGTGGGCGGCAAGCAGGTGAGCATCGAACTTGCCCCCGGGCTCAAGCTGGAGCCGGCCGCGCTGAACCAGGTCCGCCACCACAGCGTGCTCGGCCACGGCCTGGCCGTGCAGGCGATCCGGGCCAGGGGAAAACCGGGGACCGAGTGCGGTTTCGCCGAGAACATCAACTGCGCCGTGCCGCTGGTCCCGACCCCCGAGCACATCAAGGCCGCCGAGATCGCCACGCGCGAACAGAATGCCGGCTACCTGACCGTCATGCTCGAAGGGAAGTACACCGACGCGTACCTCCAGGCGGCCGGCAACGACGCCCCGAAGTTCACCGACGACGAGCTGAAGGTGATCGCCACGCCGGTCGACTTCGTCGGCATCAACGTCTACCGGCCGAGCGAGTACGTCCTGGCCGCCGATCAGGCGCCGGGGTACCGGGCGGTCCCGCTCAACGCCTCGCACCCGAAGATGGCCTCGTCCTGGCACCTGCTCGGACCCGAGTCCCTCTACTGGGCCCCGCGGCAGGTGGAGTCGCTCTGGCACCCGAAGGCGATCTACATCACCGAGAACGGCTGCGCGGCGAGCGACACGCTGGCCGCCGACGGCTGCGTCTATGACACCGACCGCGTGATGTTCTTGCGCAACCACCTGGCCCAACTCCAGCGGGCGATCGCCGATGGGGCGCCGGTGCGGGGCTACTTCCTCTGGAGCCTGATGGACAACTTCGAGTGGACCGCCGGTTTCGCCAACCGGTTCGGGTTGGTCTACGTCGACTACCAGACCCAGCAGCGGACGCCCAAGATGAGCGCGTACTACTACAAGCAGGCCAGCGCCGAGAACGCGGCGGTGCCGTAGGCGAGGGTTACTCAGGTTCGCGGTGCCGCCGCGCGAAGTGCACCCGACGCCGGAGCCGGGCAACCGAGGGAAGGGGATGCCCGGCAGCGGTCGGTCGCGGCCGCGTGGCGGATCGAGTGAGGAACGGAGGGCGTGGGGCGAATGACGGGTGGCAGCGGAGGTGGCGAGCCGACGTCTGCAGTGCGGGAGGTCGGCCACGCGGCCGTCTCGCGGGCGATCTACGGTCTGATGACCGTCCTGGCGGTGCTGCAGGTGATGGAGCTCCACCCGCCGTCGGCGTGGCAGGCCGCGGTCTCGCTCTTCGGGACGACGCTCGCGGTCGCCCTCGTCGACGCCTACGCCGATTCGATCGCCGAGATGCTCTCCCGCGGGCGCACCCTGTTGTGGGACGAGCTGCGCGCGATTGGACGCGACGTCGCGCCCATCCTGGTCGGCGCTCAAGGGCCGACGCTGGTCATGATCCTCTCCGCGCTCGGTCTACTCACCGTCGATGACGCGATCGACCTGGCCCAGGCGGTCGCGTTCCTCTTCCTGTTCGGCTACGGCTGGCGCGTCGGCAAGCTGCTGCACGAGCATTGGGCACGTCGCCTGGTCAGCGGCCTGATCCTCGTCGCCATCGGCGGGTTCATCGTCGGCATCAAGGCGGCGTTCCACTAGGAGCGGTCGCCCGAGCACGGGTCGCCGCCGCACCGTCACATCGCGGCACCGGCCGGTGACTACGGACTGCCAACTCCCCGGCCGCCCCGAATGGTCCGCTTTTGCTCCCTCCTGGTCGACCCACTCCCGTCCCGAACGCCATACGCTTGGCAGCGTCGGTGCCGGCGGCCGGGTGACGGAAGCCTTGCGCGCAGCGCCCGCGAGTGGCGGTGCACCCAGGTGACTCGTCGACCGCCGGGCATGGAAAGTGGCGTGGGCCGGCGATGCGCTGGATTTTGACGTTTCGCGTGCGGCAATACTGGCAGAGCAGCTTCTGGGTGATCCCGGTGGGTTGCGCCGCGCTCGGCGTCGTGCTCGCGCTCGCCATGCTCAAACTCGACCAGTCGGGGACGAGACCCGACTCGCTAACCTACAGCGAGGGCACGGCGGTCACCCTGCTCGCGGCGATTTTCGCCGGGACGATCAGCTTCATCGGTTTCGTCTTCACGATGCTCTTGCTCCTGCCCCAATTCGGCGGTTCGCAACTCTCGGCGCGCGTCCTCCACGTGGCCTACCGTGATCCGAGGCTCAAGCTGAGCATCGGCGTCTTCGTCGGCACGATGATGTACACCTTCCTCGTCATGGCGCGGGTGCGCAACGGCTTCGTTCCCGGCCTGTCGCTCCTGGTGGCCGGTCTCCTCATCTTCGCCAGCGTGATCTTCTTCCTCGCCTTTCTCAGCGCCTTCGTCCACACGCTGCGCCCCGCGACGGCGGCGACACGCGTCGCCGGCATCGGGCGCCGCGTCGTCATGCAGGTCTATCCCCACCGCCACGACGAGCCTGCCGGCGATGGCGGCTCACCGATTGCCCTGCCGACCGGCGCACCGGTACAGAGGTTACTCAACACCGGCGAAGGCGGCGTCATCCTGGCGGTCGCGGCACGCGGCCTGGTCGCCATCGCGGAGCGCGAGGACTGCCTGTTCGTCTTGCCGCACGCTGTCGGCGACTACGTCGCTACCGGGACCGTGATCCTGGAGGTCTACGGTGGGCGGCGGCATCTGCGCGAACGGGCGATGCGGCGCGTGATCGCGCTCGGTCCCGAGCGCACGTTCGAGCAGGACCCGGCGTTCGCGCTGCGGATCCTCGTCGACATCGCCGTGAAGGCCCTCTCGCCGGCCATCAACGACCCGACCACCGCCGTCCACGTCGTCGACCGGATCGAAGACCTTCTGGTCCTGCTCGCCGGGCGGCGCCTGTCCGGCGGCGCCTTTTGCGGTGCGAGCGGCCGGCCGAGACTGGTGGCGCCGATGCCCGACTGGGAGGACTACCTCACCCTGGCCATGACCGAGATCCGCCAGTACGGCGCCACCTCCGTCCAGGTGGTCCGCCGCCTTCGCGCCCTGCTCGCGGACCTCGCCGTCGCCGTGCCGGCGGAACTCCGCACCTCCGTTGAGGTCGAACTCCGCACGCTCGACGAAACCGTGGCGCTCGGGTTCCCGGTCGAACGGGACCGGGTCTTTGCCGCCATCGGCGACGCCCAGGGCATCGGCATGGGCAGCGATGTTCGCCCACGGTCCCCGACCGCGCTCACGACGTAGCCCGAGCGGCGATCGGCTCTGGGCGTGTGCTTCCAATTACACCGTTTCGAATCATGATTCTGCACCCCTGGCCGTCGTAACCTCGGGCGTGCGATGCGTGGGCGAGACCGCTTCCGTGCACGGCATATCGGCTGTCTGGGATCGTCTCCGTCGGAGCCGCTGCCCGACCGCCTCGACGACAAGGAGCACGCCAACTCGTCCGAGGAACGCAACCGCATCGCGATGGCAAGCCGACCGGGGGCGGTTTGGCGATCGTGTTGTCCACCAGACGACAAGCAGGAGGGTCAGGCAGGTGGCATTGAGGGAATACAAACCGGGTGCGGCATTCAACGGAGTCGTCGGTCGGACCTTCGACGTCTCCCAGCCGGCCTGGCCGGAGCCGCTCCGCGCCAAGGAAGGCGCGCCGAACGTGCTGTTCATCGTCCTCGACGACACGGGTTTCGGCCAACTGGGGTGCTACGGCAGTCCGATCAACACGCCCAACCTCGATGCGCTGGCGGCCGACGGGCTGCGCTACAACAACATGCACACCACCGCGCTCTGCTCGCCCTCGCGCTCGTGCATACTGACCGGCCGCAACCACCACTCGAACGGGATGTCGTGTATCACCGAAGGCTCGACGGGCTATCCCGGCGGCAACGGCTACATCCCCTTCGAGAACGGCATGCTCTCCGAAATGCTGCTCCAGCAGGGGTACAACACCTACGCCATCGGCAAGTGGCACCTGACGCCGGCCGAGGCGGCGTCGGCGGCCGGCCCCTACGACCGCTGGCCCCTGGGCCGTGGCTTCGAGCGCTACTACGGGTTCCTCGGCGGCGACACCCACCAGTACTATCCGGAGCTGGTGCGCGACAACAGCCAGATCGAACCGCCGAAGACGCCCGAGGAGGGCTACCACCTCACCCCCGACCTGGTCGAGAAGGCCAAGGCGATGATCGCCGACGCCAAGCAGGTTGCCCCCACCAAGCCGTTCTTCATGTACTTCTGCACCGGCGCCATGCACGCGCCGCACCACGTGCCCAAAGAGTGGGCCGACAAGTACAAGGGGACATTCGACGCCGGTTGGGACGCCTACCGCCAGCAGGTGTTCGAGAAGCAGAAATCGATCGGCATCATCCCGGCTAAGACCACGCTCTCGCGGCACGACCCCGACGTGCAGGACTGGGATTCCCTCCCGGCGGAAGAGCGGCGCCTCTACGCGCGGATGATGGAGGTCTTCGCCGGCTACCTCGAACACACCGACCACTACATCGGCGAGCTGATCGCCTTCCTCAAGGAGATGGGCGAATACGAGAACACCCTGATCATGGTGATCTCGGACAACGGCGCCAGCGCCGAGGGCGGTCCGAACGGCTCGGTCAACGAGGGCAAGTTCTTCAACAACGTGCCCGACAACCTCCAGCAGAATCTGGCGGCCATCGACGACATCGGCGGGCCGAAGTACTTCAACCATTACCCCTGGGGCTGGACCCATGCCGGGAATACCCCGTTCCGCCGTTGGAAGCGGGAGACCTACCGCGGCGGCACCTCGGACCCCTTCATCGTCGCCTGGCCCAAGGGCATCGCGGCCAAGGGCGAGATCCGCGACCAGTATTGCCACGCGATCGACATGGTACCGACGGTGCTGGACGCGCTGGGGATCGAGCCGCCGGCGCAGATCCGCGGCGTCACCCAGTCGCCGCTGCAAGGTTTTAGCCTGACCTCTTCGTTCGACGCCGCCGCGGCGCCCGCCCTGCACGTCACCCAGTACTTCGAGATGATGGGCCACCGCTCGCTCTACCACGACGGCTGGCGGGCCGTCTGCCCGTGGCCCGGCACCTCGTTCACCGAATCGGGGCTGGCCTT
>DATBFX010000270.1:0-10715 GCA_036558305.1 Thermomicrobiales bacterium | reverse complement strand
CGCGTCCTCCCAGCGCCGGCCGACGACTTGCAGCCCCACCGGCAGACCGTCCTCCGTCCATCCCGCCGGCACGCTCGCCGCGGGCTGGCCGGTCAGGTTGAACGGAAAAGTGAAGGCGGTCCACTGCATCCCCGACACCGGTTGCCCACCCACCTCCGACGGAAAGTCGATCCCCAGCGCGAACGGCGGCAGCGTCATCGTCGGCGTCAAGAGGAGATCGTAGCGACCAAAGAACCGGTGGGCCGCCTGCCGCAGCTCGTTCCGGGCAGCTTGTGCTCGCCCAACATCAAAGGCGGCAACCTCCCGCCCGACCTCGACGATGCGCACCAGACCGGGATCCATCTTCTCCCGCCACTCGGGGAGATACTTCTCCATCACCCCGCCCATCAGCGCATAAAAGATCGTGTGGAAGAGTTGCCACGGGTCGGACCAGCCGGGATCCGCCTCCTCGACGACGCAGCCGAGGTCGGCAAACCGTCGGGCCGCCCGCTCGGCGATCGCCCGGACGGTCGGATCGACGGCCGCGTAACCGAGATCGGGACTCCAGGCAACGCGCAGTCCTCGGATACCGCCATCGCAGGCGGCGACGTAATCGACCGGCGGCTGCGGGGCAGAGTAGGCATCGCGCGGGTCGTAACCCGCCATCACGCCGAGCAGCATGGCGCCGTCGCGCACCGTCCGGCTCAGCGGTCCCTCCGACACGAAGTCGTCGACCACACCCGCCGGCACGTTGGGGACGAGACCGAACGTCGGCTTGATCCCGAAGACCCCGCAGAAACTGGCCGGCTGCCGGATCGAACCGCCCCCGTCGCCTCCCATCGCGATCGGTCCCAGACCGGCCGCGACCGCCGCCGCCGATCCCCCGCTCGAGCCGGCCGACGTCCGTTCGCGGTGCCACGGGTTGCGGGTCGGACCGAAAAGCGGGTTGCTGGTCGGCGACTTCCAGCCGAACTCCGGCGTATTGGTTTTGCCGAGGACCACCGCCCCGCCGTCGCGCACCCGGGCGACGACCGGCGCATCCTCCTCCGGCACGTGGTCGGCAAAGATCCAGGAACCGTGGGTCGTCCTGATCCCCTTCGTCTCCGACAGGTCCTTGATCCCGACCGGCACCCCCTCCAGCGGCCCCCTGGCTTCGCCGCGGGCGATCCGCCGCTCGCTCTCCCGAGCGGAGGCGAGCGCCAGATCGGCGGTCACCGTGACGAAGGCGTTGATCGCAGGGTTTACCGACTCGATCCGCCGCAGTGTCGCCTCCGCGACCTCGACCGGCGAGAGGCGGCGGGAGCGGAATGCGGCGGCGAGCTCGGTCGCCGGGAGATAGCAGAGTTCCGCCTCGTCGTGAGCCGCCATCGCGTCCTCTCCGCACCGCCGTCGCCGGACGGAGTCATCTGGTCATCTGACCTGGTGTAGCGACGCCGTCGATTCGGTCTTATACTGCGTGCCAGTTTCTCACAGGGTACGGCGTGATGGACGGTCTGCCATGGCCCGCTACACCGTGCGGCGACTGCTCGGCGCGATCCCGGTCCTCCTCGGGGTTTCCTTCGTCGTCTTCTTCGCGATGCAGCTCGTCCCCGGCGACATCGCCAAATCGCTCCTGGGCCCGCTGGCGACCGAGCAGACCGTCGAGGAGTTCCGCCACTACCTCGGTCTCGACCAACCGATCATGGTCCAGTACGGCAAATGGCTCTGGCACGCCCTCCACGGCGACCTCGGCCGCTCCTTCTCCAACAACATGCCCGTCACCGACCTCCTCCGCGAGCGCCTCCGCAACAGCGCCATCCTCTTGACGGGCTCCCTCGTCATCGCCATCCCGCTCGGGGTCAGCGTCGGCTTGATCTCCGCCACCTGGGAATACTCGCTGCTCGACCGCCTGGCGATGGGGACCACGCTCGTCGTCGCCAACATCCCGACCTTCGTCTTTGGTCTCGGACTGATCGTCCTCTTCGCCGTCCAACTCAAGTGGTTCCCGGTCCAGGGGATGAAGGACCTGCGCGGCAACGGCGGCCGGTTGGACCTCATGCGCCACCTCTTTTTGCCCGCGCTGACGACGGCGATTCCCCCCGCCGCGATCATCGCGCGGATGGTCCGCTCCTCGATGCTCTCGATCCTCAACCAGGAATACATCAAGGCGGCCCGCGCCAACGGTCTCCCCGAGCGCACCGTCACCATGCGCTACGCCCTGCGCAACGCCCTGCCGCCGATCATCACCATCAGCGGCTTGCAGGTCGGCTTCCTCCTCGGCGGCGCCGTCTTCACCGAGTACATCTTCGCTTGGCCCGGCGTCGGCGACGCCCTCTACAAAGGGATCCTGGCGCGCGACATCAGCGTGGTCCAGGGCGTGGTCCTGGTCATCGCCGTCTGGTTCGTGCTCGTCAACCTCGCCGTCGACGTCGCCAACATGGCCCTCGACCCGCGGGCGCGGACGAGGTAGACGAGGCTGCGTATGGAACAAGTCCTCGGTACCCCGCGAACCGCCGCCGCGGTCGAGACCGCCCCCGAATCGAACCTCTCGGCCGTCTGGCACCGCTTCGCGGCCGACCGCATCGCCATCGTCGGACTCGCGATCGTCCTCCTCGTCGCCCTGGCGGCGATCTTCGCGCCGTTGGTTTCGCCGTACGACCCGAACTACCAATTCGAGGGGCTGCGACGCGCCAAGCCCGGCGTCGAGGGGCACCTCCTCGGCACCGACGAGGTCGGGCGCGACATCCTCAGCCGGCTGGTCTACGGCGCCCGCCTCTCGCTCTACGTCAGCATCACCCCGACCGTGATCGCGGCCGTCCTCGCGCTGGCCCTCGGTCTGATCGCCGGCTACCACGGCGGCTGGATCGACACCGCGATCATGCGCGTCCTCGACGTCTTTTTCGCCTTCCCCGTCGTCCTCCTCGCCATCCTCATCGCCGGCGCGCTCGGACCCGGCCCCCGCAACCAGATCGTCGCGATCGTCTTCATCCTCGTCCCCTACATGACCCGCGTCGTGCGGACGCAGGTCGCGACCTTGCGCGCACTCGATTTCGTCGAAGCGGCCCGCGCGACCGGCGCCGACACCCGCGAGATCATCGTCCACGAGTTGATGCCGAACGTCCTCGCCCCCCTCATCGTCTACGCGACGGTCCTCGTCGGTTTCATGATCCTCGTCGCCTCCGGGCTCTCCTTTTTCGGGTTGGGCGCCAATCCCCCGACGTCCGATTGGGGCGCGATGATCAACACCGGCAAGGGCACCATCACGACGACGCCGCACATCGTCATCATGCCGAGCCTGGCGATCCTGATCGTCTCCCTCGCCTTCAACTTCGTCGGCGACGGTCTGCGCAACGCGCTCGATCCGCAAGCGGGGGCATCGTGAGCGCGGTTCAGGTCGAACAGACCGCCGCGACGACCGCCGCCGGCCGCACCCCCGGCGAAACCCTCCTCAGCGTCGCCGACCTTCGCGTCGAATTCGAGCTGCGGCGGCGGCCGACCGTGCGGGCAGTCGACGGCGTCGGGTTCACCGTTCGGCGCGGCACGGTCGTCGGCATCGTCGGCGAGTCCGGGTCGGGCAAGAGCATGACCGCCAACGCCATCCTCCGCTTGATCCCCCGACCCGGTCGGATCACCGGCGGCGAAATCCACTTCGGCGACGAGGATCTCTTGCTGCGCAGCGAGGCGGCCATGCGCCAGATCCGCGGCAAGCGGATCGCGATGATCTTCCAGAATCCGATGACCTCCCTCAACCCCTCCTTCACGATCGGTCGCCAGATGACCGACATGATCTGCTACCACGAACGGATCGGCCGCGAGGAAGCAACCACACGTGCCGCCGTGCTTCTCCAACAGGTCGGCATCCCCTCCGTCGAACAGCAACTCGCCTCCTACCCGCACCAACTCTCGGGCGGGATGCGCCAGCGCGTGGTGATCGCGATGGCCCTCTCCTGCGAACCCGAGCTTCTCATCGCCGACGAACCGACGACCGCCCTCGACGTGACGATCCAAGCCCAGATCCTCGAAATCCTCGACCGGATCGCCGCCGATCCCCGCCGCGCGATCGTCCTCATCTCCCACGACTTCGGCGTCATCGCCCGCCTCTGCGACGACGTCGTCGTCATGTACCAGGGAAAGGTCGTCGAGCACGGCCCGGTCGCGCGCATCCTCGCCAACCCGGAGCACCCGTACACACGGGCCCTCCTCGGTGCCATCCCGCGCCCCGGACAGCGCGGCACGCGCCTGGCCACCGTCGAGGATCACCTGTTCGCCAGCTCCGGCATCGGAGGAGGCAGCTGATGGTCGCCGCACCGGTCACGGGTTCCCAAACCCCACCGCTCGTCGAGGTGCGCGACCTCGTCAAGCACTTCCCGATCACCGCCGGCACGATCTTCTCCCGCCAGGTCGCGGCCGTCCGTGCCGTCGACGGTGTCTCGTTCGGCATCGCACCGGGCACCACCGTCGGCCTGGTCGGCGAGAGCGGCTGCGGCAAAAGCACCGTCGCACGGCTCCTCCTACGGCTCATCGAGCCGACCGCCGGCGACGTCCGCTTCGCCGGCGCGGACGTGACGCGGTTGAAGAGCGGAGAGTTGCGCCGGCTGCGGCACCAGATGCAGATCGTCTTCCAGGACCCGCACTCCTCGCTCAATCCGCGCCGCACCGCCGGCGAGATCGTCGCCCGTCCGCTCGTCATCCACAAGAAGGCGTCCCGCGCCACGGCGACACAACGGGCGCGAGAGTTGCTGGGACTGGTCGGTCTCCCGCCGGCGATGGCGGAGCGGTATCCGCACGAATTCTCCGGCGGGCAACGGCAACGGATCGGTATCGCGCGGGCGCTGGCGCTCGAACCGTCGTTCGTCGTCCTCGACGAACCGACCTCGTCCCTCGACGTCTCGGTCCAGGCGCAGATCCTCAACCTCCTCAACGACCTCAAACGCGATCTCGGTCTGACCTACCTCTTCGTCAGCCACAACCTGAACGTGGTCGAGTACTTCTGCGACACCACGCTCGTGATGTACCTTGGCAAGATCGTCGAATCGGGCCCGAGCGAAGCGATGCACGCCGACCCGCTCCACCCCTACACCAAGGCGCTGATGTCGGCCGTCCTCGTCCCCGAAGTCGGCAAGCAGCGCGAGCGCATCGTCCTCGCCGGCGACGTCCCCAGCCCGCTCAACCCGCCGCGCGGTTGCCGCTTCCACACCCGCTGCCCCTACGCGATGGACGTCTGCAACACCGTCGAACCGGTACTCGCCGCGCAGGGCCCCGGCCGCCAGGTGGCGTGCCATCTCTATCCGGGCTCGACACCCGGCGCCGGGAATGGGAGTTAGGAGAGGAGGTTGGCACAGGGAGCAGGGCCCCCACCCCCGGCCCCTCCCCCTGCGTAGGGGGAGGGGAGCATGAACCGGGCAGTGTTCCGAAACATCGGCGTCTCGATCGAGGCACCGCTCTCACGTTCGTCTCCCCTCCCCCTACGCAGGGGGAGGGGCCGGGGGTGGGGGCTGAGGGGAACGACCATGGCAGACGACATCGTGGCGCGGAAACTCTCTCGGCGTGGCGTCCTCAAAGGCACGGCGGCCACCGGCGCGGCGGCCCTGCTCGGCGGCATCGGCCAGGCGACGGCGAGCGCGGCCGGCGGCCGGGTGCGGGTGCTGTCGGCGCGGGACCGCAACGAGGGCGGCAACGGTACCCTGATCATGAGCGTGCCGACCGCTCCCGACATCTTCGACCCCCACGCCACCGGCGGCTGGGACACCTACAAGCACACCCTCCAGATGTTCGAGGGGCTGTCGCGCGAGAAACTCGACGACCCGGCCAGCACCTTCCCCGAGTTGGAACCGTGCCTGGCCGAAAGCTGGGACATCTCCGAGGACAAGCTGACCTACACCTTCCACCTGCGCCAGGGCGTCAAGTTCCACGACGGGACCGACTTCAACGCCTCCGTCGTCGAGTTCAACGTCCGCCGCATCTGGGACCGCGATTTCCAGTATTACTACCCGCGCGCCAACTCCTTCTCCTTCTACGCCTTCCAGGCCCTCGACACCATCACCGTGAAAGACGACTACACCGTCGAGATGAAACTCAAGACCCCCTTCGCCGAGTTCTTGCGGATGCAAAACCAGAGCTACGGCGAACCCTTGATGGTCTCCGCCGAGGCGGTCAAGAAGTACGGCAACGACGGTTTCGCGCAGAACCCGGCGGGCACCGGTCGCTTCAAACTGGCCGAGCGGAAAGAGGGCGAGAGCACGACGATCGAGCGCTTCGCCGGCTACTGGGGACCGGACACGGCCAAACTCGACAAGGTGATCTACCGCATCATCGGCGATTCGCAGGCCGCCATCTCCGCCCTCAAGGCCGGCGAGACCGACATGATGCTCTGGATCCCTCCCGACAACCTCCAGGATCTTACCGACAGCGGCTTCACCATCTCGATGAACAACGGTCCCTACGTCAACTACTGGTACCTCAACCTCAAGAACGACGTGACCGCCAAGAAGGAGATCCGCCAGGCGATGAACATGGGGTTCGATCGCCAGGCCATCGTCGACGACCTCGCCAACGGCAGCCAGACGGTCGCCAACGGCATCATCCCGCCCGGCTGCAACGCCTACGACCCCAACTTCAAGGGCTACGGCTACGATCCCGATCAGGCCAAGGCGCTGGTCAAGCAGGCCGGTTACCCCGACGGCGTCGACGTGACCTTCCGCGTCGCCGAGTACGGGCAATACGGCGACGCCGTGGTCGCCCGCATGCAGCAGCAGTGGGCCGAAGTCGGCGTCAACATGAAGCAAGAAAAGATGGAATGGGTGACCTACATGCACGCCTGGGCCGAGGGCCTACCGCCCGAGCACGCGGGTCTCCAACTGGGGTGGGGCATGAGCGCCGACTACTGGGTGCAGTTGATCGCCCACTCCAAGTACCAGTCGCCCAACGGCACCAACTCCGGCTACTACAGCAACCCCGACGTCGACCAGCTCTTCGACCAGGCCGCCGCCGAGCACGACGACGAGAAGCGCAAGGCCCTCTACCAGCAGGCCCAGCAGATCATCCACGACGACGCGCCCTTCATCGCCATCACCTACGACCGCGCCCCCCTCGCGCTCTCGTCGCGCGTCCAGGGCTTCGTCAACCCCCCTGAGGACTGGTTCCAACTCTGGACGGTAGAAGTCAAGTAGTTGCTCTCGTCTGCCGTCGTCTCCGGTGTGCTGCCGGCGACGACGGCACCGCTCGTAGACGCCGCCGTACGAACCACCAGCGGATTTCCGTAGGGGCGGACCGGGTGCCCTTTGGGCGCTGTCCGCCCTTGTATGCACGCGCAATCGTGGCCGGGCGGACACGGCGGTCCGCCCCTACGATGCCACCACCCCGCCAAGCATCACCGGTTGCCCCGTCCGCGCCGACTCGTACCCGGCCAGCGCGATTTCCAACGCCCGCAACCCGTCCACGCCGCTCGCGGCCGGTGGCAACTGCTCGCCCTCACGGACGCAGCGGACGAAATGCCGCACCACCTCCAGGTTGGCATCCGCTCCGAACCCCTCAAGCACGAAACTCCGCCCCTCCTTGCCCGGCCGCGTCACCTGGAGCGCGCTCCGCGTCTCGTCGATCGCGATCACGCCGTCTGCGCCAAGGATCCGCAGGTAGAAGTCGTAGTGGTACGGATTCCCCTTCGGGATGCACCAGCTCGGATCGATGCTGGCTGCGATCTCGTCGTCGAAGGTCACCAGCAGGATCGCCGCGTCGTCCACGCGCAACTCTTCCCGGAAGAGCGTCCCGCATTCCGCAAAAACGCGCGTCGCCTCTGCACCCGTGATGAAGCGCATCGCGTCCGTGACGTGCACCGAGTGGTCGATCAGCGCCCCACCACCCGCCTCCTTGGGATCGGTGATCCAACCGGGATAGGCAGGAGGGAGCGGCGGGATGCCGCGGTTGCCGCCCATCATCCCGTAGATCTCCCCGATCTCGCCCGCCGCGACCATCTGCTTGGTCCGCTGCGCCATCGGCAAGAATCGGAGCACGAACGGGATGTGCAACTGCACTCCTGCCGCCTCGCAGGCCGCGATCATCGCATTGGCATCCTCGACGCGGGTGGCGATCGGTTTCTCGCAGAGGATGTGTTTCCCGGCCTCGGCGGCGGCGATCACCAGCGAGGCGTGGTCGGCGGTCGGGCTACAGACGACGACCGCCTGGATGTCGCCGCGCCCGATCACCGCCGCGGCGTCCGCGTGATACTCGGGCACGTCGAAGCGACTCGCCATCGCCCGTCCGCGCTCCTCATCCTCGTCGTAGATCGCCACGAACTCGACGCCGTCGATCCGCTTCAGTGCCGCCGAGTACGCCACGGCGTGACCGACGTGCGCGTAGCTCAGGAGGCCGACCCGGATCGACTCCGCTCCCTTCCTGCTCGTGGCACTCATGGCAACGACACCGCCTTCCCGGTTTCCAGCGACTGCAACGCCGCCAACCCGACGCGTAACGCCTCGAGCGCTTCCTGCCCGGACACCAGCGGCGTGCCCCCCTCGCGGATGCTCCGCACGAACCCCGCCGTTTGGACACTCCAGCCATCGGGAATCAGCGTGTAATCGTGCCGGCCGTCGTCCTTCACAACCCGAAGCGCCGCGATCGCATCGTAGTCCCAATACAACCGGCCCTCGGTCCCGAACAGTTCGTTGCGGACGAGCAGTCCTTGCTTCCTCGGGTGGAGCCAACTGACCTCGACCAGTCCGATCCCTCCGTTCGCGAACCGCAGCGTCACCAGGGCGTATCCGTGAACCGGAATCTTCTTCCGCACCCCGACGGCAGAGACGCGGACCACCCGATCCCGGAACAACCAGAGCAGGTAGTCGAAACTGTGGATCGCCAGGTCCAGCACCGGGCCGCCGCTCTCCGCGGCCTCGGCGAACCAACCGCGCGTCGTCAGGTCCGGGTGTGCACCCGTGATCGATTGCGACGCCATCCGCAGGCGCCCGATGTCGCCACGCGCGACGATCTCCTGCGCCCGCCGGTGGTCCTCCTCGAATCGCGCGACGTGGCCGACGGTGAAGACGACGCCCGCCGCCGCCGCCGCTGCCACCATCCGTTCCGCTTCGGGAACTGTCCGCGCGATCGGTTTCTCGCACAAGACGTGCTTGCCCGCCCGCATCGCCGCGATCGCCAGTTCGGCGTGGGTCGGCGTCGGCGTGCAGATGCTGACGGCGTCGATCTCCGGTCCCAGCAGCGCCTCGATCGCCCCGCTCGCAACCGCCCCGTACTCCCCGGCCAGCCGCTCGGCCTTGCCCAGCTGCGGATCGACGACGACCGCGATCTCGACGCCGGGTTGCGCCGCGTAACCCCTGGCGTGGCCCTGCGCCGCGACACCGGCCCCGCAAATCCCGACGCGCATCTCCCCTCCCCTGGCGGCCCCTCAAGGCGGACACTCCGGTCACCGCCGACTGAGCGACCGGCGATCTCATCATCAAACCACGGACAACGGCGGACAAGGGAACGGACGTGACCCCGAGGGCCGCGGCCAGTCTATCTCCGGCCGTCGCCAACCGGCAAGGCATCGCTCGGCGTGCTCGCCGAACTGCTCCCCGGCCGTGACGGCCAAGAACGGCAGAGCCGCAGAATCGTCTTGTCGAAGCGGGCGACATCACCTAGACTGCCAACCAACACGTTGGACGTCGCGGTCGACCGTCTTATCCCCGCCTGCGTCGGGGTAGCTTGCGGTTACCCGACCACCCTGTAGCTACCCCAACAACAAACCCAGATCCGCGGTCTCCCCGCCTCGATCGACAAAACCGGCGGCCGGGAAAATGCGTTGACGGAATCAGAGGCGCCGGCCTCACGAGTCCGTCACCCATTCGCCGTCCGACCTCGGTTCCGGCTCTGCTTCGGGTCCCGCCTCTCCGTTTTCCGCACGTTCGCTCCGCACCCGTGATTTCGCCGGCCGGCCCAGATCGTTCAGAGGTACACAGATGGGACTCGACATCATCCAACGTCTTGAGCAATTCCGCGCCGAAGAGAAACGGCTCGCCTGGTCGGGCACCTTCGCCGAGTACTTCGACCTGGTGCGGCAAGACCCGCGGACTGCCCGCTTGGCCCACGCCCGGATTTTCGACATGATCGTCGATGCCGGCGTGACGGGCGAGGCGAGCGGTCAGCGCCAGTACGCCTTCTTCGCCGACGAGCTGTTCGGCATCGACCCGGCCCTCGACCAGATCGTCGAGTACTTCCACTCCGCGGCCCAACGCCTGGAAGTCCGCAAGCGCATCCTGCTCCTGATGGGTCCGGTCGGCGGCGGCAAGTCGACGATCGTCGCCATGCTCAAGCGGGGTCTCGAACGCTACACCCGCACCGACGAGGGCGGGGTCTACGCCATCGTCGGCTGCCCGATGCACGAGGAACCGCTCCACCTGAGTCCCCACGACCTGCGCGCCGACGTCGAGCAGGAGTACGGGATCTACATCGAAGGCGAACTCTGCCCCAAGTGCCGCTACATGCTGGAACACGACTACGATGGACGGGCCGAAGACGTCCGGGTCGAGCGGATCGTCTTCTCGGAGAAGACGCGGCGCGGCATCGGCACCTTCACCCCGTCCGATCCCAAGTCCCAGGACATCTCCGAGCTCGTCGGCGGCATCGACCTCTCGACGATCGGTGAGGTCGGGACGGAGAGCGATCCCCGCGCCTACCGCTTCGACGGCGAGTTGAACATCGCCAACCGCGGCATCATGGAATTCATCGAGATGCTCAAGGTCGACGAGCGGTTCCTCTACGTCCTCCTG
>DATBFX010000269.1:0-8407 GCA_036558305.1 Thermomicrobiales bacterium | reverse complement strand
ATCGACGAAGGAGGAACAACGCATGAGCACGCCGGTTGCCGTCACCCGCCTGGAGGCCAAATCGCACGACGCCCCCGACGAGGTCCGCAGCCCCGCCAAAACGCGCATCGACGTGGTCCGCTTGGACGGCTTCACGATCGGGCGGTTCACCTTCGAACCGGGGTGGCGCTGGTCGGAGTGCATCAAGCCGGTGGTCGGCACCGACACCTGCCAGAACTCGCACGTCGGCTACGCCGTCTCCGGCCGTATCCGCATCCGCATGGCGGACGGCAGCGAACAGGTCATCCGCGCCGGCGACTCCTACACGATCCCGCCGGGGCACGACGCCTGGGTCGAGGGCGACGAGCCCTGCGTGGCGATCGAGGTGCTCAGCGCCGAGCAGTTCGGCAAACCCACGCAGGGGTAACGCCCCGCCCACCGGTCGACCGCCAGACCATTTCCACGGCCGACGACGCCAGCTCGGTTGGGCTGGCGTCGCTGTTCACCTGGACCCCGATCTACGGATCACAAGGGTTGCCCAGCCATCGCGCAGAGCGGTTTTGGGAGTCCTCGCCGCGCGACCCGCAAACGGCGCGGCCTGTTGGAAAAGTCTCCCGCGCAGCCACTGACGGAGCGGACGGTCGCCTGCGCGCAGGTTTGTCCAGGTGCGGGACGGCGGTGGGCCAACGCCAGATCCTCGTCGTGGCACGCCGCCCGACGAAGTTTTCAACAGGCTGGGCAATTTGCGAAACACACGGCGGCTATGGCAAATCTCCAAGCTGTGCGAAACAGGTACCGTCTCTTAACCAGTCGCAAGATCAACGTCTCGATTCGTACGTAGCCCAGTGGGTTTTGAGCCGCCGTAGGACGACCAGGAACTCGTCTCTTACCGGTACCGGTGCGCAGATTCGCCAAATGAGTAAGCCGCGTAACCTCGGACTCCGAACCATGCTCACCGCCCCGGCAGCCCACGCTCCCGCAAATAGCCTTCGAACTCTTCCGGTGTCCTTACCCCGTGCTCCAAGACCGCGTCGTACACCTCCACGCCGCCGACCTCGGATGGGTACACCGGGAGTTGCCGCCAGACATCCTTGATCCAGAGGATCGCCAATCGCGTCTCCTCGGACAACCGCCGCCGGATCGCCTCCGCTTGCGCCAGTTGGTTTCGCGGCGCGTCCGATAACCACAGCGAGATATCGAGCCGCCACTCCTCGCCCGGCGCCGCTTCGTACCGGACCACGTAGGAGTAGCGCTGGTCCGACGCCAACCCGGACGGACTGCGACCGCCGGTCTCGTCGTGGTAATCGACGGCGATCACGTGCGGATTGACCAACAGCGGACGCAACGCGTCCCACGCCCGGTCCAGTGTCAATTCGCGGCACCGCGCCCCCAGATCGATGTCACGCCAGACCATCAACCCCGTCACCGAACTCCCGACCTGCTCGAATATCCCCAACCGCCCCAGCAGCGTCCCCAGATCGAGCTCGGCCACCACCCGGCTCGCCTCTGCCTGCAACGCGTCGGCCCGCCGCACCAATTCCGCCGCGTACGCCGGATCGAGTCCGCCAACCCCCATCCCAACCCCCTCTCCGTTCGCCGATCGGCACCGCTCAATTCCCCCGGACGACCCTGTCAATCGCAACAAAACCAGGATCGCCAAGGGCCTTGACAAATACGATCGTAGGATCTGTCAATGCCTCCAAGCGGTCACCTTCCTTCGCGTGGGCGGGTCTGAGCAGGCAGGGAACGCGTCCGGGACCGGCCCCCTGCGCAGGGCAGCCAACGACCCCGGTACGCACACGCCGGTCAAGGTTGCTCCCTGGGCGTTGCCCCTCCCGATCGCGCGGCAGCGAGCCGCCATCCTCGTCGGTGCCGCGCCGCATCCGCCCCCACCGCTCACTCCGCCGCGCACAGCCGCGTTCCCCTCTCCCGCGCACCGGGAGAGGGGGCAGGGGGTGAGGGTTCTCTGGCGGACCGCGCGAAATCCCACGATCCGACCCGGAGGGTTCCCCGAACACGACCCCGCGCCATCGCCCCCACGGCGCGTTCCCCCTCTCCCGCGCACCGGGAGAGGGGCCGGGGGTGAGGGTCCTACGGCGCCGTCACCGCCGGACACCCGTCTCCGGTGCAGACGATCCGTCCCTGGATCGCCGGCGAAATCGTCCCGGCCTTCGCGATCGCGTCGGCCACCACCTGGTCCAGCACGTCACGCGTCGTCGAGCGGTCGGTGATGTTCGGGTAGCCGTCGCCGCCCGCCGCCGTGAAGTCGTTCGTCACCAGCATGTACTTGGCGCCCTCCGTCAGGTCGAGCGCCTCCGTCGAGCAACTTCCGTCGTCGTTCTGCTTCACCACACTCGTCACCCGGCTCCCCGGTGTCGCCGTGATGTCGTAGGTGAAGCAGAGCCCAGAGACCTGCGGGAACCCGCCGGAGAGTTCCGGCATCGCCGAGACCCCGTGCTCCAGCATCGCCTTCAACTCGGCGCCGTTGATCTCGGCCGTCGCCGCCACGTTCCCGAACGGCAGCACTTCCAACACCTTCCCGCGCGTGATCGCGTTCGCCGGCAGACCGGCCGCGCAGAAGTCGTCCGGGTTGTCCTGCGCCGGGCAGGTCAAGTCGGCCCGCAACCCGCCGGAATTCGTCAGCGCCACGTCGGCCCCGTACGCCTGCCGCATCGCGTCCGTCACCACGTCGCCGACCAGACTCTCGCACGTCCGCCCGTTTTCGGTCCCGCAGGAGTCCGCCCGCGGGATCGCGACCGTCGACTGCCCGATCTGGGTCCCGAGGATCGGTTGCAACTGCGCCGTCAAATCGTTCAGCTTGCCCTGGATCGTCGCGTCCGGCGTCACCCCGATCGTCCACGGTCGGTGGAAGTCCGCCGTCTTGTAGACCACCGCGCGCGAGGCCGGATCGATGACCAACCGGACTCGGGTGAACATCACTCCCTTGCTCCGGTTCTCCGTCACCAGCACCCCGTTCGACCGCGTCGTCAGCACCTGGACGTCGGTGTGGTCGCCGATCACCGCGTCGATCCCGCTCACCCCGTCCGCCGTCTCGACCACGGGTCCCGTCGGGTCCGTCAGCGTGCCGCCGGTCGCCCCCTGGTGCCCCATCGCCACCACGGCGGCGACCCCGTCGCCCCGCAACCGCGCCGCCTCCGCCGAAATCAGCGGTACCGGATCGACCACCTTGTACGGCCCGAACGCATTCGGGAATACCAGCGTCGGCGCGTCCGTGTTCGTGAACCCGATCAGCGCGATCTTCGCCCCATCGACCTCGAACGTTGCCGACGGCGACCACGCCGCGCTCGTCTTCCCCTGGTCGTCGATGACGTTGATCGACAGGTACGGGAACGTCGCCAGCGGTTGCAGCGTGTCGCCGAAATACTGGAAACCCTTGTCGAAGTTGTGGTTGCCCAGCCCGTCGGCATCGAATCCCATGTCGTTCATGATCTCGACCGTCGGCTTGTCCCCGAAGAAGGACGAGATCGGCGGCGTCGCCCCCTCCGAGTCGCCCGCGGCGATCGTTAGCACCAAGCCCTTCGCCTCGCCCCGGTAGGCATCGAACCACGGTTTCAGGAACGCCGCACCGCCGACCGCCGCACTCTGCGCCACCGCACCGTCCTCGGTGAAGCTGTCTGCCGTCGCCGAGAGCGGCACCAACTGTCCGTGGTAGTCGCTGACGTCGAGGATCGTCACTTCGCGCAGTCGATCGCCGCCGGCCAGTGCCGAATAGAGAGTCTGCCCCCGCGCGTTCTGCGGTCCCGGTACCCCGAGCAGGAACGCGATCGTCGGCGCCACGTCGATCGCCCGCACGCCGCTCACCGTCCCGCCCTTGGCGATTCCCGGTCCACCCGCGATGAACGTCGCGTGGAGATTGGTGTTGTTCGCCAGATCGACCAGACCCGGCAGATAGCCGTGCTGCCCGAAGAATCCCGACGGCGCGATCACCTGCCCCGGCGTCGGCGCCTCGAACTGGTACGGCGGCGCCAGCACGACCACCAGATCGCCACTCCGCGACGGGTGCAGCGCATCCGTCCCATCGACGTCGCGCAACTCTTCCTTCTTCAGCACCTTCGCCACGACCGTCGCATTCGGATGCGCGGGGTCTTTCACCGCCTGGAACGCCGCCGCGACCTGATCGCGCAAACCGTCGTACTCGTCCTCTGTCACCACTCCGGTCGGATCGCGGTCGACGAGATTGACGTAGATGTTGGCGCTCCCGCCCACCCAGCAGACCTTCAGTTTCGGTCCGGTCGGCGTCGCGGTCGGCGCCGGCGTCCCGTTCGCCGGCACCGCAGGCACCGGCACCTTGCAATTCGCCGTCTGCTCGACGTCGACGATCCCGGCCTGCTGCAACACCAATCCGGCGTTCACGGAGAAGTACGCCGGCGCAAACCCGTGATCGGATGTCACGAACGCCGTTGCATCCCCGCCGAGCAACTGCTGCGCCAGGCCGAGGAATTGGTCCGACGTTTCGTACGCCGAGCGGATGTAGCCGTCCCGGGTTTCGACCCGGTTGTCCTTCGTCCCGTCGCCGTCGACGTCGTCGTAGAACGGATTGGGCGACCCGTCGGGGCTCGTCTCGGTCAGCAGACCAAGGAACTGGTGACTGAATTCGTCGGTGACCGGACTCCCGAGCAACAGGAGATCGGGTGTCACGCCCAGATCCTGGATGATGTAGCGGAGGTAAGACGACTCCGCGTCCGCCCACTTCAAGCCCTGCTCGACGTAGGTGTCCTCGTCAATGATCCCCGCTTCCAGAGGGCCGAAGTCGCTCCCGACCGCCGACGGAAAGTCTTTCGCCAGCGTTTCCGCGAACCCCGTCGGGCCGGCGCAGTCCGCGGCGTACGTGCAGCCCTCGTATCGGGCGTCCGGCCGCTGGATCGACGTGTAGTAGATGCGGAACCGGGACAGGTCCGGCGCGATCTCGATCGCCTTCAGGTAAAACCCCGCCGTCTGCCCGGCGCGATCCCCGGTCAACGTCACCTTGACGTCGGCCCACTCCCCGGCCGCCAGGTTCGCGACCGCCTTCGTCCCGTCCTTCACGGTCGCCACCGGCGACCCGGCGACCGCGCCAATCGCCGGAACGACCAGGACCTTGTCGTAGTTGACGGCCCCGTCATCGGTCGAGTCGTAGACATAGAGGTCGTACGCCCGATCGACGTTGCTCTCGACCGGAAACGCCGTGTTCTTCTGGACCAGTTGCTGCTCCATCGCCGGGCTGAACGATTCCGGAACCCCGCTCCAATCCGTCGCCGGTTGCAGATCGACGCGCTGGTAGGACGCGCCGAATCGTTCGGCCCCGGCCGGTTGTCCCGGCAGGTCGTAATTCGTCAACACACCCCGATCGCTGAAGAAATCCCGGTAGTCGACGACGGGTCCCTGCAACGCCGGGTCGTACCCGCTCGCCCCCGTCCACTCGACGGCGACGACCGTCTTCCCCGCCCGTTCGGCCGCCTGACCGATCGTGTCGGCCTGGAGGACGCCCGGCGCGAACCCGCTTGCCGTACTGTTGAAATCGGCCGCGCCGGGCCGATGGAACGTGTTGTTCATCGACCCGTGCTCGCCCGGCCAGGTTCCGGTCGCGATCGTCGCCCACCCGGTCCCCGTGTTCGGCGGGAACCCCTGCAGCATCCCGTTGTCGCCGGTCACCCCGGACGCCGTCAGCGCGCTCAACGCCGGCAACGTGTCCGCGTACTTGTCGACCAGATCCGGCCGCATCCCATCGGACGCGAAGAGGATGACGTGCGACGCCGCTGCCGTCGCGACCGGGCTTGCCTCCGGCGTCGCCTGCAGCGCCGCGCTCGTCGCCGCCGGTCCGACGATCAATCCGAGCGCGACGAGCAGACCGATGACCCCCGCCGGCGCGGGAAACCTGAGGCCGAATCGTGTTCTTCGACGCGACCGCGCCATCACTTTGCGCCCTCCTCCGCTCTCTTCTGCACGCGGAACCGACGGCATCGGTGTGTCCGCTCCGGCAACGCCTCCTATCCTACGCGCGACCGATCCGGCGCGTTCTTAACTCGTCGTCAAACGATCGGCCCTGCTGGTCGTGGCGACGGTGCCGCACGAACCGTGCCGGCTCCACGGCGATACCGGTCGCCGGCGAGCGCGAGCAACGCCAGCCCAAACGCCCCCGCCGCCCAATACGCCCGGTGATCCCAGGCGTTCAGGACCGCTCCCGCACCCCACCACTCAAGCCGACGCTCCCACCTCGACGGCGTTGCCAGGAACGTCCCGATCACTCCGGCGGCGGCGAAGGCGAGGGCGGCGCCCCGTGCCGCGACCGGCGCCAGCGCCGCCCCCACCCACAGCAGCGCGGCGTAGCAGAAGCCGAGACGGACCACCTTGTCCGCCCCGCCGGTCCGAATGAACCCCGCCAGCGCGTCGACCGCGCGCACCCGATCGAGCGCGAACCACCCGGCGAGGAACCCGATCAGGAGCGCGAACAGGCCGAACGGGTTGACTGGCACCCTCGGCGCCGCCTTCGTCTGGGCCGGCCGCGGCCGGGTGTCGAGAGCGGTGCGGACGAAACGCCCGGTTGCGGGCCGATCGTCGCCATCGCCGATCGCAGCCGCTCGACGGTCCACGTTCTCACGTCGTTCGGTCCGTGCCGCGATCAGCAGCCAACCGCCGATGACGAGGGCGATCGCGAGGACCAGCCACTGGAGCCAGGTCGGTATACCCAGGGTGTCGGAATGCGGAACGTTGCTCGGGTGATACAGGACCGCGAACGAATCCATCGAGAACGCTCGGCGCCGCCGCGCCCTACGACTGGCGCCTTCTGAAGTCGTCGGCGATCTCGTGCATTTGGGCGAACCAGACGCCGTCGTGCTCCCGGATGTGACAGACGATCCGTTCGAGCATCCGCAGCCGATGGTGGCGGCCGATGATCTGCGGGTGCATCGTCAGGACGTAGCAGACGTCGCCGCCTTCCTCGTACATCCCGTCGAAGTCTTCCCGCCAGATCTCTTCGACCTTCGATGGGCCGCTCAGACCGACGAGGTAGGTCGGGTTGTAGGCGAACAGGAAGTGCGACGAGTCGCAGAGTTCCCAGGCCGAGGGGACCTCGACGAGGTTGGTTTGCTCTCCTTGATCCTCGACCCAATAGGGACGGTCGCGGGCCAGTTGGCTGGCGTCGTACTCGAAGCCGTATTCGGCGAGGAGACCGAAGGTAGCCTTGGAGAGTTCCCACGACGGGGAGCGGTAGCCGCGCGGCTTCACCTTGACGATCCGTTGGAGGGCGTCGAGCCCTCGCTCGATCATCGTCCGCTCTTCTTCCGGGGTCAGAACATGCGGCGCCTCGTGGAGATAGCCATGGTGCCCGATCTCGTGCCCGGCGGCGGCGATGGCGCGGGTCTCATCCGGGTGCCGGTCGCAGGTGTCGCCGGGGATGTAGAAGGTCGCCGGTAGACCGTACTTTTCGAGCAGCTTGAGGATGCGCGGTACCCCCTCATTGGCACCGTAGGCGCCGCGTGACAGGGCCGATGGGGTATCGACCTTGAACGCGCCGAGCCACGCCGATTCCGCGTCGAAATCGAACGTGAGCGCAACCGCGATCCGGTGGTCTTCGGCGGTGCCGGGTTTGCCGGGCATGATGTCCTCCTTCAGGCGGCAAGGCGGCAAGGCGGCAAGGCGGCAAGGAGAGAGACGATCCGTTATTCCCTCGCCGCCTTGCCGCCTTGCCGCCTCACGACAGGTAGCGCTTCGGGCACTTCGCGACCAGCGAATAATTCGTGTCGACCATGTTGCCGACGTAGAGACCGCCGGCCTGGGAGAGGAGTTGGTAGGCGTCGAGGGGGTCGAAACCGTAGTCGGCGGCCAGCCAGTCGATGAGTTCGGCGTAGGCGATGCGGGCGGCGTCTTCCATCGGGCGGGCGCTGCCGACGGTCATGATCTCGGTCGGCGATTCGATGCGCGGCCAGGTGATGCCTTTGCCCTTGATGACGTCGAAGGTGAAGGTGCCGCGGGCGTCGATCTCGAGGGCGACACCGCAGAGTTCGCCCTGGCCCTGACCGGCGTGGGCGTCGCCGGTGAAGAAGAGGGCGCCGGGGTGGTGGACGGGGAGGTAGACGGTGTTGCCGACGGTGACGTCCGGCACGTCCATGTTGCCGCCGTGGGCGCCGGGGGCCAGGGTCGAAATGGCCTCGATCGCCGGGGCGGTGCCGATGGTGCCGAAGAAGGGAGCCCAGGGGATCTCCCAGCGATCGCGCCAGGCGAAGCCGCCGGAAGGAGTCCGTTCGTAGCGCCAGACGCGCTCTTCGAGGGGCGGTTGAAGCATGCGGGTGAGGGCGGTCGAGGTGAGACCGCCGAAGAAGGGGACGAGGCAGGAGAGGGCCCAGTCGCGGGTCGGTTCGATCGCCTCGATGCGGACGGCGAGGGTGTCGCCCGGTTCGGCGCCCTCGACGAAGATCGGGCCGGTTTGCGG
>DATBFX010000268.1:0-2514 GCA_036558305.1 Thermomicrobiales bacterium | reverse complement strand
CGGCGTGAACTTCTGGGTCACGTTCAGACAGACGGATTGGGTGCTGGGGAGGTATTAGATGAAGAAGCTTTTGATCCTGCCCGTCGCCCTCGCCGCCCTCCTCGCCGGCGGCGCGGTCCGAGTCGTCCAGGACCAGTGCGGTCCCTTCACCGACGTCACGCCGGCGTTCTGCCCGTACATCCTGGAGCTCTACTACCTGGGCGTCACCGCCGGCACCTCCGCGACGACGTTCTCGCCCGACGACCCGCTGACGCGCGGCCAGGGCTCCGTCTTCGTCGCGAAGGGGCTCAACCAGGCGCTCGCGCGTAGCAGCCGCCGCGCCGCGCTCGGGCAGTGGTGGACGACGAAGACTCAGAACGCCCTGGGGTCCACGACGGTTGGCGCGAACCCGGTCTTTACCGTTGCGGACGGCGCGGACGTCTGGGTCACCTTTTCCGACCACGTCCTTCGCGTACGCGCGTCGGACGCCCGGATTCTCGAGACGTGGACGGGAGCGACTCAGCTCAACGGCGCCATCGTCGCCGCAATGGGGCAAGTCTTCGTGACGGGGTACTCGGCCGGCGGCAACCACTGGGCGATCTTTCGCATCGACCCCTCGCAGTCCGACACGACGATGGCCGACGTGGCGACGATCCCTTCACCCATCAGCATTGCCTTCGACGGGGCGCGGCTCTGGACCGCGAACGGCGACTCGCGTTCGATCAGCATCACGACACCCGGACCGACTCTCCCCTGGTCGACGACCACGGTGAACCCGCCGGACCTCGGCGAGACCTTCTACCTGACCTTCGACGGAGCCCACATGTGGGTGACGGCGACCAACCAGCAGTTCGTCGAATTCGACGAGGCCGGAAACATCCTTCGATCGGTCCCCCTGGACTTCGGAAGCAACCTCGGAAAGCCGGTCTTCGATGGAGCCAATTTCTGGATCCCGGACTTCGGCCACAACGCCGTGATCGTCGTGCGCGCCTCCGATGGGACGGTCGTGACGACACTGACGGCAGCGGAAATGGTGACCCCGACCATCGCCGCGTTCGACGGCACGAGGGTCCTGGTCAGTTGCACGGACGGGGTCTTTCTCTGGAACGCCGCGGACCTCACCCCCATCGGATTCACGCCGACGGGCGCCGCCTCGTCCCCCTACGGCTCCTCCAGCGACGGTATCAACTTCTGGATACCGCTCGAAGGCATCGACCAGCTCGTCAGGTTTTGAGGAGGCGACATGAAGAGACTTTCCATAGCGTCCGTCGCACTGCTCGCCCTCCTCGCCGGCGGCGCGGTCCGAGTCGTCCAGGACCAGTGCGGCCCGTTCACCGACGTCACGCCGGCGTTCTGCCCGTACATCCTCGAGCTCTACTACCTGGGCGTCACCGCCGGCACCTCCGCGACGACGTTCTCGCCCGACGACCCGCTGACGCGCGGACAGGGCTCCGTCTTCGTCGCGAAGGGGCTCAACCAGGCGCTCGCGCGCTCCTCGCGGCGCGCCGCGCTCGGGCAGTGGTGGACGACGACGCCGCATTGGGATCTCGGTCTCGGGGTCACGACGTTGGGCTCGAGCCCTCGGTGGGTAGCCTGTGACGGCTCGGACATCTGGGTCGGCGGTGAAAATCCAGGTGCGGGCGTCGCCCGAGTCAGAGGGAGCGACGGCAAGTTGATCGAGAACCATTCCGCAATGAACCCCCAGGACATCGTGATTGCCATGGGCAGAGTCTTCGCCGTGGTCGAGACGGCTCCCTTCACCGGCGGTCTCTATTCGATCGATCCCTCGCAACCGGACAGCGAGGCCGTGCTGGTCGGGCAGACCGACGCGGGAGCGGGTGACCCGGAGGGGCTTGCCTTCGATGGCTCGAAGTTCTGGATCGGCCTGAATGGCAACAGCATGTGGACCTTCACGCCATCGCCGTCACTTCCCTGGACAGGCCAGGCCGTGCCCGTCGGCTCTTTCTACAACCCGATCTTCGACGGCACTTTCATCTGGGCGGCCGGCGGCCCTTCGCTCGTCCGGATCTCCTCGGATGGATCGACGAAGCTCACGGTGCCCGTCCCCGCCACCGTGCAACGTCTGGTCTTCGACGGCGCCAACGTCTGGGCCACCACGACTTCGCCGGACTCGGTGGTCGTCGTGAGCGCCGGGGGCACCATCGTCGCGAATCTGACGGGCAACGGGCTGTTCCTCCCCGGTGCGCTCGCCTTCGACGGCCAGCGGATTCTCGTGACCAACGCCAATGACTCCATATCGCTCTGGACGGCGGCGGACCTGACGCCTCTCGGCTCCGTTCAAACCGGCGCCGGAACGAATCCTTCCAGCGTTTGCAGCGACGGCGTGAATTTTTGGGTTGCCCTCCGAGGCTCGGGCCAGCTCGCGCGGTTCTAGGAGCCGCATGAAGAAGCTCTGGATTCTCGCACTCGGCCTGGCGGCCTCGCTCGCCGGCGGCGCGGTGCGGGTGGTCCAGGACCAGTGCGGCCCGTTCACCGACGTCACGCCGGCGTTCTGCCCGTACATCCTCGAGCTCT
>DATBFX010000267.1:0-7841 GCA_036558305.1 Thermomicrobiales bacterium | reverse complement strand
TCAGCCACGCCAACTGGCTCCGCACCGCCCCGATCGGCCGCCTCCTCGACACCCCGGCACCCCTTCGCCGGTACGTCATGCGACGCCGCGTCACCGGCGGTCTCTCCCTCCACGAGCTCGTCGAGGACGATGAGCGCCTCGAAGCCTTCGCCCGGGAGCGCGTCAACGGTACCTGGCATGCCTGCGGCACCTGCCGCCTCGGCCGCCCCGATGACCCCGCCGCCGTGGTGGACCCCGCCGGCCGCGTCATCGGCGTTGCCGGGCTCCGCGTCGCCGACGCCTCCGTGATGCCGACTGTCCCCTGCGCCAACACGAATCTTCCCACGATCATGGTGGCTGAGAAGCTGTCAAGTGCGATTCTGGCGGATCTGGCGTAGAATCGGGATTGGTGAGACTGCCGCCGAAACCTGACTGCGATTCGCGCCCTTCTTACGAGCGCGAGGGAATACGGGGTGCCTGAGTCACGACTGAGCCAGCATCCAGTCGACGTGCTCACCCGTGCCATCATCGCCGGTAGCCGGCGTCCGACCGCATCGGACATCGACCAGATCATCGAGCGTGCGGCGACGGCGCCATTCAACCCGGAAATCGTCGTTGTACCGCGATCACAGCGCGGGTTGGCGTATTTCGACGACACCCTGGGCCGTCGAGCGCCTTCGGTCCTGGCGCATCTCGTGAAGCGGATTCTTGCCGAACGCCAATGGAGCAACGGCACGACGGTCGCCGACTACTTGGACGATCTTCGTCGTGGCGTTCGGCACGAAGCGGCTCGTCATGCAGTCTTTGCTCGACGCGGCGGGTCGATGTTCGTCTCGCTCGCCCCGACGGACGCCGTCGTCCCGGAGGAGAGGCGTGGCCCCAGGTGGGACCCGATATTCGTCGTTGTCTACTCGGCCGACCGAGGTATCATCGTCTCGGGTGATCAGGCTTCCACACTCGGCATGGTCGCCATCCCTGGAGACGTGCAATGGCTCACGTAGTAGCCCCGCCCGATCTCTCGGCTCGGATTGACGACTACTTGACATATCTCTTCGACGTCATGGATGACATGCTCGAGGTCGACGCGGATTGGGACACGTGGGACGACATCGAACAACTCGATTTCGTCATCGAGTGGGACATCAAGCGCGATCGTTTGGGGCAACTTGCAGATTGGGAAAAGCAGGGCTTGCTGTCCCGTGCGCAATCGCAGCGGTATCGAAAGCTCCTTGAAGTCGTGGATCAACGCCAGCCGATCATTGATAGACTGCTTGCGGAATGACTCCGATGACCTGGTGAGCCCCGGTCGTCTCGTAGGTCGAATCCATCGATGAACGCTCAATGCATATCACCCGCCCGATGACTGCCGTCGCTGCCATATCGGCACATGACTGATCCGCGCCTCAGCCAGCATCCGGTCGATGTCCTGATCAGGCACATCATCGCCGGTGAGCGGCGAGCGACCGACGATGACATTGGGCGGATCATCGAGCGCGTGGCGACCGCACCGTTCGATCCTCGAACGATCCTACTCCCGGTACCGCTTCGCGGACGACGATTTCTCGGGCAGATTCTCCAAACCCGGGAGCCGTCGCTCGTCGTTCATTTGGCGCAACGCGTGCTTGGGGAAAACCAGTGGTCGAGTCAGACGAGGACCGATCACTACCTCGACGATCTGCGGCGCGCGGTGCGTGCGTTTGAACGACTCGCCGTGTATGATCGACGAAGTGGTGGCATCGTCGCCTCGATCGGCACGACCGTCGATGTCGTGCCCGAGATTCGCCAATCCAACGCTCACGAGCGCTCCTGGTCGTCATCTATTCGGTCGATCGGCGAGCCCTCCTCACCGGCTATCAAGCATCGGGTCTCGACACCGTGAGCATTCCGGAGAATGCGCTATGGCTCAGGTAGTTCAGCGTCCCGTCACAAGCGAGAGAATCGACGCATGGTTGAACTCCCTGTTCCTCGAATGGCAGTCGATTCCCGCCCTGGCGGTGGAGTGGACGGAATGGAATGACGTCGATCGGTTGCACTTCGAGGTCGATTGGCCCGTGAAAGAGGACTCTCTCGCGACCTTGCGCGGATGGGCGGATCAAGGTCTCCTTGACCGGGACCAAGCTGCGCGCTTTTGCGAACTCCTTGCTCTTATCGAACGCCACCGGCCAATCCTCGAGCGCTTGTTGGCCGAATAGCGACGAAGGACTTGCGGCCACCCGTCGGGATCCGAAGGACGCTCCTGTGCGCTTCTCCCGCCTGATCACCGCCGTCGAAGCCCACGCCGGGGGCGAACCCGGTCGCGTTGTCACCGGGGGCGTGATCGACGTGCCGGGTGCGACGATGTTCGAGAAGAAGCAGCACCTCGAACGGCACCGGGACGAGATTCGGAAGCTGATGTTGCGTGAGCCACGCGGCTACCCTGGGCTCTGCGCCAATATCCTGCTGCCGCCGACGAACCCCGAGGCGGACGCCGGGTTCGTGATCATGGAGCAGATGGAGTACCCGGCGATGTCGGGCAGCAACACCATTTGCGTGACGACCGTGCTCCTGGAGACCGGGATCCTGCCGATGCGCGAACCGGTCACCGAGTTGACGCTGGAGGCGCCGGCGGGTCTGATCCGCGTCCGGGCGGATTGCCGGGACGGCAAGGTGACCGGCGTCACGTTTCGCAACGTACCGGCTTTCGCGGTCCACCTCGATGCCCCGCTCGAAGTCCCCAAGGTCGGCACGCTGACGGTCGACGTCGCCTTCGGTGGCATGTTCTACGTGATCGTCGAGGCGGCTCAGGTCGGATTGCGGGTCACGCCGGACGAGGGGGTCGACATCGTTCGCCTCGGCGAGATGATCAAAGCGGCGGCGCGCGAGCAATTGCCGGCCGTCCACCCGGGCAATGCCGACATCGCCGGGGTGACGGTGACCGAGTTCTCGGCGCCCGCGACCCTCCCCGGCGCCGCGATGAAGAACACCGTCGTCATCTCGACCGGCGTCTTCGATTGGGACAAACCGGCGACCTGGACCGGTGTGCTCGATCGCTCCGCCTGCGGCACCGGCACCTGCGCCAAGATGGCCGCGCTCCACGCCAAAGGCCGGCTTCCCCTCGGCACCGATTTCGTCCACGAGAGCATCCTCGGTACGACGTTCACCGGTCGCCTGATCGAAGCGAGTCGCGTCGGACCCTACGACGCCGTCGTCCCGACGATCGGCGGTCAGGCCTGGATTTACGGCATCAGCCAGTACCTCGTCGATCCCAGCGACCCGTTCCCAGAGGGATTCGTCGTCGGCGACATTTGGGGCGGGGTCGGTTAGATCGTACCGAGCCAAGAAAGCACCTTCCCAGCGTGGCACACGAAACGCCGGTTGGTGTAGGCTGCGTTATGCCTAGATTCGGAGCATCAGCGGGGTGACCGCCGAGACGTGGCAGGTCCGGCGCCGCTGCGTGGCGCTCGGGGCGTGGGCCGCCGGCGTACCGTGCCGAGTCGAGCAAGAGGGGCGACGATGGTCAGTCTCGGTGCGATTCGACGCGTCGAAGGTACCGATCTGCGGGAACTGCGCGGACCGGCCGCGCACCCGCTCTGGGGTCACCTGCCGGCGATCATCGCCGACGGACCGGGATTCCTGGCGAGGTGCGGACGCGACTACGGCGACATCGTGCCGATTCGGGCCATCAACGTGAGGGCGCTGCTCCTTAATCATCCCGACCACGTCGAGGAGGCCCTCGTCGCCAGGCACGACGCGCTGACCAAACCGCCCATCTTCCGGCGCAACCGGTCGGTTTTCGGTCGCGGTGTCTTCACCAGCGAGGGCGAACGCTGGCGCCGCCAACGCCGCTTCGCCCAACCCGCCTTCAACCGCACCGCCCTCGCCGGCTACGCGCCGGTGATGGCCGACGCCGCGCAGCGGGTGGTGCCGAACTGGCGCGAGGGCGAGATCTACGACGTCCAGCGCGAGATGATCCACGTCACGCTGACGACGGTCGCCGAGGCGCTCTTCGGCGTCGGCTTGGACGACCAGATCGACCGTATCTCGACGGCCGTCGGTCACCTCATCGCCGCGACCGCCGAGCGGCTCAACACCTACTTCGCGATTCCCGAGTGGGTGCCGACGCCCGCGAACCGGCGGCTGCGTCATGGCGCACGGGAACTCGAACGGGTCGTGCAGGACCTGATCGCCGCCCGTCGCGCCGTCGCCGGCGACCGGGACGACCTCCTCTCGCGCTACCTGCGGGCGCGCGAGGCCGAAGGCGGCTGGATGTCGGACGAGTTGGTGCGGGACGAGTTGATCACCTTCCTCCTGACCGGTCACGAGACGGTCGCCCTGGCCCTGACCTGGAGTTGGTACCTGCTCGGGCAGCATCCAGGCGCCGAGACCGCGTTCCATGCCGAACTGCGGGAGGTCTTGGGCGGGCGCCCGCCGACCGTCGAGGACGTGCCGCGCCTGCGCTACACCGAAGCGGTCCTCAACGAGTCGCTTCGGCTCTACCCGCCGATCTGGATGTTCGCCCGCGTCGTCACCCGGCCGACGACGATCGGGGGGTATCGGGTCCCCAGGGGGAGACGACTCGTCGTCTGCCCGTGGGCGCTGCACCGCGATCCGCGTTTCTTCGACGATCCCGAGCGCTTCGATCCCGGTCGCTGGCTGGGCGAGCGTTCCGCCCGGACGCCGAGGTTCGCCTACTTTCCGTTCGGCAGCGGTCCCCGTTCCTGCCTCGGTGCCGGGTTCGCCGTCCTCGAAGGGGTCATCCTCCTGGCGACGATCGGGCAGCACGTCCGGTTCGCCCCGCAACCGGACCATCCGGTGACGGTGCAGTCGGCCGTCACCTTACGCCCGCGAAATGGGATCAAAGCCACCGTCCAACGGCGCCCGCGTCCATGATCGAGACGGCCGAGGAGGCGAAGGGAACGACGGCGTCGGAGCCACCGGCGTCGCGCGCGTGCTTCCTGATCGCGAGGTCGTCGTCCCGCATGATCCGATTGCTGCCGCGCCGGTTGTGCGAGTGGGGAGGCGACCGCGTCGCCGATGCCGCGTTCCTCACGTCGCGACGGTATCGGGCCAACTCGCGGGCAAATCTCCGGCAGGTTGTCGGTCCTGAGGTGTCGGCGGACCGGGTGCGTCTACTGGCGCGGCAAGCGTTCCGCACGAGCGTCCACAACATGATCGATCTCCTCCGTTTCCAGGGACCGGACGCGGTGACGCTTGACCAACTCGCCGGTGCCGACAGACCCGATTGGTCGATCCTGGATTGCGCGTTGGCGCAGGGGCGCGGCGTGGTGCTCGTGACCGCTCACCTGGGCGCGTTCGATGGCCTGGGGCGAGTCCTCGCCGCGTCCGGTTACCGACTGACGGTCGTCGTCGGGAGAACGCTGACGCGTGCGATTTTCGACGCGGCGGTGGCGCTACGCCGTGCCCTCGGCGTCGAGGTGGTCGAGGCGTCGCCGACCGGTGTGCGCCGGATGATCGCGTCGTTGCGGCGGGGCGAATGCGTCGGTTTCCCGGCAGATCGCGACTTCTTCCACAACGGTGTGCCGGTCGAATTCTTCGGCCGGCGGACGTCGTTGCCGAGTGGGGCGGTTCGCCTCGCTCGCGAAGCGGGTGCGCCGATCGTCGCGGCGTATCTGCGTCGGGCCGGAGCAGGATTCGACCTGACCCTGGAAGGACCGTTCGTCGTGCCGCGGACCGCCGACCGCCGGGCCGACGTCGCCGCCGGGATGGACGCGATCGTCGCCTCGTTGACGCGGGCCGTGGCCGCCACACCCGGGCAATGGGCGGTCTTCCAACCGGTCTGGCCCGGTGCCGGCACCGATGGGCGCCGATGCGGATCGTCATCCTGACGGTCGGTAGTCGCGGCGACGTCGATCCCTGGTCGCCCTGGGGAGCCAATCCGCCATCCGCCTGGAAACCTCCGCTCACCTTGGATAAGGCGCCTGGCGATGGGATCGTTCATCGGCGGCTTCTCCGGGGGCGAATGAGCCGCGCCGTCTATGCCAACACGGCCAGCGGGACGCTCGCCAGCGCGACCGCCCCGGCCGGACCGCCGAACTCCAGGTCGACGCAGGCGGAGATGACCAGGTACGCGTCCTCGAAGGAGAGACCGCGTTCGGTCGTCAGGTAGTCGAGCATCAGGTCGGTTGCCTGTTTGCGCGCGACCTGGAAGTCGCCGCCGGTGGCGAGGTTGCCGCTGCCGTCGAGTCCGATCGTGTAGACCCGATCGGGCGTTTCGAGCCTGGGTGTCTTCAGCGCCAGTCCCTTGCGCACGCCCAGGCGGACCGTCGCGGTGCCGGGGCATTCGATCGAGACGGAGGTCGCCTCCGCCGCACCCATCGCCGCGTGGAGGTCGCCGAGGGAGAAGAGACCGCCGGGAACCTGAGCCGGGAAAAGAATCGTGTTGCCGGCAGACACCTGCAACAGGTCGTAGTTTCCGCCCCACGGGAACGGCGGACGCAGCGTCGAGGATTGCCCGGACGCCGGTGCCAGGCCGAGACAGCCGATCATCGGCCGGATCGGCACCGCCAACCGGTCCGAGAGGTGGGCACGACCGTCCCGGATCGGCACCCGGCGCAGCATCGGCGTCGTCACCCGGTCGCCGAGCAACCCGAAATCGGGAATCGCCGCGCACCATCCCCAATCGCCCGGGCGGACATCGACGATCTCGACCGCAACCGCGTCGCCCGGTTCGACCCCGTCGACCAAGACCGGACCGGTCACCGCGTTGATCGCGTTGACGTCGAGGACGTCGGTCCAGCGCTCGCCGGCGGCGAACAACCGCTCCACCGGTGCCGGCGACGTCTCGAACCGGACGACCTCGCCCGGTTGCACCCGGAGGACCGGTTCGGCGTCCGGACGGAACGCGAAGTTGGCGCGATCGGCGCGAATCGAGTGCATCGCTGGTCCTCCCCGATCGGTTCGAAGACAGGTTCGTCGTGCGGGCGGGAGCCTCTCATGCGCTTGGCGGGAGCAAATCGAGCAGGATCGCCGCTGCCTTGTCCCGGACCTCGTTATGGTCCAGAGCCACTTCGCGGATGGGCCATCCTTCCCGCCGGACCCGCGCGAACGAGATCGCAAAACTGTGGGCCATGAATCCACCCGGCTGCTTGTCTGCCGTCGCCCGCACGTAGAGCCGGGGCAGCTTGGCCGCCGCCGGGTTGGAGACCCCGATCCCTTGGGCGAACGTCTGCCAGGGCTGGGGCGAATCGCGCGGCGAGGGCGTCGGACGCGGTCGCGGCCGGGCGTCGTTCGGTCGGTCGGCGCGCCATGCATCGTCGCCGTCGCGTCGCCCATCGTCGATCATCTGGCGCGCCTCCGGCGCGACCAGGTCAAGAAGCGACTCCCCATCGTGGGGGACGAACGCGTCCAGATAGATCAAGTGGCCAATCCGTTCGGGGCATCGGTCCGCCACACCCGTGATGACCAACCCTCCGTAGCTGTGGCCGACCAGGACGACGGTGCTCAAATCTTCGGCCACCAACAGGTTGAAGACATCGAGCACGTGGGTATCCAGATCGATGTCCGGTCGCGCCAGGTGCACCCGTTCGCCCAGACCGGTCAGCGTCGGCGCAAAGACCTCGTGCCCGGCCGCCCGCAGCGGTCCGATCGCCGGGCGCCACCGCCAACCGCCTGTCCAGCCGCCGTGAACCAGGACAATGGTCGCCAATGGTTGTCACCTCCAGCGGGTTCGCTTGTCATGGTACGACGATCACGTCCAATGCGCGGAGTGCACGGCAATCATCGCCGCCGTTTCGTTGCTCTTCGTTGTTGGCTCATCTGGAACATCACCGCGGCGAGGCTCGCGGCGTGTGGTTGGTCGGCGCCGAGGTTGCGAACGCGGCGCTCTGCCTCCTCGTAGCACGCCGCGTCGTCACGGTCGCCGA
>DATBFX010000266.1:0-3666 GCA_036558305.1 Thermomicrobiales bacterium | reverse complement strand
CGGCAGCGGTTTGGCGCCCGTCAGGTACGGGGTCAGGTCGTCCTTGACGATGCGGCCACCCGGACCGGTGCCGGGACTGCCTTCCAGGTTGATGCCGTGCTCGGCGGCGAGGCGCTTGACGAGGGGGGAAGCGCGCAGGCGCTCGCCCGGTGCGCGCGTGACGGCCACGGCGTCCGTGGCGGCTTCGCCATTGGTCGGTGCCGGGGCCCTCTGCTGACCGTTCGTCGCGGCGGGCGCCATGGGTTGCTCGGCCGGTTTGGCCGTCGTTTCGCCTTCGCCGCCGACCTCCGCCTCGGGCGGAACGGTGCCTTGCGCCTGGGCCGCGGTCTCCGTCGCCGGTTGCGGCGGAGCAGCCGCGCCGGCGCCGTCCTCTTCGCCGATGGTCGCGATCGCGGTGCCGATCGGCACGGTTTGGCCTTCGCCGACGAGGGTTTTGGTCAGGACACCGGCGTCGGCCGCCTCGATTTCGAGGGTCACCTTGTCGGTCTCGATCTCGGCGATCGGGTCACCGGCCTCGACCTCCTCGCCAACGCTTTTCAGCCAGCGCAGGAGCGTCCCCTCTTCCATCCCGTCGCCCATCTTGGGCATGATGACCGTCGGCATCCTCAGTTCTCCCGGTACGTGACGCGACGCACGGCGTCGATGACGTCGTTCTCGCTCGGAAACGCCGCCAGTTCCAGATTCCGCGCGTACGGCGCCGGCGCTTCGGCCCCGCTGACGCGCACCACCGGCGCGTCGAGGTCGTCGAACGCCAGTTCCTGGATCAGCGCGGCGACTTCGCTGGCGACGCTGAACCAGCGCCATTGCTCCTGGACGACGACCGCCCGGTTCGTTTTTCGCACCGAGCCGATGATCGTCTCCGTGTCGAACGGCCGGATCGAGCGGAGGTCGATCACCTCGGCGTCGATCTTCTCTTCGTTGGCCAGCCGGTCCGCCACGCGCAGCAGCAAGTTGACTTGCCGGCCGTAGGCGACCAACGTCACGTCGTTCCCTTCGCGCGCGATCCGTGCTTCGCCGAACGGGACCGTGTACTCGCCTTCGGGCACCTCGCCCTTCGTCCCGTACAGGGCGCCGGCTTCGAGGAAGATGACCGGGTTCGGATCGCGGATCGCGGTCAGCATCATCCCCTTGGCGTCGTGCGGCGTCACCGGCGCGACGACCTTGAGACCGGGAAACTGCCCGTAGAAGCCTTCCAGGCTGTGCGTGTGCTGGGCGGAGAGTTGGACGCCACCGCCGTTCGGACCGCGGATGACCAGCGGCACCGTCACCTGCCCACCCGAGAAGTAGTGGAGTTTGGCGGCGTTCTGGATGATCTGGTCGGCCGCCTGGAACGAGAAGTTCCAGGTCATCATCTCGACGATCGGTTTCAACCCGCCCATCGCCATCCCGATCGCGGCGCCGGTAAACCCGCCCTCCGCGATCGGCGTGTCGATCACCCGCTTCGGGCCGAACCGGTCGAGCAGACCGTCGGTTATCAGATGGGTGCCGCCGTAGAGCCCGATGTCCTCTCCCAAGAGGACAACCGACTCGTCGCGCTCCATCTCCTCCGCCATCCCGGCGCGCAGCGCCTCGCGGTACGTCGTGACGGGCATACGTTCCCTTTCCGAGTGACAAGTTTCAAGTGGCAAGTGGCAAGTGGCAAGTGACGACTGGTGCGTGTTGCCGCCGGCACCGCCAGCGATCGACTTGTCACCTGCCACTTGCCACTTGTCACTCCGTGTAGACGTCGGTCATCAGTTCGTCGAGCGGCGGTTCCGGGCTTTCGTCGGCGAAACGGACGGCCTCGTCGACGATGGCTTTGGCCTCGGTGCGGACGCTTTCCAGTTTGGCCTCGTCCGCGATGCCGCGCTCCAGCAGCTTGTGTTCGAGCAGACCGATCGGGTCGCGCTGGCGGGCCTCCTTGACTTCCTCCTTGGAACGGTATTTCTCCAGGAAGTCGGCCGCGCCGTGCGGGGCGATCCGGTAGGTCATCGCCTCGACCGCGTACGGTTTTCCCGTCTCGCGGACGCGCTCGGTCGCCCGGCGGGCGACGGTGATGACCGCTTCGAGATCCATCCCGTCGACCTTCTCGTGCTCGATTCCGTAGGAGGCGAATTTGGCGCCGAGGTCGGTCTGGGCGGTCGCCCGCTCGACGCTGGTGCCCATCCCGTACTGGTTGTTCTCAAGGACGAAGAGGAGGGGGTTGAGACCGTCGCGACCCCAGAGCCCGGCCAGGTTGGCCGCCTCGTGGAAGGCGCCGTTGTGGATGGCGCCGTCGCCCAGGTAGAGCTGGACGATGCCTTCGGAACCCTGATAGCGCAGCGCGTAGGCGAGGCCGACGCCGAGGGGGATGTGACCCCCGACGATGCCGTAGCCGCCGAGGAACCCGTTCTCGGCGTCGAAGAGGTGCATCGAGCCGCCCTTGCCTTTGACCAGCCCGGTCCCCTTGCCGTAGAGCTCGGCCATCACCGCTTTCGGTTCGGCCCCGAGGAGGATGGCGTGGGCATGGTCGCGGTAGGCGGTGATGACTTTGTCGCCTTTTTCTTTATCGAACGCGTCGAGGAACCCGGTCGCGACCGCCTCTTCGCCGATGTAGACGTGGAGGTAGCCGCCGATCTTGCCGGCGCGGAACCCGCGCAGGCAGGCCTCTTCGAAGAGCCGGATGAGCACCATCTGACGGTAGTGGGCGAGGAGAACGGTCGGTTCGACCCCGTTCGTGCCGACCGGTGCCGCGCCGTTGGGTCCCGGCGCCCCGGCGACGCTTGCGCGCCGTTTCTTCCCCGAGCTTTGCGTGCTCGCCATGCGTTGGCCTCCGGCAGCGGCGCGGCGCGACACCGTTGGCCGCCGCGCGCCAGTCGTGCGATTGAGGAGATCGGATCACGTCCCGCGGTCGTCGGCCGCCGCGTGCATCGACGGGCAGGCGAACCGCGCGGGCCGCCCCGTCCGAGTCGCGGCAAATTGTACCAGCCGTGCGGAAAGCGGGAAACGGCGACGCCGTGCGGATCGGTCGGCGAACGCCGAGCCGAGGGACGTACGGGCGGCAGGGTGCGGATCGCATGACGGATTCCGCGTCAGCCGCGCTCCTGGCCGGCCGCGAGCTCCGGCGTCGCTGGCCCGTCCGGCAGCGCCGGTGGCTCGGCGGCCACACCCTGGTCGAGCGCGAACACCGCGGTCGGACCATCCGGCGGCAACTGCCACGGGTAGGCTTTCCGCAATTCCTCGACGCTGGCGGTTGCCTGCTCGAATTCGCTCTTGTCCGGTTCCTCGTTCGGCGCGGGGAAAACGTGCATGATCTCCTGCGCGGTCCCGTACTGCGTCAGCGGCCGCCGCACCGGCCCCGCCGGGCGCGCCACCCGCGTGCTGAAGTGCCCCGGCACCGTCGACCGGTCCGGCACCTGCCCCGGTATCTGCGGCGACGCCACCGCCCCCGGCGCCGGCGGCGACTTCGGCCGCCCATGCACCCGCTCCGACCGCGTCCGCGTCCCCTTATCCGTCGTCTGCTGATCCGCCACCCGCTCTCTCTCCTGTCCGTCTGTCCGCCTGTCCGCCTGTCCGCCTATCGTACGCCCGGCGGCCGCGCCACGACCAGTCGAAACACCCCGCAGAACCGCGACCGCTCCGATTCGATCGCGAACCCCAACTCGCCCGCCGTCTCGATCGTCCGCCGCGTCAGGTGACAGCCGATTG
>DATBFX010000265.1:0-4055 GCA_036558305.1 Thermomicrobiales bacterium | reverse complement strand
ACCGGGCTGCCGGAAGATCGGAAACCCGTAGAACTCGAGACCGGGGCGATCGGCGATGAACACCGGGAAGCGGTCGGGATCGAACCGCGAAGCGTCCTTCACCTCCAGCCAAAAGAGGGTCTTCCGAACGACCGTGATCGGCAACTGAAGAGCCGGCAGCATTCCACTCGCCCAACTGCCCGGCGTGACGATCAAACGATCGGCGGTGTGGCGACCCTGGGAGGTCCGAACCCAGACCGCTGAGCCGTCCGTGCCCCACTCCTGAACGGGTTCATGCTCTCGGATCTCGATCCCGTGATTGCGCGCCGATGCCGCCATCGCGCGCAGCGCCGGTTCGACTTCGAGGAAGCCGGAACGTTCGCCGAACCCTGCTTCCCAGTCATCGCCGATCCGGAACTGCGGCCACCGCCGGCGGATCTCGTCCGCGTCCAGCCATTCGAACGGCACGTCGTAGACCGCCGCGCTCGCTCTCGCCCGCTGCGCGTGGTCGCTGCCGAGACCGGTTGCCAGTTCGAGCGCACCGACGCGGTGCAGCACCTTCGTTCCCGCTTCCACCTCCAGTCGCTCCCAGAGTTCGTCGGCGCGCAGCACCAGCGGCACGTACCCGGCGCCCTCCGCGTACGCATGGCGGATGACGCGGGTCTGTCCGCTGTGCGCTCCCTTTGTGTGGACGTGACCGAACTGCTCAAAGACGACGGCGCGTTCGCCGCGCTTGCCGAGCTCCCAGGCGGCGGCGGTCCCCATCGTCCCGCCGCCGATGACGATGACCGAGTAGTGGCCAGTCGGCAAGGCTCTTCTCCTCGCGAAGGTGCCGTCGTCTTCGGATTAGGAGCGGCGGGGCAGCACTTCCAACGGCGCCGTCGGTCCCTTGATCGCGTAGTGCGGACGCGGGCGATCGACCGGTTTCGCCCAGCGGATGCCGTTGGCGATCACCTTGAGAACGTCGTCGTTATGGTACGTCGGATAGGTCTCGTGGCCGGGGCGGAAGTAGAAGATCCTGCCGGAGCCCCGCTCGTAGCAGCAACCGCTGCGGAAGACCTCGCCACCGGAAAACCAACTGACGAAGACCAGGGTGTCCGGTTCCGGGATGTCGAAATGCTCGCCGTACATCTCCTCCTCGGGGATTTCGATGTAGTCGCCGATGCCTTCGGCGATCGGGTGGGCCGGCGCCACGACCCAGATCCGCTCCTTGTCGTTGGCCTCGCGCCACTTCAGGTCGCAGGTCGTGCCCATCAACCGCTTGAAAATCTTGGAATGGTGCCCGGAATGGAGCACGACCATCCCCATCCCGTTCAGCACGCGGCGGTGCACCCGATCGACCGTTTCGTCGAGCACCTCGGGGTGGGCTTTGTGACCCCACCAGATCAACACGTCGGTGCGATCGAGCACGTCGTCCGGCAATCCGTTCGCGGGTTCGTCGAGCGTCGCCGTCCGTACATCGAAGTCGCCACGTCCGGCCAACCCGGCGGCGATGGCGCCGTGGATACCGTCCGGATAGATCGACGCGATTTCTTCGTCTTCCTTCTCGTGCCGGTACTCGTTCCACACCGTAACCCTGATCGTCATCCTTGTCTCCTCAATGAGCCGGTAGCCGGTAGCCGGTGGGAGTATCGATTGTCTGTCCGTCTGTCCGTCTGTCCGTCTGTCCGTCTCTCCTACCGGCTACCGGATACCGGCTACCGGCTCGTCCAACCGCACCTCGCGACCCAACTCGGCCGACCGGTAGATCGCGTCGATCAATCGCGTGCGATCCAATCCCTCCTCGCCGCTCGGGCTCATCGGTGCTCCGGTCAGGATGCTGTCGATGAAGCGGCGGATCACTTCGCTGTGCCCGGCATGGACCGGTTTCGGACGCAGGCGCGGTGCCGAATCGGTCGGCGCCCCGCCCATGTCGGCGAAGAGTTTCAGCGTGCCGACCTCGGCATAGTCCTTGACGTGCAACTCGGCACCGCCCTTCTCGCCGAACAGGCTGACGCCGAATTCGTCGGTGACGCCGGTGTAGGCCGCCCAGGAGGTTTCGAGTTGGATCGTGGCGCCGGCAGCGGTGCGCAGGAAGGCCGTCGCCAGGTCTTCGACCTCGTACGGCATCCCACCGACGGCCTTGAATCGGTTGCCGGCGTAGTTGCCCTTGCCTTGGGGGCCAAGTTTGGCATAGGTCGCGGCGCTGACCGAAACGACGGCGGGGTTGTCCATCAGCCAGAGCGCCATGTCGAGGACGTGGACTCCGAGGTCGATGAGGGGACCGCCGCCTGCCTCCTCCTTGCTGGTGAACCAGGTGCCGAGACCGGGGATACCGGCCCGCCGCATCCAGTAGGCCTTGGCGTAGTAGACGTCGCCGAGTCCACCGTCGTCGATGTGCCGGCGCAACACTTGCATGTCGGAGCGAGCGCGGCGGTTGAACGCGATCGCCAGGACGACCCCGGCTTCTTTCGCCGCCTTGACCAGCTCCTCGCCCTCGACCGCATTCCGCGCCAGCGGTTTCTCGATCAGGACATGCTTGCCGGCCCTGACCGCCGCCAGCCCGATCGGTACGTGGAGGTGGTTCGGGACCGCGATGCTGATCGCGTCGACTTCGACCTTTTCCAAGAGCTCCTGGTAATCACCGACGACGTGCGGGATGTCGTGCTGTTTGGCCAAGCGCAAGCAGCGATCGGTGTCGAGACCCGCCAGCGCCACGACTTTCGCCCGAGGTTCCTCCGCATAACCTTCGACGTGCCATGCACCGATACCGCACCCGACGACCCCTACCCGCACCTGCTCCATCGCGACGCCGGTATTCCTTCCCCACAAGAACGACCCCCGGCCGTTGCCGGGGGCAGACATCATCGTCGGCACGTTGCAGCATGGCACCGTGCGGGCCGTTGCGCAAGAGCCAGCGACGAGCGGTTGTGCCGCCCTGCCGAGCACACTGTCATTCCGAGCCTGTCGAGGAATCTCTCTCCGCCAGAGGCACCGCGCCTCCGAAGCAGCGCCTCCGCTCTCGCTCCGGGAGATTCCTCGACTCCGCTCGGAATGACGAAAGGTCGTCGCTACGGCGCCGTCGTGACGTCGACCTCGGTCACCGAGCCGGGGAGCGTTTGCACGTCCATCGAGAGGAGTACCGCGTCTCCGGTCAGCTCCTGGAGTTCGAGTCGGTAGATGCCGGGAAGAACCCAGACGTAGTCGCCGATCTCGATCTGGTCCTTCCAGATGATCGTACCGTCCTGTGCCTTGAGGACGTAGATTTCTCCTGCACCATGAGGAAAGCGCAAGATGGAGCCGCGGACGACCGTCGTTTTGTCCGCCTCGACCTCGACCGTGACGGCCGTCTGCTGGCCGCTCGGATTCGGCCAGAAGACGTCGTAGGTCCCCGCCGGCAGCTCGATCTTGTTCTGGTCGGTCAGGGTCGCCGTGAATGGCTTGCCCTGAGGGTTGGTGTCGGTGGCGCCGCTCTGCCCTTGAATGGTGGCTTTCGGGAAGATTCCGCCGATCGACTCGATCTCCAGAAATCCGTTGCGGACGACGACCTGCACCTCCTGCAGGATCTGGAAAAGCGCCTTGCTCAATTCGTCGGCGCTGCCGGCGCCCAATAGGAGACCGCCGCTTTCGTCGACGATGCATTGCAGGTTCTGTCGCTCTTCCTCTCCCAGGGCAAAGCCGATGACATGGGTTGTGACCGCGACGTCGCTGTTCTTGAGCGCCCGTGAGGCCGAGCAGGGATCACCGCCGCACGTTTCGAGCCCGTCGGTGACGAGCACGTCGAAGTTGGCTTCGTCCGCCGCGGGCGGATGGAAGTCGTTTGCGGACTCCCGAAGCGACAGCGCGAGCGGCGTCCAACCGACCGGTGAGTAGGCGTTCACCTGATCGCGCAGGGCTTGCTTATCGACCCCTTGGATCGGCACCTTGAGCTCGGTCGATTTGCAACTTTCGGCTTTGCCGGATTCGTTGTTGTTCCCCTTGTGACCGTAGACGCGGAAGCCGACGTTGATGCCCTCCTGAACCGGCAGAGCGTCGATCACCTGGTTCAGGACCTGCTTCGCGGCGTCGATTCGGGTCTGGCCGCCTTCGAGTTCCTC
>DATBFX010000264.1:0-2700 GCA_036558305.1 Thermomicrobiales bacterium | reverse complement strand
GGCAGAACCGGAGGATCAACGCCAACCCGAACGGCGCCAGACTCGCCCCGGTGAAGAAGAGCAGCGCCTTGTCGTCTTGGAGACCCGCCATCGTCATGAGCGACCCGACCGCCAGCAACAGCACGCCGAGCACCAGCGACTTGATCTTCCGCCTGGCCAGACTCGCCTCCGAGATGTCCCGGATCGCCGCCACTACGTTCAGCCGGCTGATCCGCCACGACGCCACCACCACCGTCAGGAAGGTGATGAACACACCGAGGCAGTAGGCAACCACCATACTCCGCGGTTCCACGTGCGGCGCGATCGGCACGTACTGCCCGAACAGCAGCTTCATCCCGTTCGCGATCCCGATCGACGCCGCCACCCCCAGCGCCGACCCGACCACGCCGGCCAGCAGCGCGTACCCCGCGCCTTCGGCGACGAACTGCTGGATCAACTGCTTGCGCTGCGTGCCGACCGCCCGCGCCATCCCCATCTCGCTCCGCCGCTCCGCCGCCAGCATCGTGAAGATCAGCACGATCAGCAGCACCCCGGCCATGATCGAGAACAGCCCGAGGATCAGGAACACGTCCGTGAACATGCTGGCGATCCGCTCACCGTCCTTGACCGCCTTCGCCTTGACGACGTCGACACCCAACCCGGACCCGGTCAACGCCGGCCGCAACGCCTCCTTGATCGCATCACCGTGCGTGTACCCCTCGCGCACACCGCCCGCCCCGGACACCGCGATCGCGCTCACCTTGCCGCTCTGCCCGGTCAACTCCTGAAGCGCCGTCAGCGGCATCACCAAACCGGGATACTCGAGGTAGTCCTCGCGGCCCCGCCGGTACCCACTCAGGTAGGTGTCCCGCGCGATCCCCGCCACCGTCAACTGATGCGGGGTGTCCCCGAAGTAGATCGCGACCGTATCGCCGACCTCGGCGTCGAGTTTCTCCGCCGCCTTCTCGCTGAGGACGACCCCGTTCGCCGGCACCGCGCCGAGATCGATCGTCTTGCCGTCCGTCGCCTTCAACCCACCGAACCGGTCGAGCCGGCTCGGATCGACGCCGATCACGTTCACATTCGGTTCCGCCTGCTGCTTGGTGAGATTCTGCGCCGGCACCGTCTCACTCAGCAGCGGCATGATCCCGTCGACGTCCTTGTTCCCCGCCAGCGCCTGCTCGACCACCCCGAGCGCGCTCTCGTCGATCTTCGTCGTCCGGTCGATGTACGGCGCATCGACCTGCTGGCTCTGCACCACCAGCGTATCGACGTTGCCGTAGTTCTCGTACACGTCCTTCGTCAACGAGTAATCGAGCGTATCACCCGTCCCCAACGCCGCCGAGATGATCAGCGTGCTCAACATCAACCCGACGACGATCAACGTCGTCTGCGCCCGCCGCCGCGGGATGTTCCGCACCCCGAGCTTGAAAATCACCGGCCGCCGCCAGGCCACCCAGGCGACCGTCAACAGACAGCACCCCAGCGCAATCAACAACCCGACCATCAACTCCGAAACCGGGATCCCAAAAATCTTATCCATCGCCATCAAGCCCTTCCAAAGTAAGCAACAACGACCGTCATTCCGAGCTTGCGTATCGTCATTCCGAACAATCGTCCGTCATTCCGAGCGACTCACCGTCATTCCGAGCTTGTCGAGGAATCTCCCGGAGCGTTAGCGGAGGCGTCGGTTCATCCGATTACCGCGCCCCCACCAACTCGCGTCCCGCCGCCGCCGCAGCCGCCGCCGCAATCGCCGCCGCCTCCGCGATCACCCGCGGCCCCGTCTCACCGACCACGTACCCATCGCGCATCCGCACCACCCGATCGCACCGATCGCCGATGCCGGGGTCGTGCGTCACGATCACGCAGGTCATCCCGTCCCGCTCGTTCAACTCCCGCAGCAGACTCATGATCTCGTTTGCCGTCTTGCTGTCGAGCGCACCCGTCGGCTCGTCCGCCCAGATCAGCGCCGGGTTGTTCACCAGCGCCCGCGCGATCGTCACCCGCTGCCGCTGCCCGCCCGAAAGCTCCGCCGGCCGGTGCTTCGCCCACGTCGCCAACCCGACCCGCTCCAGCGCCGCGATCGAGCGCGTCCTCGCCTCCTTCGGCCCCACACCGGACACCAGCAGCGGCAACTCGACGTTCTCGACCGCGCTCAACACCGGCAACAGGTTGTAGACCTGAAAGATGAACCCCATCCGCCGCGCCCGATAAGTCGTCCGCTCCTTGTCGGACATCTTCGCCAAATCCTTCCCCTCCAACCAGATCTGCCCGCCGTCGACCTCGTCGAGACCGGACAGGCAGTTGAGCAGCGTCGTCTTGCCGCACCCCGACGGCCCCATCACCCCGACCAGCTCGCCGCGCTCGACCGCGAAGTCGATCCCCTTGAGCGCCTGCACCTTGCTCGTCCCCGTGTCGTACGTCTTGATCACCTGACGCGCGTAGATAATCGCGTTCCCGTTCGCCCCGGCGGCGACCGCCGAATCGTCACCCTTCCGACCACGCAGAAACATCTCGACTCTCTCCTCTGCCGGGACCGCGCCGGCACGCATCCAATCTCTCCGGGTCCCTACGACCCCGGCCCGGTCTCCCACCGGCCACGTCCCCATCCTCACCGCCGGCTCGATGCGCCGCACCGTCCGAATTGCGTATTCCGCTCCGCCTTCGCCCATGCCTCCATACGGTTTCATACGTACGTAAGGCGCGGTGCCGCCTGGT
>DATBFX010000263.1:0-12528 GCA_036558305.1 Thermomicrobiales bacterium | reverse complement strand
CGCTTCGAGTACCGGCTCGAAGCGGGCCCGCGACGTGCGCGCACGTTTGGCCCGCCGACGCTGATCCTCATCGTTGGCATCGGGGTCGCGGCGATCGTCTTCGCCGTCCTGGTGGTCCTCATCGTCGGGTAAACCGGCGGCGAGGGAGTTGCGTTGCGGCGAGAACGGCGTATAGTGGAGTCGATGGGAAACGCCGCCGGCGAGCGAGGCGGCGCGGTAGGCGTTTGCTCTCCAGACGGGGATGGGTCCGATGGCACTCCACGATCGGTATCAGCGCGGGGACGGCCGCGTCCAGGCGCTCGATCGGTATCTGACTCGCCTGGGCGACCGCGCCGGTAACGCCTGGTTTCTCCGCACCGGCGTCAGCCGATCGGTGTTGACGAAGGGCTTGTACCTGTTCTCGGCCTGGGCCTCGGCGCAACAGTTCGTCATCTTTCGCGATCCGTATGCCGTCTGGTTTCTCGCCCTGGCCCTGTTCGGTCTAACGGGGATCGGCGTCAGCCGCGGCGGGGTCGTCGAGCAGATGCAGATGGAGGTCTTGCGGCTGCCGCGCGACACCTTTGCCTTCTTGCGCATCTTCCTGCTCGTGATCGGGTTGTTCGGTCTGGCCCAGGCGGCCGGCTTGCTCCTGGGGGCGGTGGCCGGCGGCACCGAACTGACCTCCGACTTCGGCGCACAACTGCTCTCCGGGTTCGCGATAACGGCGCTCCAGGCCAGCGAGTACATTCGACGCACCAACCCCACCTGGCCCTCCCGCGGCGGGCATTGGCTCTCCTGACGACGGTGCGCGGCCGGGGTGCACCACGGTCTGACCTCGGTGACTCCGGTCAGTCGGTGGGCGTGCAACCCCGGCTGCCTAGCCATTGGCCGTCCGGAAGAACTCGATGAACGCCAGCACGGTCGGACCGAGAATGACGATGAACAGCGACGGGATCATGAAGGCGACGAGGAAGGGCAGCATCTTGATCGGCGCCTTGCGGGCCTGGGTTTCGGCGGCTTGGCGGCGGCGGGTCCGCATCGAGTCGGCGAGGGTTCGCAACGTCTCGCCGATGCTGGTCCCCATCTTGTCGGCCTGGACGATCGCCGTTGCGAAGATCGCCAGGCTTTGCGAGCGAGATCGGGAAACCAGCCCCTGGAACGCTTCGCGCCGTCCCATCCCCGTCGTGATCTCCCCCTGAAGCCGCCGCAACTCGCCGGCCAGGACGCCGTCGGTCCGCTGGGCGATCTGCTGCACACCGCCGTCGAGACTCAAACCGCCTTCGACGCAGACGACGAGCAGATCCATCGCGTCGGGCATGGCCATCTCGATGGCGCGCGCCCGTTTGCGCGCCCGCCGCTTCATCGAGACCGGAATCAGATTCGGAATGACCAGGACGGCGAGGCCGACCATCCCGATTCCCATGGGGGTCGTCCCCTCGCCCTGCAGGATGAAAAGGACCATCAGGGGGAGCATGACGAAGGTCATCACGATGCGGAAGAGGAGGTAGGTGGCGAGCGGCATCGGGTCGCCGGCCTCGCGGAGCAGCTTCGCCGACTTCGACCTGACGCGCCCCGGCGTTGCCTTCTCCGCCAATTCGCCCAGCGAGCTGGTGCGCCGTAGTCCGCCGAGGATCGGGGTCCGCGGGGCGGGGGCGGCGATCGCCGGACCGGCCGCGGCGATCTCGTGCCGAGCCAACCGATCGATGGCGCCGCTGGTCCGCCGCGTGAGCACCAATGCCCCGCCGAAGATCAGGACAAAGATCGAGAGCGGCGCGAGCACGTCCATGCCGATTGTCACCTCTCCGCCGCGCGAGGGCGGGGCTAGTACTCCGTCACCGCGACCTTGCGCGACAGGAACAGACCGATCGACGACCAGACGGTGGCGAAACCGATCATCGCTTTCCCGGCCGGCGAGTGGAACATCACCTCGCGGTAGGCCGGGTTGGTTGCGCTGAACCAGAGGAGCAAACCGAGCGGAATCACCCCGAGCACGTAGCTCGACACGCGCGGACCGGTGGTCAGCGCCCGCACCTCGCCGCGGATCCGCCGTCGTTCGCGGATCGTCTTGGCGATGTTTTCCAAGACCTCGGCCAGGTTCCCGCCGACGGTGCGCTGGACCGAGACGGCGGTCGCCACCAGGTTGAAGTCGTAGCTGTCGATGCGGTCGCCGATCGCGGCGAGGGCGGCCGCCGGATTGGCCCCCAGGTTGATCTCTTCGACGACGCGCGCGAGCTCTTCCCGGATCGGTCCTTCGAGGTCGCGCGACGCCGCGTCGATCGCCTGCAGGAACCCGTAGCCGGCGCGTAGGGCATTGACGACGAGGTCGATGGCCTCGGCCAACTGCGCTTCGAACGCCTGAAGGCGGCGACGCGTGAGGACGACCAGCACGACGCGCGGAACCATGATCGCAACCGCTGCGGCGGGCACCGCCGGCCAGATCGAACCGGTCGCGAACCAGACCGCCAGGCAGGCGACACCACCCAGCGCGAGCCGGATCAACAGGTACTGTGTGACCGTCAGCGACGCTCCGGCGCGAACCAGTTCGCGGGCCGCGGTCCGCGCCGGCCGCAGGTGGGACAGGATCCGCTCCAGGAACGGCAGCGAACTGTAGGCCTGGCGCTTGAGGACCTGAATCCGATCCAGGCGTTTGGCGTCCTCGACCGCGACCTGCACGGTATGGTCGTCGAGTCGCCGGCGCACCGTCGCGCGGCGTCCGCGCGTCAACGTGGTGGCCGCCCAGGCGATTCCCAGGATGGCGAGGAAGACGAGTGCGGGCACCAGCAGTCGTGCGTCCATCGGGTGTCCTCGTGCGTTTCTAGTCGGCCGCGCGCGCGGTGACGAACATGTCGCTCGGCAGCGGGAACCCGTTGCGTTCGAGGCGGTCGGCGAAGAGCGGGCGGATCGACGTCGGCTGGATCTGGCCGATGATCCGGCCGTTGGCGCCGATCCCGCGCTGGGCGAAGGTGAAGATGTCGTGCATGGTGATGACCTCGCCCTCCATGCCGACGATCTCCGAGATGTGGGTGACCTTGCGGGTACCGTCGCTGAGTCGCGAGAGCTGGATCACGAGATTGACCGCCGAGGCGATCTGCTCGCGGATCGCCTTTACCGGCAGTTCGAGGTTGGCCATCAGGACCATGTTCTCGATGCGGGAGAGGGCGTCGCGCGGGGAGTTGGCGTGGACGGTCGTCAACGACCCGTCGTGGCCGGTGTTCATCGCCTGGAGCATGTCGAAGGCTTCACCGGCACGGCACTCGCCGACGACGATGCGATCCGGCCGCATGCGGAGCGCGTTGCGGACGAGGTCGCGCGAAACGACCTGGCCGCGGCCCTCGATGTTGGGTGGACGGGTTTCGAGGCTGACCCAGTTCTCCTGCCGCAGTTGGAGTTCGGCCGGGTCCTCGATCGTGACGATCCGTTCGAGGTTGCTGATGTACGAGGAGAGGACGTTGAGGAAGGTCGTTTTTCCGGAACCGGTGCCGCCGGAGACGATGACGTTGAGACGGCACCACACGCAGGCGCGCAGCAATTCGGCGATCGCGGGCGTCAACGTGCCGAAGCGGATCAGGTCGTGGTCGGTGTACGGATTGCGCGAGAACTTGCGGATCGTCACCGACGGGCCGTGCACCGCCAGCGGCGGGATGATCGCGTTGACGCGGGAACCGTCGGGAAGGCGAGCGTCGACCATCGGCGACGACTCGTCGATCCGGCGCCCGAGCGGCGAGACGATCTTGTCGATCAGGCGCATGATGTGGTCGTCGTCCCGGAACGTGCGGTCGGAAAGATGGAGGACGCCTTCGCGTTCGTAGTAGACCCGATCCGGTCGGTTGATCATGACCTCGGTGACCGCGTCCTCCTGGAGCAGCGGTTCGATCGGACCGTAGCCGATGATGTCGTCGGCGACCTCCCGCATGATCGTCAGTTCGTCGGTGCGGGAGACGCTGACCCCCTCCTGCCGGATCAACTCGAGGACGGCATCCTCGACCGCGCGGCGGGCCGCCTCCGGCGAGAGGTCGGCGGTCAGACGCGACGGGTCGATCTCCCGGACCATGCGGTCCTGGAGTTTGTACTTGAGATCCGTCGCCTCCCGGCTCAACGCCGTCCGCGGCCGGTCGACCACCGTCGTGTGGTCGACCGTCCCCGCGCCGACGGGGACGGCGAACGCGAGCGACCCGGATGCGCGCGGCGCGGTCGGCGCCGGGGTGGGCTCGGCGACGTCGCCGTAGCCGGTGGCGGCGGGAGCGACCGGCAGACCGGCCAGGCGGCGGGTGTAGATGGTGCGGTCGCGGAGGGGCATCGTCAAAGGCTCCTTCGGTGCGTGACGCGTCGAACGGCGCCGCCGTCAATCGCCCGGTTTGGGCTGGTCCCGGCCGAACAGCAGGTCCTTGTACGGGCTGGGGATCGTCGCCGGCGACGATCCGTTCTGGCCGTACTCCCGGCCGTAGGCCGAGTGGACGAAGAGCCGCTCGGAGTCGACCGCGGGTTGCCAGACGCCCTCGCGGTCCGCCATCGCCGGCGCGTTCGAGGTACTGCCGTTGACGCCGGCGGCCGCAGTGGACGCCAGCGGCGCGAACATCGCCTCGCTCGGTTGCGGTCGGGGCGCGGGCGGCGGGGGGAGGAGGCGGTCCATCGTGCTGACCTTGGCGGACGTGCCGCGGCGGAGGATCGTGAAGCGCCGCCTCGTCGCCGGCACGCCGGCCAGGGTGCGGCCCAGGTCGTTGATGGCGCGACCGGCCTTGCTTTTCGGCGCCGACATCGCGACCGGGGTGCCGAGCGAGATCGCCTTGATCGTCGCCCGGTCGTCGGGGATCTGGGCGTAGACCGGGTATTGGAGCACCTCTTCGATCTCCGCGATCGAGACCTCGGATTTGCGGTGGACGCGGTTGACGATCAGCTTGACCTTGTCGCGCGAGTAGCCCCAGGTCTGCATCAGCGTCAGGGCCGCCTTCGTGCGCCGGATGCAGGGGACTTCGGGCGCGACGACGACCAGTACGAGCGTCGAGAGGTCCATGGCGACGGCCGAGACGTCGTCGAGGTGGGGTGGCGTGTCGACGATCACGAAGTCGTTGGTCGAGGCGAGCATCTCGAGGATGCGTCCGACCTGATCGGCGGTGATGTCGTCCGACGCTTCCGGTGTCGCCGGTGCGGCGAGCAGGCGAAGGCGGGAGGGATGGGTCGCGACGTAGCCCTGGATGAGCTGGGGATCGAGGCGATCGACCTCCTTGGCCGCGTGCTCGATCGTGTGCGTCGGCACGACGTCGAGCATGACGGCCGCGTCGCCGAATTGGAGGTCGAGGTCGAGCATGGCGACGTGCTGCTGGGTCTGCTGGGCAAGCGAGACGGCGACGTTGGTCGCCATCGTCGATTTGCCGATCCCGCCCTTGAATCCGGCGATGGTGACCACGGTCCCGAGGCGGCGGGCCGCCTCGCCCTGTTCGACGGCGGCGCGGCGGCCGACCTCGACGCGGTGGACGTTGAGGATGGCCGCGCGGAGGTCGTCGGGCGCGACCGGTCTGACCAGGAAGTCGCGAACGCCGGCCATCATCGCCTTGCGCATCGTCTCGCGGTCGCCCTGCGAGGAGATGCCGATCACGGGCCAGGAACGGTCTCCGACCGACAGGGTTTCGACCGTGCGCAGCGACCTGGCAACCGGTTCCTCGACCGAGACGACGACGACTTCGACGCCAAGTTGCTGCGCCCAGGTGTAGGCGGCCGCGCCGAACGTGCTCTCGCCGACGACCTCGATGTCCTGGTAGCGGAGTTGCTCGATCAGCTCGTCGCGGACTTTCTCGTTGTCGTCGACGACGAGGACCTTGGTCACCTGCCGATTCATCATCCGTTCTCCTCGTGGGCCCACGGGTTCAACCGATTGATTTGGCGGACGGCACGCCCGCAGCGGGCGTGCCGATCGCGACGGGCGTACCGTCCGTCGCGGGCGTGCCATCCGCCGCTGGCGTGCCGTCCGCGACGGGAGTGCCGCTCGCGGCGGGTAGTGGGATGTCGACCGCCGACATCGGGATCCAACCTTCTTGCTGCCCCACCGTCACCCGGAACCAGCCGCTCTTCACCTGCGTCACCGCGAGTTGCTGGCCTTGCGCGAGCGTGGCCAGGACGGCGGATCCGGCGTTGGCGTCGGCCAGGAGCGGCGTGCCGGCCTGGCTCACCGTCACCTGGTCGGGGACCAGAACGGTCACGTCGGCGACGCCGACCCCATCCTGGGTGACGATTTCCGGTTCGTGGATCACGCCGAACCAGTAGGTGGTCGCGGCGGTCGGCTCGGTCAACCGCACCGAGCCGACGACGGTCGTCGTTTCGCCGGGTTTGAGGTCGCGACCGATGCCCCAGCGGTAGGGGAACTGGGTCGGGAAGGCGTTGCCGAAGTTGAGACCGATGCGGTAGGTGTCGACCTCGGGGGTGAAACCGAGGGTGTCGTAGGCGGTGCCTTCGGGATAGGTGAATTCGGGCGGGGCGGTCTTGGCGCCGCGGACGGTGTGGTCGGAGACGTTCTTGATGGTTGCCTTGAATTCGACGATCTGACCGGCGTTGACGACGCGCTGGGTGAACTCGACGTCGGTGATCTCCAACTCGCTCGGGAAGAGCGGTTGGTTGACACCGGCCAGCGCGTTGCCGATCGGCAGCGGCCCGATCTCGGCCGGCGGCAGTTCGGAGATCGTCGCGTCGCCGGGGGCACGCACGACCAGGCGAATTCCGGCGTTGCGGTCTTGCTGCTTGTCCGACGACGTCTGCGAGGCGAGGAGGAGCCGCTGCGCCTCCTCGGGTGTCACGGCGAGGGTGACGCTCTTTGCGGTGGGTCGGGCGACCGGCTCGCTCCCTTCGGCCGTTCCGGTCGTCGCGTTGCCGCCCGTCGTCGCGCTGCCCGATTGCTGAACGCCGGGATCCTCGGGCGAGACCGCCTGCGAAACGGCGAGGACTTCGACGTCCTGGACGAGGTAGGTGGCGACGTGCGACTCGGCGACGTCTTCGTACTTCAAGGGGCTTTCGCCGGCGTCGCCGGCGGCATCGTTGACCGCGATCGCGGTGGCATCGATCCAACCGGTCTGATCGCCCACCTTGACGTGGAAGTAACGCCCCTCGGCGCCGATGACGGTGACCTCGGTGTCGGGATCGAGGTCGGCCAAGACGGTGGCGTCCTTCTTCGGGTCCGCGAGCAGATTGCCGCCCTCGCTGCCGACCACAAACGCCGGTTCCGGGCTTCCCGAGGTTCCATCGCGCTTGGGTGCTTGCAACTTGACGATGAAATAGCCGATGACGTCGACGTGGTCGCCGGGTTGGACGAGACCGCCGCTGCCCATCACCTCGTCGAAGACGATGGAGATGGCGCGCTTCCCGATCGGTACCTTGTAGGCCAGGCTGTCGGGTGTGCTCGGTTCGCCGGCGACGCTGGTGTCGAGGAGTTGCTGGCCCAGGAGCAGCGCGACGGTCGCGAATTTCCCGATCGCCTGGTCGGGCGACGTGAGGGCGTTCGGCTGCTTCTGGTCCATCGCCACCTGCTCGATCTCGACGAGGCCGGCGGTGATCGTGGTGTTGACGGGGATGCTGGCTTTGGCGACCAGCACGGCGGTCGTCGGGGGCGCGGTGGGCGCGGCCGGGCCGTCGGCCGCGTTCGAGCCATCACGGGAATTGAGGAAGACGAACGCCACCAGAGCGGCGGCACTGGCCAGGAGAAAGGCCAGCAAAACGGTTTTCCTATTCGATCCGCTCTTCACGGTGATCGTCCTTTCGACCCGCTCCGCCGGGACCGCTTCGAGGCAGCGCGCGACACGATCGCCGGGGCAGACCGCGCCGCCGATCGTCGTCACAGATGCCGAGTCTGTTACGGCTCTCGCCGACCATTCTAGGCGGGGAGGAAGCGCCGGTCAGCAGCGGTTTCCCCAATCGAAGGTAGGGGAATACCCCCAATTGCTCTTGTTGCGACCGGAGGAGATTCGTTGCATGGTTCGGACTCTGGGCATGCCGTTCTGCAGGTTGAAGGCGCGATACGGCGGCACGAGTGCGGCCTGCCTCAGCACTGGTCGTCACAGAGCACCGCTGCCTTCGTGCCGAAACCGTCGTAGGGCTTGATCGAGGTTCCGGTCGTTTCCATCCGCACGTAATATCCCCATCCGGTCCCCTTCTTGAGGGTTTGATTGCCCATGGACGGGTCTGGGGGAGGGCAGCCCTGATTTGCCGTGCAGACGCCTGAAATATAGAAGACGGAAAAGCCGAGGATATTAACCGTCTCATGGCCATTGTATCCGCTGAAGGGATCAGGAAAGATCGGAACAATAACGAGACGTGTGCAATTTGTGCGATTGACCGCCGGATTGAGGTCCCCGTTGACAACATAGGCCGTGACGTCAGCCGACGGGCAAGCCGATGGTCCCGCTGGACAGGCGGGAGAGCCGCCGGGCCTCGCCCCTCCGGTGGCGCATGCGATCCGCCACTGAAATCCGTCGATTACCTTGTTGATCTTATTGCCGGGTGCGGTCGCGGCGGTAGGGCCGATTGGTGTTCCGCAGTTGTTGTTCACCATTGCATCGTAGATACCATTGGCGCCGCCTCCTACGTCAACGAGAAAGAAGTTGCCACTCTGATTCGTGTCCGCAGCAAGCTTCATTGCCGTTAACTGATAGAAGCCGATCGTCCCTGGCTGGCCCGTGGGCAACAATTGCGGCGTTTGGAAGATCGGGAAGGGACACGCCGAGTAGGCGCTGCCGATCAGGGCGGTCGCCTTGGCGCTGACCGCGACGTCGGGCCAGCCGAACAGACCACCGATCATCGGGGTTACGGTCTTGTGGGTCGTGACCCGGATCGTGTCGTTGGGACCGTGCGATTGGAAGATCGCGATGTCGCTGCCGTCGCAGGCGACCGTCATGCCGGTGACAGAGTTTTTACTCGTCGCGTAGGTGCACGCCGTCGAGCGCGCGCCGCCGGTGTCGTTGGGGAGCTGCTGCACACCGGCGAGGGCGGCGGCGTCGGCGGCATTCTGCAAACCGCGGCGGTTGATCCAGATCTGGCCCGTGTCGGTGACGATCGCGACGCAGGCGATGATGAGCGTGATCGTGATCGCGAACCAGATGATTGCCTGACCGGGGGTGGCGCGCCGGGGACGGCCGAAGAAGACGCGCACGCGCTCGATCGGGGTGAGGCCGGGACCGCGCCTGGGTCTCAATGCTTTCATGTGATCACCTGGCCTTCCATCCGCATCGAGGTGTGGGCGCTGATCGTCGCGGTGATACCTGGGATGAAGGTGTCGAGCGCCAACCAGTCGTAGGGGACGCTCACGCTCGCGACGACTTCCGAACCGGGCGCCGCGGACTGATAATTGGACGGGTTGAGCGTCGGGTGCAGACCGGCATCCAGACAATACGGCGGGCTGTCCGCGTTGTTGGCGCGGACGACGGCACGCCGCGCCGCCTCTCGGACACAATTGGCAGCCTGGACGTAGCGATACATGTAGACGCCGAAATCGATCGCCGATACCGTCACCATCACCATAATCATGATGACGATCGCCATCTCGACGAGACCCTGCCCTCGGGCAGTGCCGGCTCGGCGATCCCGTGCTTCTCGTCGCTGTCCGCTTTTGGTCATCTGGCTTCGTCTCTTCACGACCGGGCTGTCAATCAACGCGGCGCAGGGCGCGCCGCGATTGGCGCGCCCTCCGCATCCGCATGCCGTGCTCGCTACGTGAGAGGAATGGAGCCGGCGAGGGTGTTGAACCAAGAGTTGATCGCGCCCCCGAAGGCCTTGACGCCGACGGCGGCGATGAGGGCGATCAGGGCGACCAGCATCGCGTACTCGACGAGGTCCTGGCCCTCTTCCTCCCGGTTGAGGCGGTCGAACTGCGACATGAGCCAAACGTACAGGTACATCTCCCGTTCTCCTCGCGGGGTCTACCCGCATGTACTTCGTGCGGCCGGACGATGACAAACAGGGCTCACCGAACGCCGTGCGTTCGGCGCAGCACGCGTTCCCCCAACTGGCCGCCACGAAGACGGGGGAGCGTCATCTGCCGATAGGAGAGAAACGCGAACCCAAGCGTGCCGGCGAGGACACCGGCCGGTTCGTGTAACGCGATCCCGCCGAGCATCGTTGCCGCCGAGAGGACCGTCTCCCACGCGGCGAACCGGGGCGCCGGCGAAGCGATGACCGCTGCTTGTCCCCAAGTGCCGGCGGCGCTCGCCCGCGCGATCAATCCGCCGCGGATGCCGGCTGTCGTCGGCGGTTGCCAGTTCGTCGCGTCCACCGGCGATCGCAGAAGCGCGGGCAGGACTCGGCCGATCTCCGTCTTTGAGACGTAGCCGCTCGCCCCGGCGACCGCAGCCGCCTGCTCATACTCGGCCGTCTCGTTCTCGCCCATCAAAACGATGCGGACGCCGAAGTCGAGACCGGCCAGATGCCGCGCGAACAGGAGTCCGCTTTCGTCGGCCAGATTGACGTCGATCAGCACAACATCGGGTCGTGCCGAGCGGACCAGCCGGAGTCCAGACCGCGTATCGCTCGCCAGACCGGCGACCGAGCAGCCAGCCTGCTCTCCGACGAAGGACACGAGGCGATCGCAGAAACCGGGATTGTCGTCGATGATCACGACTCTGCTCACAGGATTCCATCCCATGTGCGCCGAGGCGCACCTTTGGAGGGCTTCTCCGCGCCCCATCGCGACCGGCCAGCCGTGTCGATTTGCGATGCCTCATTGTGATGATTTCCGTGAACGAGTTTAGGTGTGACGGGTCCTCACGTCGTGAGCGCTTTTCCCGGAAGCCCTTTAGGGGATTCTCCCTACCGATCGTTAGTGGTCTCGAAAGCCGATGCTGCGCAGTGATCCGCCGCCGCGGTTCCCCGGGGTGGCAACCCCGGGGAACCACGCTCACTATCTACCCCTCTTCCCCGCGGATACGCTCCTCGTAGAGGCGTTCGGCGACCCTGCCGCCGCGCGGATTGAAGCAGCAGTATTCGAACCGCTTCATGAACTCGATCTCGACCAGGTTCTTGCCGCTGCGGTTCTTCTCGATCGTGCAGATTACCCAGTCGCGGTACTGCTGAGCCTTGTGCAGATTGAAGACGATGTGATCGCGATCGATGATCTTCCACTTGTCGTTCATGATGATCGCGATGTCCGCCTCGTACATCAGCGCAGAGGAACCGCGCAGGTGCGTGAAACGCATTCGAGGCGCCGTCAACCCCTCTTTCTCGGCGGCGACGATCGCGACGACGGCGACGTTGCTGTGCAAGGCGAGTTGCTTCAGCCCCTGGACGACCTCGGTCACGCGCTCGGCTTCGTCGGGGACGTCGCGGTGGCGCGGTTCGACCTTCTGGAGGTAGTCGACGAAGAGAACCAGCGGCTGGTCGTCGCGCGCCCGGTGCCCGGCGACGAGCGCCTCCAGCGCCTCGACGCTGTTCTTCCGGGCGGCGTCGGCGACGAGGTGGAAGCGTCCGGCGTAACGATCGAGCGTGGCCATCGCCTTCGCCCCGATCGGGTTCGTCCGGAGAACGTCGTAGAGTCCGTTGGCGCCGGTGCGTTCGCGAACGAGGGTGTCTTGCAGTTCGTCGAGGTCGATTCCTTGGAGGGGACCCGCCGCCGCCGGGTCGATCGTCTCCTGGACGATCAAGCGGTTGAGGACGTACTCCTCGGGATGCTCGTAGCAGGCGTAGAGCACGTTGGCCTCGGCCGCGGCGGCGATGTTCCGGGCCATCTGGAGGCAGAGCGTCGTCTTGCCGACGCCCTGCGCGCCGCCGATGAGAAGGAGTTCTCCTTGCCGCAATCCGTTTCCGATCCATTGATCAAGCGCGTCGAACCCGGTCGGGATCGGTCGCAACCGCTCGTACGATCCTGCCTGGACGTGCGCATCTGCCCCCCGGGACACGTTCAATAGGGAGCGGGTGTGGACGAGCCCATCGGGGCTGTCCGCACTCCACTCATCGGGCGGGGCCACCGGTTCACCACGGAACCGGTCGGGCATCGGCGTCAGTCTCAGCAGGGACGTCGACGCGGAAGTGGACACCGGTGCCGCTCCTGCCGCGGGTTGCGGAAGGGGTCGACGGGCGAAGCTCATCTCATCACCCCCACGGGAGATTGCCAGGCACCGGAGCGACTCAACGGGCGATCCCGCGCGCTCTCGGTGCAATGAGGCTCGGGTCCCTACTCTAGCCACCCTGCGCTGGTTGAGCCTGAGCGATTTTCCCGAGGTCGGCTGAGGGAAATCACCCAGGCTGCGAGACGACGGGCTCTGCCATGATTCGGTGCGCGTGCTGCATCTTGAGAGGGAGGAACGATCAATGCGACCAACGCGCTTGGCACGACCGTTTTCGGCGTTGCTCACCGTATCTCTCATAGCCCTCATCGTCGGCATCGCCGGTCGGGCCTGGGCCGGCGGCTCCGTCACCGCCGTAGACGCCGTCGTACCCGCCGCGACGGCGACGCGCCAAGCGGAACTGACGGAGGTTGCGAGGCTGCAAACCGAGGTCGCGGCGCTGAGGACGCAGGTGGCCGAGCTTCGGGCGCCGACGTTGACTCCGAGCCCAACCCCGACGGCGACGCCCGTGCCG
>DATBFX010000262.1:0-6308 GCA_036558305.1 Thermomicrobiales bacterium | reverse complement strand
CCGGGTCCGGTTGTAGACGGCGATCGGGAAGCCGTTGCGCTCGATGTTGAGGGCCAGGTTCTCGCCCATGACCGCGAGACCGATGACGCCGACGTGGCGCTCGGCGGTGAGGCGGGCGGTTTGGGCGGTGGGTGCGGTGGCGACGGTCATGGGCGGTGGCCTTTCAGATTTGGCCCTCTCCCCCAACCCCTCCCCCAAGCGTGGGGGAGGGGAGCGTTTCGGGGAGAGTGGTGCTAAAGGGAATCGGGCGGTTGCGAGGGCCCTGCCGGCCGGGGGCGACCGGTCGGGATTCCGCGGCGGCGCGAATGTGGCGGAGTACCGAGGGGAGATCGGTCAGGACAGATTCGTTGCGAAATCGGATGACTTCCCAGCCGTATGATGCAAGCAACTCGGTTCGCGCCGCGTCTTCCTCGGCGCGGTCCAGATGCACATCACCGTCGACTTCGACAACGAGTTTCCTGGTTGGGCATGCGAAGTCGACGACGAACGGTCCGAGCGGATGCTGACGCCGGAATGGGAGACCTGCCAGCCGGTCCGCGCGCAATGCGTTCCACAGCACGCGCTCCGCGGGTGTCATTCGCTGCCGCAATTCGCGGGCGGCCGCCTCGACCTCCCGTGTCGTCCCGCGCACACGACCGGTCGTCGTATCCCAGCCGCCCGACGGTTTCGTCCTCATCGCACCTGGTCCACCGACCTCGTGTCAGTCGCAACGACCCTCAACGCGCTCCCCTCCCCCACGCTTGGGGGAGGGGCTGGGGGAGAGGGCCGAACTACCGCACCCCCGCCATCTCCGCCAGCTTTTCCTTCTTCGCCTCGACGCCGGCGATCAACTGGTCGAACGACTTCTCGAACGAGGCGATCCCTTCGTCTTCGAGTTGGCGGGTGACCGCGTCGTAGTCGATGCCGGCCGCCGCGAGTTCTTCCAAGATCCGATGCGCGCCGAGGAGGTCGTCGTCGACGGTGCGGGCGACGACGCCGTGGTCGAGGAAAGCCTCGATCGTCGCGCGGGGCATCGTGTTGACGGTAAAGGGACCGATCAGGGTGTCGACGTAGAGGAGATCGGGGTAGGCCGGGTTCTTGGTGCTGGTGCTGGCCCAGAGCGGTCGTTGCGGCTTGGCGCCCCGTTCCGCCAGCGGCCGGAAGCGCGGTCCCTCGAACAGCGCCTGGTAGCTCTCGTAGGCCAGTTTGGCATTGGCGACGGCGACTTTGCCCTTGAGCCCTTCGAGGCGCTTCCGCTGGGCGTCGTCGGTCACCGTGGCGAGTTTCTCGTCGATCTTCTTGTCGACCAGGGTATCGACGCGGCTGACGAAGAAGGAGGCGACGGAGGCGATGCGGTCGATCGGTTTGCCGGCCTCCAATCGCTTCTCCAGGGCCGCGACGTAGGCTTCGGCGACGCGCTCGTAGGAGTTGAGCGAGAAGAGGAGGGTGATGTTGATGTTTTTCCCTTCCTCCAGCATCTCCTCGACCACCGGTGCACCCTCGGCGGTGCCGGGGATCTTGACCATCACGTTCGGCCGGGCGACCGCGTCCCAGAGGCGCCGTACCTGCTCGCGAGTGGCGTCGGCGTCCCGCGCCGCATCGGCCGAGACCTCGATCGAGCAGAAGCCGTCGGCCCCGTCGGTCGCGTCGTAGAGCGGGCGGAAGAGGTCGCAGGCATCGCGGATGTCCTGGGCCTCGATCTCCTCGAAGAGGGCGAGACCGGCCTTGCCCTCGCGGAGCAGTCCCGCGATCTGGTCGTCGTAGGCATTGCCGGAGGAAATCGCCTTTTCGAAGATGGTCGGGTTCGAGGTGAGCCCGCGAATGCCGATCTCGTCGATCGATCGCTGGAGTTCGCCGCTGGTGAGTTGTTGCCGGTTGATGTCGTCCTGCCAGATGCTCTGACCGAGTGCGGTCAAGACCGCTACGCGTGGGTGAACCATAACGAGCCTCCTATTCGAAGATCGATTTGCGTAGGGGCGGACCTCCGTGTCCGCCCTGTCCGAATACCGCGACGCCAGGTTCCGGAAACGGACGTTGGTTGTCGGCCACAGGGCGGACACGGAGGTCCGCCCCTACGAATGCCCTTCACCACCCTTCGCCTCCTCGCCGCTGGTTTCGCCGCCGTGGGTTTCCGGTTCGATCTGATTCGCGAGATCGTTGCGGCCGAGGAGGCGAAGCGCTTCGGCAGTGACGTGCTCCTTCGTGAATCCGAAGTGCGCCAAAACCTTGGCACCCGGGCCGGAGGCGCCGTAGCGGTCGATGCCGACGTTGCGGCCGTTGGCGCCGGTGTACTTTTGCCAACCGATCGTCACGCCGGCCTCGACCGAGAGCCGCGGCGTCCCCTCGGCACCGAGGACTTGCGACTTGTAACTTGCCGCTTGCGACTCGAACAGTTCCCAACTCGGCAGGCTGACGACGCGCGCCTGGATGCCGTGCTCCGCCAGGGCGGTGCGGGCCTTGACGCAGAGGGCGACCTCGGAACCGGTGCCGATCAGGACGATGTCGGGATCGCCGTCGGTGCCGGCGAGGACGTAGCCGCCTTTGGTGAGGTCGCCCTGGGCGCCGGAGCGGTCGAGGACTTCGAGGTCCTGGCGGGTGAGGATGAGGGCGGTCGGCCGGTCCCTGGTGGTCAGGGCGATTTTCCAGGCGGCGACGGTCTCGTTGGCGTCGGCCGGGCGGATCACGGTCAGGTGGGGGATGAGGCGGAGCGACATGACGTGCTCGACCGGTTCGTGGGTCGGGCCGTCTTCGCCGACGGCGATGCTGTCGTGCGTCCAAACCCAGATCGAGCCGAGGTGGGAGATGGCCGAGAGGCGGACGGCGGGGCGCATGTAGTCGGAGAAGACGAGGAAGGTGGCGCCGAAGGGGATGACGCCGCCGTGGGCGGCCATGCCGTTGACCGAACTCCCCATCGCGTGCTCGCGGATGCCGAAGTGGAGGTTGCGCCCGGCGTATCCCCAACCGCCGCCGAGGGTGCCCTGGACACTGCCGTCCGGCGCGAGGGATGGGGATTCGAAGTCACCTGCCCCCTTCATGCCGGTGTTGGTCGAGGGGTTGAGGTCGGCCGACCCGCCGATGAAGGTCGGGATCTTGGGGAAGAAGGCCTGGATCGTCGCTTCGGAGGCTTTGCGGGTGGCGATCGGCTTGTCGCCCGGTTGCCAACTCGGCAGGTCGGCGTCCCATCCGTCCGGCAGTTCGCCCGCCTGCGCCTGCATGAATTCGGCGGCGAGGTCGGGATAGGCCTCGGCGTAGCTCTCGAACTTCATCCGCCAGGCGGCTTCGGCCTCGGCCCCGCGGTCGAGCGCCTCGCGGAAGACGTTGAGCGCCTCATCTGGGATAAGAAACGCCGGTTCGAGCGGCCAACCCAGGTTTTCCTTGGTCGCCTTGACCTCGTCCGGGCCGAGGGGAGAACCGTGGACGCCGAACGTGTCCTGCTTGTGGGGTGAGCCGTAGCCGATGTGCGTTCGGGCCAGGATCAGCGTCGGCCGCGAGAGATCGGCGCGGGCTTCGTCGAGGGCTTCGCGGACCGCGTCGGTGTCCATGCCGTCGATCTCGACTGCCTGCCAACCGAGCGCCTGGAAGCGGGCGCCGACGTCTTCCGACATCGAGACGTTCGCCGTGGCGGCAAGGGTGACGTGGTTCTGGTCGTAGAGGTAGATCAACTTGCCGAGGCGGAGGTGACCGGCGAGCGCGGCCGCCTCCATGGCGACGCCTTCCATGATGTCGCCGTCGGAGACGATGCCGTAGGTGAAGTGGTCGACGATCTCGTGACCCGGCCGGTTGTAGCGTGCGGCGAGAAACGCTTCCGCGATCGCCATGCCGACACCGTTGGCGAACCCTTGGCCGAGGGGGCCGGTGGTGACCTCGACGCCGGGGGTGTCGCCGCGTTCCGGGTGGCCCGGCGTCATCGAACCGAGCTGGCGGAATTGCTTGATCTGCTCCAGCGGCAGGTCGTAGCCGGTCAGGTGGAGGAGCGAGTAGAGGAGCATCGAACCGTGACCGGCGGAGAGGACGAAGCGGTCGCGGTCCGGCCAATGCGGGTCTTTGGGATAGTGTTTGAGGTATTCGGTCCAGAGGACGTAGGCCATCGCGGCGGCGCCCATCGGCAAACCGGGATGCCCGGAGTTCGCCTTCTGGACGGCATCGACCGACAACATGCGGATCGTGTTGATGGCGAGGGTTTCGAGTCGTTGATCGCGGGTCGTGGCAACGGCCACCGGGTTTCCTCCTGAGGTCAGCGTGCGGGATCGCGGTTACGGTCGTCCGGCGCGATTCGAACGGAACCGTCGTCCGATCGGTCACCGCGCGGGCGCCCTCGTTACTCGGCGCAAGCAAGACGGATGCCGCCACGCGCGACCGCGCCAAAGGACATTATCCCACGCGGATGCGAGGAAAAGCCGGACCGGGGATCAGCGCTCTTCGTGGTGTTCGCGACGCACATACGCGGCTGGCTGCGGAGCGGCTGCCGCCGCGGGTGCGGGAAGCGGGTGGGGCGCTCGTGGGAGCGGCGTGGGTAGGGCGACGGTCTCGCTCCCCTTCGACACCATCCAACCGACCTGAAGGATGAGACCGAGCAAGACCGGCAACCAATGCTCCAGGAGGCGCCAGAGCAGCATCGCGCCGACGGCCGCGTCGGCCGGCACGCCGGCGTGCGCGAGCGCCACCGCGGTTGCCGTCTCCACCACACCGGCAATCTGGAAGACCGGGGTGGCGATGTGGGCCAGCATCGACGCACAGAAGGCGGTCGCGACGACGTCGATCGAGGCCGGGACGCTCAGCGCGTGGAGACTGGCGAAGAGAATCGCGGATGTCCCGAGTCGCGCGGAGACCGCGCACGCCAGCGGCAGTACCAGATCGCGGGGGGTGAGGCGATGCCGACGCGCGCGCAGGAGGAACTTCTCCGTTCGCGCTTGCGCCCAATGCGGCAGGCGCGCCGTCCATCCCGCACCGACGATGGCGCTCCCCAACCGCCAGCGTGAGACGGCCACCGCACCGAGGGCGATCGTCGCCAGAACGGCGAGACCGGGCAGGGCGTAGACCGATCCGGTGGCCGCGATCGCACCGACGAGGACGACGACGAACGCCACCTGTCCCGCGATCGAGCGGAGCGCAACCGTCAACAATCCGTCGTCCGTGGCGACGCCCCGGCGGCCGAGATGGCGAAGAAACACGTAGACGGTCGCCGGTCCGCTCACCGGCGAGATGGCACCGATCGCCGTTCGCTGCAAATGTGCGGCGAGGAGCGTCTGGCACGACAGTCTGTGTCCCAACCGGCGCAGAATGCCCCGGTAGGTCAAGGCGATCGCCAGCAGGATCGCCAGCTCGACGAGCGCCCCGGCCAGCAGCCAACCGGGGTTTGCCTGCCGCATGGCGGCGGCAATCTGGTTCAGTTCATCCCGCCGGCGGAGGACGATGACGGTGACGAGGACGGGAAGCAGCGCGAACCAGAGGTAGAGACCGTAGGCTCGGACAAAGCAGAGAATTCGTCGAATCGCGGCGGGGATGGTGCGGCGGACGCTGGCGGCGGGTGTCATGGGGTACGTGGCAGGCTCCTGTCGGTCGTTCCGGTGGGCTTCGGGTGACCCCACTCTATGACCAAATGCAGGAGGCGTACCAGGGCGCCCCTAAGACAGACGTCCCAAACCCTTCGTCGCTACTATCGTGGTTCGATCGCCCGATAGACCGTGATCGGTCCGATCAGGGCTTGCGTGCGGTAGTGCCGATCGACCTCGTCCCAGAAGACCTTGCCGCAGTCGGGGAAGGGGGCGGGCATGCCGGTTTTGACGACGTATTCCGGGCGGTCGGGGGAGGCCAACATGGCGACGAGGTCGGATTCGGCGGTCGGGAAAGCGAGCAGTTCCTGGTTGAAGAAGTAGCGGTAGGTGGCGGGGCGATCGGCCAGGTAGTAGATGGCGGCGTCGTTGAAGGCGACGTAGATTGGCGACTCGGGTGGTGTCTCCTCGCGTAGGTAGCGGGCGACTTCCTCCTCGTACGGGTAGCCGGTGTTGTGGAAGAGGGCCAGACTGATCTGGTTCGGCTCGCCGAGGGCGACGACACGGTAGGGGACGCAGAGCAGCAGCAGCGCCGCCGCCCCGAAGGCGAGGCGGCGGTAGGGCGTCACTGCCGGGGCGGCATCGCGGACGAAGACGGCCAACCCGATCGCGAGCGGTCCGGCGATCTGGATCAGGTAGTGCCCCCACCAATCGCCGCCCATCGCGATTCCGACCACGCAGCCGAACAACCACAACCGCAGCAAGGTCCCGCCCGGATCGCGTCCACCCGTGTGGACGCGCCGCAGGACGCTCGCCGGTTCCAAACTCGATCGGACG
>DATBFX010000261.1:0-8715 GCA_036558305.1 Thermomicrobiales bacterium | reverse complement strand
CTACTCCCCGTACGACGGGTGGGAAGTGACGGGTTGGCCGGTCGTCACGATCAGTCGCGGCGACGTCGTCTACGAAGGCGGCCGCGTCGTCGGCCAACCCGGACGCGGGCGTTTGGTGAAACGCGGGCCAAGCCAAATGCTCTGAGCACGTCGTCGCCCAGGACCGGTGACACCTCGCCGGAGTCCGCGCCGTCCATGACGGGCCGCGCGGCAAATGCGATTCCGAACCCTCGCGCTAGCTCGCTAACTCCGGCCACAACGCCAGGATGACGCGTTCCGCATCGTGCCGAACCAGACGTTCCGCCGTCGCGAACGGACCGGTCACCACCCGCGGCACCAGGGCGCGCACCGCGGCGAGGTCCGGTTCGACCGGCGTTGCCGCCTCTGCCGCGTAGGGAGCAGCCCGTTCCGGTTGGAGTTCGGCGGTGTTGACGACGGCGGTATCGACGCGGCGACCGAGGTAGCGGTGGACTTCGCCGACGAAGTCGGAGGCGCGGAAACCGTCGGTTTCGCCGTGCTTGGTCATGACGTTGCAGACGTAGACCACCTCGCCCTCGCAACTCCGGATCGCCTCGGCGATGCCCTCGACCAGGAGGCAGGGGACGACGCTGGTGTAGAGGTCGCCCGGGCCGATGACGATGCGGTCGGCCCGTTCCAGTGCCTTGCGGGCGCGCGGTAGCGCCGAGACCGGTGGATCGAGAAAAACCCGCGCGATCGGTCGCACCGGCCGGGCGGCAGGACGATCTATCGCCGTCTCACCCCGGACGACCGTGCCGTCGTCCATGGTCGCGCACAAGGTCGTCTGCGCCAGGGTGACGGGCAGGACGTGTCCGGCGGCGTTGAGCAGATCCTCGGCATCTTCCAACGCCGCCAGCAGATCGCCCGCGTTGAGGTCCTCCAGGGCGTGGATGATCAGGTTGCCCAGCGCGTGCCCGCCGACCGGTCCCTCCGTGCCTTCGGGAAAACGGTAGCGGAAAAGATCGCCCCAGAGCCGGCTGGAGCGCGAGAGGGCGACCAGCGCCTGCCGCAGATCGCCGAGCGGCAGCGGCCGGCCGAACTCGTCCATCAACCGGCGGGAGGAGCCGCCGCTGTCGGACATCGCGACGACGGCCCACAACCGGTCCGCGACCTTCTTCAACTCGGAGAGCATCGTGTAGGAGCCGGTCCCGCCGCCGATCGTGACGACCCGCTCCGTGATCCGTCCGCGCAGCGCCTGCCTCCGCTTTCCGCCCCGGTGTTCAAACGCCGGCGAGACCGCGCAGCACCTCGCCCGTCTCCGCATCCGCCGGAAAAAACGACTCGATCGCCAAGTCGGCCAGCGTCACGTCCAGCGGCGTCCCGAACACCGTCGTCGTGCTGATGAACGACAGCATCCCCAGGTCGGTTCGCAACCGCAATGGTACGACGATGCCCGCAAGCTCCCGATCCGCGTCCGCGTCGCCGGCCTCGTCGAGACCGTCGGGTGCCGGATAGCCCGCGAGTTCTTCCAGCAGCGCCACCAACACCGGGTCCGCACTGACCGCAACCTGTCCGCGCAACCGTTCCAGCAGGTGCCCCCGCCATTGCCCGTAGTTCGCGATCCGCGGTGCCAACCCCTTCGGGTGCAGACTCAACCGCAAGACGTTGATCGGTGGCCGGACCAAATCCTTCGCCACGCCGACCAGCAGCGGCGCCACCGCGTCGTTCGCCGCCAGCATCGTCCAGTGCCGATCGACCGCCAGCGCGGGATACGGCTCGTGCCCGCGCAGGACCCGCTCGACCGCTTCCCGCGCCGCCCGCAACGCCGGCGCATCCAATCCCCGCTCGGGGTACACCGGTGCAAATCCTGCCGCGACCAGCAACTCGTTGCGTTCTCGGAGCGGAATGTCCAAGGGGTCCGCCAGGCGCAGCAGCATCTCCCGGCTCGGTCGCGCCCGCCCCGTTTCGAGGAAACTGACGTGCCTCGCCGAGACATCGGCCTCCATCGCCAGGTCGAGTTGACTCAATCGCCGGCGCTGCCGCCAGTCCCGCAACAGATCCCCAACCGGCCGCGTCGCGATCATCATGACCGAACGATAGTCCACCCCGCTCCCCCTTACCATTACCTCCCAGGTAATCGACTTCCATCACCGATCCCCCCATCCTTGGGACCAAGCCCACCGACAACCGGTCGTCAGGGCTCGCATTCATCCGACCAAGGAGACATTCCGATGACCGACGCTACCCCCGTCATCGACCGCTACATCGCGATCTGGAACGAAACCGACCCCAACCGTCGTCGCGACCTGATCGCCCGCACCTGGACCGCGGACGCCAGCTACGTCGATCCCCTCGTCGTCGCCGCAGGCCGCGACGCCATCGACGCCACCGTCGCCGCTGCTCAGTCACAGTTCCCCGGTTTCTCCTTCCGCCTCGCCGGCCCGGTCGATGCCCACCACAACCTCGCCCGCTTCACCTGGGAGCTCGCCCCCGGGAAGGACGCCGAGGCCCTCGTCGTCGGTTTCGACGTCGCCGTCCTCGCCGACGATGGCCGCCTCCAGAACGTCCACGGTTTCCTCGATAAGATTCCCGCGATGTAAAAACCGCCGGTGCCGGCCCCGGTTGCAACCGAGGCCGGCACCGACCATCATGCGCCCCCTCGCCGTTGTCCGGCGTTTCCATGCTGCCATGGCGCCCGCGACACGAACGACATGCGTACGTAGTATTTACGATGTAAGAATCTCCGTCCTCGCGCCAAGATGGTGGTGGGCTGACCGCGCACCACACGTGCGAGCGACGGAATCGAGATGAACCACCTCCTACCCGACCCCTCAACGCAGCGTGGCGGGCTCGCCGAACCGCAGGCTGCCAGAAAAGCACGTTCGCGGTTCGTCGTGCCGCTTGCGGTCGCGTTCTCCCTCGTCACCGGCTTGTTGGTGGGACTGGCCCGCCCCATCGACTCGGCACACCCGGTCGCGACGCCCCCCGTCGACGCCGAGACGGCCGTCGCCCAGCGCTTCTACGGCGCGGTCAATGCGGCGATCGCCGGCGGCGACGCCACCCGGCTCGACGACGTCGTCGCCGAGGACTTTGCCGACCATACTCCGAGTTCGGAGGCCGTCGGCAACCGTGCCGATCTGAAGCGCGCCGTTCGTGACCTGGCCGCGTCCGACCCATCGCTGCACCTGACGACGATCGACGTCATCGCCCAAGGCGACCGCGTGGTCGCCCGACTCCAGGTCGATGGCGACGCCGGTCAGATGCTCTTCGGGATTCCCATCGAGGGAGCACACCCGTGGAGCGACGTCGAGATTCTGCGGGTCGCCCACGGCAAGATTGCCGAACGGTGGGTCGGGTCCGACGCGACCGCACCCCCCCAGAAACTCGTCGAATCGACCATCGAGGTCGACCCACCCGCCTGGAAGCTCATCTCCCTCGTACGGCTCACGATGTCGGCAGGCGGCGACGATTATCGGTCGCAGGCAACGGGTCAGAGCGCGCTCCTCGTCGAGCGTGGTCTGCTCGTCGCGACGATCGACCCCCAACCGCCGACCGTCTCGACGTCGGTCGTTCGTGCCTCCGCCACGGGTCAACCGCCAATGACCGAGACCGTCAAGCCTGGCCGCCGCGTCACGATCGGTGCCGGCGACCTCCTGGTGTTCGGAGAAGGAGCCCGCTATGCCCTTGCGAACGACGGTACGGCCGAGACCAGCGCCTTGCTCCTGACCGCGGCCGCGCCCTTCGATCCGGGCGGCGCTCCCATGGTTACGCCGACGCCGCTGTCGCATGTCTCGATCTCCGAACTCGCCCCGGGAATGTCGTCGCTCCTTCCCCTCGGATCGGCCGACCTCGCCATCGGCCGCGTCACCCTGGCCCCGGCGGCGGCGATGGCATCCCACACCGTCACCGGTCCGGAGTTGGTCGTTCTCGAGTCCGGCACCCTCCACCTCTCCGCCGACGGCAACACGCCCTGGTTCAGAAGTGGCGTCGATGGATCGGGTCACGTTCTATCCGACGGGGCACTTGCTGCCGGCGACTCGGTCCTGGTTCCCGCCGGAACGACCGTCGACTATCGCAACGGTGGGCAAACACCGGCGATCTTCCTCCTCGTCCGGCTCACCCCCGGTCTTGCCACCCCGGTTGCCGCTGCCTCCTCATAGCCGGCGACCCGTTTCAGACCGACGACGTTGACCTTCCCAAACCCGATCCCTTCTCACGGGTACGATCTTTGCACCACCAACGACAGCGTCCTCATCCGCCACGGACGCGTCACGCCTACAGCCGGCTTCTGTGGTTGAGCACGACACTTCCAGTGCCGTGTCCAGCCACCCAGGATGTCCATGCGATTCCTCTACGCCCTCCTCCTCCTCGTCCCCATCACCCTCGCCCTCGAATGGCTCGACGCCGCCGACCCTGTCATCTTCGTCGTCTCCGCCCTCGCCCTCGTCCCCCTTGCCGCCGTGCTCGGCCGCGCCACCGAGCAGGTCGCCATCCACACCGGCCCCGACGTCGGCGCCCTCCTCAACGCCACCTTCGGCAATGCCGCCGAGCTCATCATCACCATCGTCGCCCTGCGCGAAGGGCTGCTCAACGTCGTCAAAGCCAGCGTCGCCGGCTCCATCATCGGCAACATCCTCATCGTCGCCGGCGCCTCCGCCCTCTTCGGCGGACTCAAATACGGCACCCAATCGTTCGATCCCAAGACCGCCAGCACCAACGCGGGGCTGATGGGTCTCGCCGTCGTCTCCCTCCTCATCCCCGCCATCTTCGGGTTCGGCAACCCCTCCCACCGGCCGAGCGAGCGGGACGTCCAGCACCTCAGTGTCGGTGTCGCCCTCGCCCTCATCCTCGCCTACGCCCTCTACCTGCTCTACACCATCCGTAGCAATGCCCCAGCGCGAGCCGGTGCCTCATCCGAAACCGACCAGGAAATGGGTCTACCCGTTGCCCTGGCCCTCCTCCTCGTCAGCACCCTCGCCATCGTCGTCATGAGCGAGATCCTCGTCGGCGTCATCGAACCGACCGCCAAAGCGTGGGGGCTGACCGACCTCTTCGTCGGGGTCATGCTGGTCCCACTCGTCGGCAACGTCGCCGAGCACATCGTCGCCGTCCAGGCGGCCCTCAGGAACGAGATGGATCTCAGCCTCGGCATCGCCGTCGGTTCCGCCCTCCAAATCGCCCTCTTCGTCGCCCCCGTCCTCGTCCTCGTCAGCCACCTCGTCGGCGACCCCCTGACCCTCGCCTTCAACCAGTTCGAGCTGACCGCCCTCATCGCCGGCGTCTTCGTCGGTCTCATCCTCTCCACCGACGGCGAATCCAACTGGCTCGAAGGGGCAGAGCTCGTCATCCTCTACGCCATCGTCGGCATCGCCTTCTACTTCGTCCCGTAAACGACTGTCGCAGATGAAAAAGAGATCCTTCGCAAGCTCAGGATGACCAGTTGTAGAACGCCCCTCCCCTTGTCATCCTGAGCGAAGCGAAGGATCTCTCATCGTTGCTATGGCCCAACATGTGGTCTGTTGCGCACCTGGACCGCTACCGTTGTTTCGGCGACCACGGCATCGAGCACCGGAGAGCGGATTCAAGTACCTCCGCACCGAATGTTTCGACATGGAAACGAATCGCCGAGGTGACGTCGGCGACGGCCGCCTCGTAGGTATCGCCTTGACCGACGACAATGCCGGTCAGGCCAAGCGGGTACGCGACAAAGGTGTCGGGGTGCTTTTCGACGACGATCTTGACCGTCCGCATGCTGTCCTCCGCGCAATACCGACAGTTTACGACCGTCATCGCGGGACCGGCGTCCCGCCTACTCGAACGATGCTCTCTGATCTCGATCCTCGCCTTCCGCCTCGCCGATCGGTTCGATCAGGCGGGGATTGTCGTTGCGGACGTTGTTGACGGCGGGGCTGACGGGCCAGGCGGTCATGGCCTCGGCGGAGTAGGGAACGAGGAGGCGTTCGACCTGGTGTCGATCGGTGACTTCGCGGCTGAGCCACTCTTCTTCGTCGGTGCGGGGGAGGATGACGGGCATGCGGTTGTGGAGGGTGGCCATCAACTCGTTGGGTGTGGTGGTGACGATGGTGTAGGAGGCGATGAGTTCGCCGTCCTTGTCGGCGAATTCGTCGTAGAGACCGGCGAGCCCGAAGGTCGGTTCGTCGGGAAGGGAGACGTAGTAGGGTTGCTTGCCGCCTTGCTGCTGCTTCCACTCGTAGAACCCGCTGGCGGGAACGATGCAGCGTTTGCGGCCGACGAGCGAGCGGAACATCGGTTTTTCGAGGATCGTCTCGGCGCGGGCGTTGATGGGGGCGACGGTCTTGTCGCCCGGTTTGGCCCAGCGTGGAATGAGACCCCAGCGCATCAACTTGGCTTCCCACTCGCCGCCCTCGTTCTCGACGATGACGGGCAATTCCATCGATGGAGCCGCGTTGTAGGTCGGTTCGAGCTGAAGGGTGACCTGGCGGAGTTGAAACCGCTCGGAGATGTCTTCCGGGGCCTTGAGGACGTAGCGACCGCACATGGTTGGTGCTCCTTTGGCGTTGACGATCAGAACCTGGCCAGCAGACGTGCGGCGAACAGTGGTGCATGCAGCGAGAGATGATCCAACACCTCTTCCGGGCTCGCCGGAGGTCGACGGAGCCCAGCCGCTTGCCTTACGACGATTCTCGTCAAGAGTGCAGGTGCCGAATCGTCGAGATCGATCAGGAAGTCATCGGGTGATTTTGCCAGAATGCCGTAAGGCACGAGCGATGCCTGAGGGAAATCGCGCAGATTGCTGGTCACGATGACGTTTGCCCCGGCGGCTACGGCTGCGGCGGCAACGTGGCGATCCTTCGGGTGGTTGGTCATTTGATCGATCATTGCTTGGTATTCGACTACCATCGCTCCCGGAAAGGCGTGACGCATTGCCGCAAGGCGTTTCGCTGCCTGGTCGAAGGTTGCCATGCCGTCGGAGATGAGCGTGCGCTGAACTTCGTCGAGGATGTCGGCGCTCCAATGGACGCGATAGAGACCTGCCTCGGCTGCCAAGAGGAGCGTATCGTTGAGCGAAGCCGGAACGATAACCGAGGCGTCGAGGAGAGCGGCGAGATCGGCCACCACGCGTCAGTTAGCCGGCGGGCAGAGGGCGAAGCGGTCGGATTGGCGCTTCACGAAGGGAGCGCCGAAAAGCGTGCGAATGAGTCGTTCGGTCAACGCTTGGCATAGAAGCCCAGGTCTTGGTTGAGTTGGATCAATTCCTCGAGGGCTTGTCGACGTTCGCTGTCGCGTTGGTTTCGAAACGCGACGACATCTGGAAGCGGTATGCGCGCGGGACTGCCAGACGGAACAGGCAGATGGCCCTCTTGGATCAACTCCTTGACCTCGGCTTCGGACTCGTTGAGCAACTCCGCCGCTTCGACGATGGTCAATTCGCTCGGTACCGAAACGACGTCGACGGCGTCGCCGTTCGCCAGAATGTGTGTGATCTCTTGCAGGAGCCGGTTCAATGTTCGCGGTACAGGTACGGAGCCGCCATCCGGTGCGACGATGGTCGGACCGATTCCGTTCTGTTCAACTAGTACTCGTTCCAGTGCCCGGAGGTGTACCAGTTCGGCGTCGTCTGCCGAGACCGGGCGGACGGCGTATAGACGTCTATCCATGGCGCTGCTCCTCGTTCAGCAGGCCGCATTTGCTCGGCCTTTACTGCACCTTTCACGATAGTGCGATCCGAAGCGATCTGCAAATGGGCGATCTGCCGAGTTGCCCGGTCCGCGGTACGATGCCGCGGCGAGAAGGAGGGCGGGCGCGTGGTCGAGTACTTCACCGAGGCCGACGCCGAGTTGGCGCGGCGGATCGGGATGGCGGATTTGCACTCGGATCTACCGTTGGGCTTGCTGCGGCGACGGTTCGACGGGGTCGAGGGATCGTTGCGGGACGAGTGGCTACCGAAGCTGCGGGCCGGCGGCGTCCGGGTCGTCAATTGCGCGGTCTACGTCGATTCGATCTATCTGCCCGAGGGGGCGTTGCGGCGGGCGGTGCAGACCGTCGATGCGCTGCTGGAGGAGATCGAACTTTGCCGGGACGCGTTCGATCTCGCGCTCACGGCGGCGGACTTACGGCGGATCACGGGCGAGGGGAAGATCGCCGCTCTGCTCTCGTTCGAGGGGGCGGAACCGCTGGGAATGGACCTCGCGGGGTTGCGGTTGTTCCACCGGCTCGGGTTGCGCATGCTCTCGTTCGCCTGGATGCGGCGGACGGCGTTCGGCGACGGGACGTGGGAAAACGATTCGCGGGGCGGGTTGACGCGCCTCGGTCGGGCTGCCGTCGAGGAGATGAATCGGCTGGGCATCATCGTCGACGTCTCCCACGCGTCGGACCGGACGACCTGGGATGTCCTCGAAACCTCGACGAAACCCGTGATCGCCAGCCACTCGAACGCCCGTGCCCTGCACGACCATCCGCGCAACCTGACGGACGAGACGATCCGCGCGATCGCGGCCGGCGGTGGTCTGGTGGGCGTCGTCGCCGTCGCCGGGTTCATCGCGACGCGGGACGCGTCGATCGCGCGCTGGGTCGATCATCTCGACCACATCGTGGAGTTGGTCGGAATCGAGCACGTCGGCATCGGTTGCGACTTCTACAAGTCGCTGACGGAGATGGGCGCGTCGCAGGAGATCCCGGCGTGGCGACCAGTCGGCGGTATGCCGCCGCTGGAGTTCGCGGGGATGGAAGACTACCCGGATCTGCCCGGCCTGACGGCGGAATTGGTCCGGCGCG
>DATBFX010000260.1:0-4108 GCA_036558305.1 Thermomicrobiales bacterium | reverse complement strand
CGAAGAGGCGGCGCGGGCCAACGGCGTGCAACTCGTGCGCCGGATCAGCGGTGGCGGCGCCATGTTCATCGAACCCGAGGGGGCGATCACCTACTCGATCTACGCCCCGGAGGCGCTGGTCCAGGGGATGAACTTCCCGGAGTCGTACCAGTTCTTCGACGCCTGGGTCGTCCAGGCGTTGCGCGACCTCGGCGTCGACGCCTGGTACGCCCCGCTCAACGACATCACCTCCAGCGGCGGCAAGATCGGCGGAGCGGCCCAGGCCCGCCGCGGCGGCGCCGTCCTCCACCACACGACGATGGCCTACCAGATGAACATCCCGCTGATGCTCCGGGTGCTCCGCATCGGTCAGGAAAAATTGAGCGACAAGGGCATCCCCTCCGCCGACAAGCGGGTCGGCCCTTTGCGCCAGCAGACCGACCTTCCCCGCGCCGTCATCATCGACCGCTTGATCGGCAGCTTCCGCGACCGCTACGGGCTAACCGATGATGCCGAAACCGCCGACGAGATTGCCGAGGCCGAGGAGTTGGTCAAGACGCGGTTCGGGACGCGGGAATGGGTCTTCTTTTTGCCGTAGCGATGCGTTGTTCCGGGACCGGGCGAATGCTACGATGCGGGCGAAGTTGTTCTCGACGGGAGCAAGGCGGTCTGCGAAATGGTTGCGGCGACGGATCGAGCAGTCACAGAGGCGCTGGATCGAATCGAGAAAGACTTCGGGCTGACGGAGCAGGAGGTCGCTTCTGCCCTCGGTGTCACGATGACTGCCGTCGAGGACTGGCGGCGCGGTGAATCGTCGCCGAATCGAGCGGTACGTCAGCAGATCGACCGACTCCTGGAGTTGCGTCATCACGTCTACGAGACTTTCCATCCGGACGACGTTGTCGCCTGGTTGCACGAGAGTCATCACTACCTCGGCGGACTCACACCGGCGGCATCGCTCCAGGCTCGGCAGTACGACCGGGTCGAAGCACTCTTGACGGTCATCGATCACGGTATCTTCACCTAGGCATCGCCGAAGATGCGACCGTCCTCCGGTCGGACACTCCGGCAAGCAGTTGTCCGGTGCCCCGTTGTGCCGATCAAACAGGCCGTGTGGCGCGGACACCGCCGTCAGTACGAGGCGCTCGACCACGGTGGCTCGCTTCGTGGCTCGGGACGCTTCCACCGCGCTGCCAACGAGTACCCGGCCGATCGGTCCTGGCCCGCCCTCTATACCGCGCTTGACCTCGCCGTCGCCCTGGGCGAGGTGCAGCGCAACACCCACGGCAAACGTTGGCATGCGTACCGCTTCACCGAAATCTGGGCGCAACTCGAAGCGGTCCTCGATTGCCGCGATCTGGCGTTGCTCGATCTCGGCGAGGACGACCTCCTGAACGACCTGGACTACTCGCTCGGCCAGGACCTCGCCGCCGCGGCCATCGAGCTCGGCGTCGAGGGGCTGCTCGTCCCGTCCGCGACGCGGCTCGGTGACAACCTCATCGTTTTCCCGCACCTCGTGCGCACCGGCTCCGTCCTCGTCGCGGTGCGCTCGATCGACCCGCGCCTCGTCAAATAGTGCCGCGGAGGGCAAGAGTCCGCCGACGAGATCGCCGAAGCCGAGGAGTTGGTCAAGACGCGGTTCGGGACGCGGGAATGGGTCTTCTTTTTGCCGTAGCGATGCGTTGTTTCGGAAACGTACGAGTGCTAGGATGGGAGAAGAAGGGGTCGATCTTGAGCGGAGCGAGGCGAGTTTCCAGATGGTCGCGACGACGGATCGAACGGTCACAGAGGCGCTGGATCGAATCGAAAAAGACCTGGGGTTGACCGAGCAAGAGGTCGCATCCGCCCTTGGCGTCTCCACCCAAGTGATCGAACGCTGGCGACATCGCCAAGCCACACCTGACCGCGAGACCGCGCAACGGCTCGATCAACTCGTTGCGCTCTATCACCACTTGCGAGAGACGCTCGCCCCCGAGGCAGTTCCTGGTTGGCTGCGTTGGACGCCCGAGTACCTGGGTGGCATCACTCCGGCGGACGCCATCGTGCGCGGGCAGACCGACCGGGTCGAAGCGTTGTTGACGGTGATCGACCACGGCATCTTCACTTAGCGATCGACACCAGTGACGCCTCCCGAGGATTGGGATCCTCGATCAGCGGTCGCCACATGCGATGTCGTCCAGATCAAGCAGGCAATCTGGCGCGGCCACCGTCGCCGGTACGATCCGCTGCACCACGGCGGGTCGCTCAGAGTCTCGGGGCGGTTCCATCGCGCCCCGTCCGAGTTCTCAAGCGAACCGACTTGGCCCGCCCTCTACACCGGGCTCGACCTGGCCGTGGTCTTGGGCGAGCTCCAACGCAACATTCGCCAGGAAGAGTTTGGCGACTACCGCTTCACCGAAATCTGGGCGCAGCTCGAATCGGTGCTCGATTGCCGAGACCTTGGGGCACTCGGCCTGACATTCGAGAACCTCCTCGGTACGCGCGACTATACTCTCGGCCAGGACCTCGCCGCCGCGGCCATCGACCTCGGCGTCGAAGGGATGCTGGTCCCGTCGGCGACGCGGCTCGGTGACAACCTCATCGTGTTCCCGCACCTCGTGCGCACCGGCTCCGTCCTCGTCGCGGTGCGCTCGATCGACCCGCGCCTCGTCAAATGACGGCCCTCGCGCGGATAGGTGGAAACACGTAGGCCGTCTCGGGACCAGCTCCTCGCGAATCAGTAGATCTGACGGATGGCAACGCCGTCGGCGTCGTCGATGATCTCCTCGCCGGCGAGAGGAGGCCGGCGCCGCTCTCCCTGGAGCGGGTCTGTTGTTCGTGATGGTCGAAGAGGGAGAAGTCCTTATGCTGCGTCGGGTCTTTCGGTTCACGTCCCCGGTTTCGCCGCGCCGCATCGTGGCGACACTGCTCATGATGGCACTCTTGACGGTTCTGCCCATGGGCCGGGCGGTTGCCCATGCCCAGGGCAACGACAACGCCTCGGACGATCCGAACGCCGCCTCGCCGGCGGGTGCGCATGCCGAGGTGATCGCCCAGGGCGTCGGCACGATCCCGGCCGATCAAGTCGCCTGGCGTCTCGTCCAAGACACCGCCGAACCGGTTGGGGAGGCGGAATTCCAGGAGCGGGCGCTCGGGTTTGCCATCGCCGAGAGCGACGCGTTGCTGCTGACCGACGAGAGCGATGGCGCGCGCGTTCGCCTGGCCCCCGGTGAGGCCGCCTTCGTCGACGATGGGACTTCGCAGCGCCGGGAAAGCCTCGGCAGCGGCAACAGCGCGTACTGGCGCATCGGTCTGGTCGCGGCCGGGGATGCGCAGGATGCGGGCGGCGATACCCTCGTCTACGGCGGCGACGCGTTCGCGGTGCCGGCCGGCGATCGCGACCTCGATCTGGTCGCCGCCCGGCTCGATGCGAAGCAGGCGACCACCGTCGCCTCCGCCTTCCCGGTATTGGTGATCGTCGCCAGCGGGACGGCCACGGTGAGCCCGGTCGCCGGCGGTCAGGGAACCGATCTCGACCGCGGCGAGGCGACCGCGGTCGACGGGTCGGTCAAGCTGACGTCGAGCAAGAACGGGACGCGGATCCTGGTGGCGGTCGTCGGCGTGTCGGTGCCGGCCGCGGGCATCGAGGCGGGCGGCACGCCGGCTGCCGGGGATGACGACGCTTCGACGCAGGGCGGCGGCGACGCGAGCGGGACAGGGAACGGCAAGATCATCGTCCGCAGCGAGCTTTGCCCGCCCGGCGTCACCGCCGACGAGGCGAGCAACGACTCCGCCGGCGATGCCTGCTTCGGCGGTGATCCGGTCGTCGGTATGACCGTCACCGCGCAGAATCAGGAAACCGGGGAAACCTATTTCGGCGAGGTCAGCGCCAACGGCTCCGCCGCGCTCGACCCTCTTCCGGCCGGCAGCTATGCGGTCTCGTTCGAGACGGGCGACCAGTACGGCGAGACGCTCGGTATCTGTGGCGGTCAGGACCAAAGCGCCGATTTGCCGACGGAGCCGTTCGACGGCAACAGCGTCGAACTCGACCTGCCGGCCGACCGCGAGTACGACTGCGAAACCCGCACCCTGTCGCTGGGCGACGACACGGGCGGCGGGAGCGACGAGGCCGTGACGGGGACGGTCACCG
>DATBFX010000259.1:0-10989 GCA_036558305.1 Thermomicrobiales bacterium | reverse complement strand
ACGCCGCGACAAAACGTGACGCCACCTTTTCGACTCTTGGCAAACCGGCGTAGGGGCGGACCGCCGTGTCCGCCCGGCTCCTCTTCGCGACGTCGCCTTTTGGCACAGGGCGGACACGGCGGTCCGCCCCTACGGGGTCCCCGGCCTGTTGCCGGAATCGGCCAAAGGGACAAGCCGTGACCATTCCCCCCGACTATCAGGAACGTGTCTATGCCGGGGTCCTCGGCAAACTCATCGGCGTCTATCTCGGGCGCCCGATCGAGGGCTGGGCGTACGAGAAGATCATGGAGGTGCACGGCGAGGTCGACCACTACCTACCGGGCCGGTTTGGCGCTCCCCTTGTCGTTACCGACGACGACATCACCGGTACCTTTACTTTCCTGCGCGCACTGGCGGACCACGACTTCGATCCGAATTTGACGCCGGCCCAAATCGGCGGTACCTGGCTCAACTACGCGATCGACCGCCGCACCATCTTCTGGTGGGGCGGTTTCGGCAACTCGACCGAGCACACCGCCTACCTCCGCCTCAAACACGGTATTCCGGCCCCCGAGAGCGGTTCGATCGCCCTCAACGGCAAGATCGTCGCCGAGCAGATCGGCTCCCAGATCTTTATCGACGGTTGGGCGATGATCGCCCCCGGCGACCCCGTACGTGCCGCCGACTTCGCGCGCCGCGCCGCCAGTGTCAGCCACGACGGCGAGGCCATCTACGGCGCCCAGGTCGTCGCCGCGATGGAAGCCCAGGCGTTCGTCGAATCGGACATCCAGAAGTTGATCGAAACCGGACTTTCGGTGATCCCCCGCGACTCGATCATCGCCCGTCTCATCCACGACGTCCGCGACTGGCACGCCGCGGAGTCCGATTGGCGTAAGACACGCCTACGCATCGTCGAGCGTTATGGCTACGACCGCTACGGTGGCAACTGCCACATGGTCCCCAACCACGCACTCATCATCCACAGCCTGCTCCACGGCGGCGACGACTTTCGCAAGTCCCTGATGATCGTCAACACCTCCGGCTGGGACACCGACTGCAACTCCGGCAACGTCGGCTGCCTGCTGGGCATCAAAAACGGTCTGCGCACCTTTGCCGGCGACGACGACTGGCGCGGACCGATCGCCGACCGCCTCTACCTCTCGACCGCCGACGGCGGCCGCGCCATCACCGACGCCGCCGCCGAATCCCTGCACATCGTCAACGCCGGCCGCGCCCTCGCCAACCAACCGCCGATCGCGCCAAAGAGCGGCGCCCGTTTCCACTTCGAATTCCCCGGCAGCGTGCAGGGTTTCGAAAGCGATCCGGAGTCCGACGCCGCCACGACCATCCAGAACGTCGAGGGTCGCAGCCGCGACGGGCACCGTACACTTGCAATTTCCTACAACCTCACGAAGGCCGATGCCGTCGTTCGGATCGCGTCACCGACCTTCATCCCGCCCGAAGCGATCGACATGCCGGGTTATCAACTCTACGCCTCACCAACCCTCTACGCGGGTCAAACGCTGCGCGCCCGCGTCGAAGCCGACTCCGCGAACTCCGCTCCGGTCCTCTGCCGCCTTGTCATCCACACCTACGGCGACGCCGACGCGCCGACCCGGCGCCGGGGACCAATCGTTGCCCTCGGAGTTGGTACCGGCGCCAATCTCTCGTGGCGCATCCCCGACACGGCTGGTCAACCGATTTTCGCCGTCGGCCTGGAAATCTCGTCGTCGGCTGCCAACGGCATCGGGACGGTCTACCTGGACTACCTCACCTGGGACGGCGCCCCGGACGTCACCCTCGATCGTCCTGCCGGCGGGGGCGAACTGTGGCGCCGCGCCTGGGTTGATGCCGTCGACCAGTGGGAAGGTCGCTGGAAGGAAACCTACCGCATCGTCAAGAACGAAGGCGTCGGTCTCATCAGCCAGGGCACTGCCGACTGGACCGACTATCGCGTCGGCGCGCCGGTCACGATCCGTCTCGCCAAGTCGGGCGGTCTCGCCGCCCGCGTCGGCGGACTCCGGCGCTACTATGCCCTCCTCCTCGACGAGGCCGGCACCGCCCGCCTCGTCAAGTGCCGGGACCTGACCACGAACCTTGCCATCGCGCCGTTCCCGGTCGAACGCGACCGTGCCTACGGTCTTTCCCTGGAACTTCGCGGTGCTCGCATCGTTGCCGCCATCGACGGCGACGTCCTGTTCGACGTCGAAGACACCGATCGCCCGCTAACCGGCGGTGGAGTTGCCCTCGTCGTCGAAGACGGCTGCCTTTCCGCGGACGCCGTCCGGGTCCGTCCGTTGTAGGAGCGCACGGCGGTGCGCCCTCTTCGCGAAGGCGGCATTCGTGCCTGTGGGCCGGGCGCACGGCGGTGCGCCCCTACGGCCGTACACATCATGACCCGGTGACCCCGTAACTTGTGACGCTTCTCACAAGAGCCGTTGACGCCCGTCTGTGCCAGGCATACAATGACATAAGGCACGGCCACTCCCTCGTTCACAACCGAAACCGAGCGATGGTCAGCACAAGGACGCAGATGCGCCAGGCGACGATCGAACACACCCATTCCCTTTCCGACCCCCCGACCGACGGGACAGTCGTCGTGCCCCTCGAAACGCTCGACCCCGCGATCGTCGATGCCGCCGCCAACCTCGACGCTACCGTCCGGGAAAACCTGCCGACCGCCAACCTCGACCTGATCCACAGCGCCCTCGATTTCGCGATCGATGCGCACGGCGGTGTCTGCCGCAGATCGGGCGAGCCCTACGTCGTCCACCCGATCGAGGTCGCAAGCCTCCTCGCCAGGATGCGCCTCGATTCGGAAACGATCGCCGCGGCCCTGCTCCACGACGTGGTCGAAGACAGCGACATCACCACCGAAGGACTCGAAAAGCAGTTCGGCGAACGGATTGCCCGCCTCGTCGACGGCGTCACCAAACTCGGTCGCATCCCCTGGTCCGCCGACGGCGACACCGACTCGCGCGAACGCACCGCCCAGGCCGAGAGTCTGCGCAAGATGTTCTTGGCGATGGTCGACGACATCGGCGTCGTCTTGATCAAACTCGCCGACCGTCTCCACAACATGCGCACCCTCGACGCGATGCCTCGCGACAAGCAACTGCGGATCTCCCAGCAGACGATGGAGATCTACGCGCCCCTCGCCAACCGCCTCGGCATCTGGCCGATCAAATCCGAGTTGGAAGACCTCGCCTTTCGCTACCTCCAACCCGAGGACTACGCCGGACTCAAACACCGCCTCGACGAGCGCGGGCGCGGCCACGCCGACTACATCGACCGCGTCATGGGCGAACTCAAGGCCGCGCTCGACGACGCCGGGATCAAGGCGACCCTGAAGGGGCGGGGCAAGCACATCTACTCGATCTACCGCAAGATGCGGCAGAAGCGCCGGTCGTTCGACGAGATCTACGACGTCATCGGCATCCGCATCCTCGTCGACGAGAAACGCGACTGCTACGGCGCCCTCGGCGTTATCCACGCCATGTGGCACCCGATCCCCGGCGAATTCGACGACTACGTCGCCACGCCCAAAGAGAGCATGTATCAGAGTCTCCACACGGCGGTGATCGGTCCCGAAGGGCGCGCGCTCGAGATCCAAATCCGCACGGAAGAGATGCACGAGATCGCGGAGTACGGCGTTGCTGCCCACTGGCGCTACAAAGAGGGCACGAAGAGCGACGCCCGGGTCGAGGCCAAGATCGCCTGGCTCCGCCAGCTCATGGAGTGGCGCGACGAGGTCAAGGACGCCGAGGAGTTCGTCGAGTCGCTGAAATCGGACGTGTTCCAGGATCAGATCTATTGCTTCACGCCGAAGGGCGACATCTTCGAGTTGCCGGCCGGCGCGACGCCCGTCGACTTTGCCTACCGCGTCCACACCGAGGTCGGTCACCACTGCGTCGGCGCCAAGGTCAACGACCAGTGGGTCCGCCTCGACTACAAATTGCAGAACGGTCAGGTCGTCCAGATCCTGACCAGCAAGACCAAGGGCCCGAGCCGCGACTGGCTCCAGGAGGACGCCGGCTACGTCACCACCGCCGGCGCCCGCGAGAAAATCCGGCAGTGGTTCCGGCGCCAGGAACGCGACGAGAACATTGCCCAGGGCCGCGAAATCCTCGACCGCGAGTTGCGCCGGTTGAGTCTCGACCTCAAACCCGAGGATCTGCTCAAGCACTTCCCGCGCTACGCCAAACTCGACGATTTCCTGGCGGCGATCGGCTACGGCGGCGTCTCGCCCCAGGCGATCGCCTCCCGCCTCGGCGAAAACGGCGCCAAAGAGGTGCTGGCGGCGACGCCGCACGTCCCCAAGCCGAACACCCCGCAGCGGCTGACCGTCACCGGCGTCGGCGATCTGCTGACCAACCTGGCGCAGTGCTGCAAACCGGTCAGCGGCGACCCGATCGTCGGCTACGTCACCCGCGGTCGCGGGATCACGGTTCACCGCGCCGACTGTCCGAACGTCACCAACCTGCCCGACCCCGAGCGGTTGGTGCCGGTGTCGTGGGGTGAGACGACCAAAGACGAGACCTTTGCGGTCGGTATCAAGTTGACCGCCTGGGATCGTGTCGGGTTGCTCAAGGACATCAGCACCCTGCTCGCCGACGAGCGCGTCAACATCCTCTACGTTTCGACGACCACGCACGACGACCGCACGGTCGCCCTCGACATCACCGTCGAAGTCGTCGACGTCGCACAACTGAGCCGCGTCCTCCACAAGCTGGAGAGTATCCAGTACGTCTTCGAGGTCCGCCGCGACACATCGGGTTCTTCCGTCGGGGCTGGAGCCGCCGCCTCGTGAGCCCGCCGCCGGATCGGTCGCCGGTGCTCTGCCTCGGCGAGGTCCTGATCGACCTGATCGCGGCCGACGGCGCCACCCGCCTGGAAGAGGTCTCTGCCTTTGCCGCCCGGCCCGGCGGTGCCCCCGCCAACGCCGCGGTCGCGCTGGCCCGGCTGGGCGTCGCCAGCGCCTTCTGCGGCGTGGTCGGCGGCGATCCGTTCGGTGCCCGCCTCGCGGCGACGCTCTCTGCCAACGGCGTGGACGTGTCGCGGCTGCGCACGGCGCGAGAGGCCGACACCACCATCGCCTTCGCCTGGAAAGATGCCCGGGGCGACGGTCATTTCCGCCTCCTTCGTCTCGCCGATCGTCTGCTCTCGCCCGACGACGTCGCCCGAGCGGGGATCGATCGCCTTGCGGCGTTGGTGATCGGTTCGGTCGCGCTTGCCGCCGAGCCGTCCCGCTCGGCCGTGATGCGCGCCGTGGAGATCGCAACCGCATCACGGGTGCCGGTCTGCTTCGACGTCAACCTGCGTCCGACCCTTTGGTCCGACCTGGAGGCCGCTCGCGCTGCCTGCGAACCGCTCTTGTCCCGGTCCTCGCTCCTTAAGCTCAGTCTCGACGACGCCGGCTCGCTCTTCGGCACCGGCGACGCCGATGCAGCACTGGTTCACCTGGAGCGCTACGGGGCACCGTACGTGGTCGTGACGGACGGCGCGCGCGGCGCCTGGTTCGCACGGCGCGGCGAAGCGGCTCCGCCCGCGGATCGCTACGTCCCGGCTTTTGCCGTCGACGCCGTGGACCCCACCGGTGCCGGTGATGCCTTCACGGCCGCCGTCGTTGCCCGCCTGATCCAGCGCCAGTGGGCCCGTCTCGACCGCGCGGACGTCGTCTTCGCCGCCGCCGCCGGTGGGTTGACCACGACTCGGCGGGGCGCCATCGACGCCTTGCCGACGACGGCCGAAATCGCATCGTTCCTGACGGATCGGAAGACCGAGGGCGAGGCGCCCGCACGAAAGCGTTGAAAGCTGACCCCACGGTCCTGTGTGACAACGAGCCGAAACATCTTCGCACGCATTATTATGTGCGTCTACAGCTAAACCGCCCTGCTCGAACCGACCGAGGCGCCTCATGTCGGCACGCGGTGAGACCGATACCCCTGGCGAACACCCCCGGTTTCCCAACTCGAGTCGACTTGCCTGTCTTCGCGTTGGTGACGAGGCGTTGCGCTACCTCCTTGCCGGCGTGCTCGGCCGGCTCGGGTTCGGCATCGATGCCCCACTGTCCGACGGTCGGTCCGAGTTCTCGCCGCCCATCGAACTGGTCGTGGTCGATGCCGGTGCGCTTGGCGAGATCGAGGTGTTGTCGCCACCGGCGGGCGAGTCCGGCGCCGACGGCCGCCCGGTGCTGATCGCCGCCATCGACGCCGCCGATCGCCAGGCGATCGACGCCGCGTGCGCGGCCGGACTCGACGACGTGTTGCTTCTCCCGGCCGATCTCCCGAATGCGGAGGCACGGTTCGCATTCGCGCTTCGTCGGGCCGAATCGACGCGGTTGCTCGCCCGGCGGTCGCCCGATCCGGGTGGGCGTCGCTTTCGCGAGGTGCTCGGTTCGGCCGTGCGCCAGGCCCGCGAGTTGACCCTCCTGCACGAGGTCCGGACGGCCGTCGGTCGCGATCTTGAACTGCCCGCCATCTTTCGCCAGGTCGTCGAAGTCACGGCGGAGACCTTCGGGTACACCCACGTCAGTGTCTACCTCCTCGAAGACCGGCAGTTGTTAGCGCTCCAACACCAGGTCGGTTACGAGACCGTCTTTCACCGCATCTCGATCAACCGAGGGGTTGCCGGGCGCGTGGCAAGAACTGGGACACCGGTCTTGCTCGAAGACGTTGCCACCGACTCCGCTTTCCTCGGCGCGATCGCTGGAATTACCTCCGAGGTCTGCGTTCCCTTCTTCGACAAGGGGGTCGTCGCCGGCATCCTCAACGTCGAAAGTGTCGGCGCCGATCGCCTGGGACCGGACGACCTCCGGGTCATGACCGCCGTCGGCGAACACCTCAGCCTGGCCGTCGAGCGCGCCCGCCTGTTCGAAACCGCGCGCGCCAGCGAGACGCGCCTGCGGCTTGCCCTCGAATCGGCCGGCATGGGAACCTGGGAATGGGAGCCGGCGACCGGTGACGTCCATTGGTCCGAACAGATGGGCCCGCTCTACGGGCTGCCGCGCGGGACCTCCCATCTCACGGCTGAGCAGTGGTACACGTTGGTCCATCCCGCCGACCACGAAACGTTGCTCGAGGCGGATCAAGCGTCGATCCAACACGCGGTCGATTACGAGACCGAGTTCCGCGTTCTCCACCCCGAAACCGGTGAGTTGCGCTGGCTGGCCGGCAAGGGTCGGGCGGTCGAACGCGGTCCGAGCGGAGAGGCGACGCGCCTGATCGGCGTGACGATGGACATCACGGGGCGCAAGAGACTCGAACAGGAGCGGTTGCGGTCGGTCCAGTTGGAGGCGGCCCGAGCCGAGGCCGAAGAGGCCGAGCGGCAGATCACCGACACCCTGGAGCGGATTACCGCGGCCTTTATCGCACTCGATCCGGCCGGGCGGCTGACATACCTCAACGCCCGCGCCGGGGAGTTGTTGCGCCGCCCGCGTGAGGATCTTATCGGTTGCGACTTTTGGGATGTCTTCCCCGAGGCCGCCGGGTCCGACTTCGCGATGCGCCTGCGCGAGGCGACGACCGCTCAGTCTACCGTCGAGTTCGACGCGCTCTCGACGACCCTCAACCGCTGGTTGGAGGTGCATGCCTATCCGGCCCCGGAGGGATTGTCGATCTACCTCCAGGACGTCACCGAGCGGAGAAAAGCCGAAAGCGATCTCCGCTTCCTCGCCGAAATCGGCGAACTCCTCGCCGCCTCGCTCGACACCGAGACCACCCTCAACACGCTGGTCAGACAGGTCGTCGCCTACCTGGCCGACTGGTGCGTCGTCGACGTGGTGGACGAGAAGGGCAACGTCCGGGACGTCGCGGTCGCTCACGTCGATCCCGTGCTGGAGGCGAGGCTGCGCGACATGCGGCGGCGACGTCCGATCGAGTTGCGCGCACCGATCGGCCCCGGCGCCTCGCTCCGCACCGGTCGCTCCTACGTCTATTCGGTGATGACCGACGAGGACCACGTCCTGTACGTCGAAAATCCGGAAGCGCGCGAGGAGTTTCGGTCGCTCGGCTTCCGCTCCGGGATTGCCGTTCCGCTGATCGCCCGCGGCGTGACGCTCGGTGCCTTGAGTTTCGTCTCGGCCACGCCCGGCCGGTTTGGACCGTCCGAACTGGCGTTGGCCGAGGATCTGGCGCGCCGCGCCGCTCTCGCGATGGACAACGCCCGCCTTTACCGCGATGCCCAGATCGCGATCGCGGCCCGCGACCAGTTCATGTCGGTCGCGGCGCACGAGTTGCGGACGCCGATCACCTCGATCAACGGCTTCTCCGAACTGTTGCGGCGCGAGTTGCATGGCGTCGCCGCCGACCCCGCCCGGATCAACCGCTACGTCGACCGGTTGGTGGCCTCGGGCGGGCGGCTCGGCGCGTTGGTCGAAGACATGCTCGACGTCTCCCGCATCCAGCTCGGCCAGTTGCCCCTCCGCCTGGAACCGGTCGATCTCGCCGAGCTCGTTCGCCGCGTGGCGTCGACGTACGAGGAGCAGGGCGGCGAGCCCAGGCACCGGCTGGTGGTGACGGTTCCGCCGGGTCCGTGTGCGATCGTTGCCGACGAGGACCGGCTCGAACAGGTCCTGACCAACCTCCTCGACAATTCGGTCAAGTACACGCCCGAAGGGGGGGAGATCCGCGTCAGGTTGGTGCACGGCGATGGCGCGGTGCGGTTGACCATTACCGACTCCGGTATCGGATTGCCCGCCGCCGAAATCGAATCGATCTTCAAACCGTTCGGCCGGGCGGAAAACGCCGTGATCGACAACCTGCCCGGTCTCGGCCTCGGCCTGTTCATCTGCCGCAACATCGTCGAACGCCACGGCGGCCGCATCTGGGCCGAGAGCGCCGGCCAGGGTAAGGGGACGACGATGGTCGTCTGGTTGCCGGTTCCCGCGGCCGATGCGGCGACGGACGGTGCACCGTAGGCCCGTTCGGCGACTCGCAACATCGGCGCCACGGGCCTACTATTGAACGGTCGACCGCGCGTTCGCCACCCGAGAGGAATCCCCGTTGCCTACGCTTCACGACCCCGTCGCCTTTTCCATCGGCGGTCTCGGCATCCGCTGGTACGCCCTCTTCATCCTCACCGGGATCGTGGTCGCCATCGCCGTCATGCGGGTCCTTGCCCGCCGTCGCGGCATGGACCCGGAATTCATCCTCGACGTCGCACCCTGGGTCGTCTTCGGCGCCATCGCCGGCGCGCGCCTCTACTACATCGCGCTCAAGTGGAACTTTTACCGTCACCACCCCGGCGAAGCGATCAACATCCGCCTCGGCGGTCTCACCATCCACGGCGCCCTGGCGGCCGGTGTCTTCCTCTTCTACCTCTTTTGCCGTCGGCGTGGCTACCGTTTCCTGCCGTGGGCCGACGTCGTCATCGCGGCCGTCCCGATCGGTCAGGCGATCGGGCGGTGGGGAAATTGGGCGAACCAGGAGGCCTTCGGCACCCCGACCAAGCTGCCCTGGGCCGTGACCATCGACCCCGATCGCCGCCCGGCCGGCTACGAGCAGTACGCGACCTTCCATCCCACGTTTCTCTACGAGGCCATCCTCGACCTCGCCATCGCCGCGGTCTTGATCTGGCTCGTGCTCCGCATGCCCCGCGACCGCCGCCTGTTCGAAGGCGACGTCCTCTGGCTCTACCTGATCCTCTACGGTGTAGCTCGCCTGATCATCGAGAGTATGCGCACCGACAGCCTCTACATCGGACCGCTCAAGGCCGCGTACTGGCTCAGCGGTCTCCTCATCGTCGGTGGCGGCACGCTCCTGATCCTCCGCCACACCGTCTGGCCGGGCCGCCCCGCCGATCCTCCCGGCGAGTTGGCATCCGCCGCCTCGATCCTGTCGGTTCGCCCGGCTTCTCCCGCGCCCGAGACCTCATGAGCCGATCCCCCGCACAGGTGGCCGCACAATCGCACGAGTTCTGGCGCCGCATCGGTCAGACCGTCGCCGCGCACGTCGTCATGCTGTCCGACGTCGGACTCATCGACGATGAGACGAAGACGACGCTTCTGGCTGCCATCGACAACGTTTCCGGAGGCGAATCTCCCGACACGACCATCGCCGGTCTCGTTTCCCATTTCGACGAACGGCTCGACGTCCAGACCCCGCCCGGTGTCTCCGGCGCCGCCCGCGTCGGCCGGGCCACCGCCGACACCGTCGCCACCGCGCTTCGCCTCGTCCTTCGCGATCGACTGCTCGACCTCGGCGACGCCGTCGATACCGTCCGTCGAGCCGCGCTCGAACTCGCGTCCGCCCACGCGACCACGCTGCTGCCGGCCTACGTCGCGGGAAAACCGGCGCAACCGACCAACCTTGGCCACTTCCTGGGCGGACTGATCGGTCCACTCGGTCGGACGGCGGCGCGCCTCCCCGCCGTCTACGCGGAGGTCAACCGATCCCCGCTCGGCGCCGGGACCTTGACGTCGACCGGTATGCCGATCGACCGCGAACGCGCGGCCGAGTTGCTCGGTTTCGACGGTCTGGTGGTCAATACCTTCGATGCCGTGTCGACGATCGACGATCTCGTTGCCTGTGCCGATCTCGCGGCCGACGTCGCGACGGCGGTCCGGCGTTTGCTCGTCGAACTCCTGTTCTGGCTGCGTACCGAACCCGGGAGTTTCTTTTTGGCGGATGCCTGGACCGGGGCGACCTCCGACATGCCGCAACTACGCCTCCCCGTGCGCCTGAACGCGCTGGTCGGTCGGGCGCGCCGGGTGGAGTCGGGGGCGCGGGCGGTCCGGGTCGCCGCGGCCGACCTCGGGTACGAACCGATCGCCTGGGCCATCGACGATGCCTGGGCTCACCTCGAGGCGACGCTTGTCGGCGGCGACGACGTCCTCGGCGAGACCGCGACGCTGTTGGCCAATGACCTTGAGGTCAACCGCGCCTACCTGGCGAACCGGGCCGGTCGCGGTCACACCACCAGCAGCGATCTCGCCGATTTCCTGATGATCGAGGAGCAACTCGACCCCGGGACGGCCACCGCCATCGCCTCGCGGACGATCGCCCAGATCAT
>DATBFX010000258.1:0-26089 GCA_036558305.1 Thermomicrobiales bacterium | reverse complement strand
CGGCGGCGCCGGTGGCAACGCCGACCTCGTCCTGCTCCTCCGCCCGCCCGAATTCGTAGCGGGGGACGCCGAGGATGGTCGGGAGATCGGGCGCGTCGATCGTGATCTCCTCGGGCGCGTCGTCGCCGGCGAAGCGGCGGGCCGCCTTGCGGCAGAGCGAACCGAGTTCGCGCTCCAGGTTGCGGACGCCGGATTCCTCGGTGTACTCGCGGATGACCCGGCGCAGGGCGTCGTCGGTCACCGTCAGCATCTCGGGCGTCAACCCGTGCGATTCCAGCGCCTTCGGCAGGAGGAACTCGCGGGCGATGGCGAGTTTTTCGACCTCGGTGTAGCCGGGGACCTCGATCACCTCCATCCGGTCGCGCAGCGCCGGGGGAATCGGTTCGAGCAGGTTGGCGGTGGTGATGAAGATGACCTTCGAGAGGTCGAACGGCACCTCCAGGTAATGGTCGGAGAAGGAGGAGTTCTGCTCGGGGTCGAGGACTTCGAGCAGGGCGGAGGCCGGGTCGCCGCGGAAGGCGTCGGAGCCGACCTTGTCGATCTCGTCGAGGACCATGACCGGGTTGCGGCTCTTGGCATCCCTGAGAGCCTTGACGACACGACCGGGCATGGCGCCGACGTAGGTGCGGCGGTGACCGCGGATCTCCGCCTCGTCGCGGACGCCGCCGAGGGACATCCGAACGTAGTTGCGGCCGATGGCGCGGGCGATCGAGCGGCCGAGACTGGTCTTGCCGACGCCCGGCGGTCCGACGAAGCAGATGATCGGCGCCCGCTGCCGGTCACCGGCGAGTTTGCGGACGGCGATGTACTCGATGATCCGCTCCTTGACCTTTTCCAATCCGTAGTGGTCGGCTTCGAGGATCTTGCCGGCCTCGGTCAGATCGAGACGGTCTTCGGTCTGGACGGCCCAGGGGAGTTCGGTCAGCCACTCCAGGTAGGTGCGGATGACGCCGATTTCCGGCGAGAAGGGATGCTGCTGCTCCAGACGCTCGACCTGGATCAGCGCCTTCGACTTGACCTCCTCCGGCATCCCGGCGGCTTCGATCTTCTGGCGCAGTTCGCCGGCCAGCGTCTCTTCTGGGCTGCCTTCGCCGAGCTCCTTCTGGATGGCGCGGATCTGCTCCCGCAGGAAGTATTCCCGCTGTTGGCGATCCATCCCCGCCTGCGCCTCGGAGGCGATTTGCTGACGCAAGTTGAGGACGATCAGGCGCTTCTGGATCATGACGCTCAGCCGGCGCAGCCGCTCGACCGGATCGAGGATTTCGAGCAGATCCTGGCGCTGGTCGGGGGTGAACTCCGGCGAGAAGGCGATCAGGTCGGCCAACCAACCCGGTTCCTCGACGCTGCGGACCATCGTCAGCACCTCTTCCGGCACGTTCGGGAGCATGCTGATGTAGTTCTCGACCTGTTCGAGGACGGCGGTCATCGCCGCCTCGGCCTCGGACGTCGTGGCGACGGGATCGTCGTGGCGGTTGACGCGGGCGACGACGTAGGGGTCCTGCTGGATCAGATCGACGACGATGCCGCGCGCCACCCCTTGCAGGATGACGTGGGAGTGGCCACCGGGGCGGGAGATGCGCTGCCCGACCTCGGCGATGACGCCGACGTCGCACAACTCGTACTCCTCGACCGGGAGTTCTTCGTCCGGGACCCATCCGCCGGGGTCGTCGCCGTCGTCGGCGCGCTGGGCGCCACCGCGGGGTCGCCGGCGCTCTTCGATCGGCGGGGCATCTTCGTCGGCCAGCAGTTCGCGGAACTCGCTGTCGAGCGCGCCGTCGGCGTCGGGCCGGTTGACGAGACGCTCGGTCAGGACGAGGACCTGGCGCAGCGGCATCCGGCCGGCGCGCTCGACGACCATCGCCGCTTCGTCGTCCTCGATCGGGAAGGGGATCGACATGTGGGGCAAGAGGACGGTTTCGTCGACGATCAGGACCGGCAGGGCGACGGGGCGGCGTTTGGCCCGCTCGGGACGCGATCGCTCCCGCCGTTTCCCAGCCGCGCGCTTCGGAGCGACGGCCGTCGTTGTAGCATCCGCGACCTGCGGTTGCACGCCGTCGGTCGGATGTTGCTCGGTCGTCTCGGGTGCGGTTTTCTTGGTGGTGGTGCCTGACGGCATGGTCTCAACTTTCACGGCTACGACGCCATCCGCACGGAGCGGGCACCCCGCGAGACCGCTCCTCACAGGCGCAGATTGTCGGCGTGTCCAGGCTGCACCGGGTAGGGGCGCGGGGTGACGGCGAAACTCACGATAATTCTAGCCCGTCTCGGCTCCTCGGACCAGCCAGGCAACGCCACGGAGCGGGCGGAGGCGCGTAACCGGTAGGAGATGTGACGACGTGGCAAACCGGCCAAAGACGACGAGAAGGACAAAATCGCGGGATCTGGTGGCCGGCGTGGACGTCGGCGGCACCAAGGTCGCCGTCGTGGTCTGCGACACCGACACGGGCGACGAGCTGGCACGCGACAGCTTTTCGACACCGGCCGACGCGACACCGGAGGCACTCCTCGACCGGGTGAGCGAGTCGATCGAGGCGCTGGTCGCCCAAACCGGTCAATCCATGAAACGCCTCCGTGCGCTAGGCGTCGCGGTGCCGGGGCAAGTCGACCATGAGGAGGGGTTGGTCATCGTCGCCGGCAACCTGACCGGTTGGAAGGACGTGCCGTTACGGGGCATCTTGACGCGGCGTTTCGACGCGCCGATCTGGATCGAGCAGGACGCCAACGCGGCGGCGCTCGGCGAGCGGTGGCGCGGCAGCGCGCGAAACATGCACAACTTCGTCTTTCTGGCCCTCGGGACGGGGATCGGCGCTGGCGTGATGATCAACGGGCGCCTGCACCGGGGGTACAACAACGCCGCCGGCGAGGTCGGCAATTTCGTGATGGGCCGGCAGCACCTCGGCAAGGAACGGCGGGGACACGGCAGTCTCGAACTGCTGGTCGGCGGTCCGGCGATTCGGAAGGAAGCGCGCAAGGTCGTGCGCAAGAAACTCACCGCGGCGGAGGCGATCGAGCTGGCAGACGAGGACCGGCGGCTGAAACCGGTCGCCGATCGCGTCGCCGATTACCTGGCGATCGCGGTGATCAACATCGCGGCCCTGCTCGATCCGCAGGCGATCATCTTCGGCGGCGGCACGGCTTCGGCAGGGACCGATTTGATCGACCGCGTCCGCAGCCGTGTCGAGCGCGAGCTCCGGGTGGTCCCTGCGCTGATGCACTCGGTCCTCGGCGAGGATGCGCAACTGCACGGCGCAGTCTTCGGGGCATTGTGGGAACTCGATCCGGCACTGGCGCTGCGCGAGGAGCTGCGGTGACGGAGGGGGCAGGGGGCAGGGGAAGAGGCAACGGAGGGCGTACGGGTGCCACGCCAAACAGCACGCCACACTTCCTGCGCCTGCCCCCTGTCCCCTGCCCCCTGACCCCTCCGTCACGGCGAGAGGCGGACGATCTGCCAGCCGCCGTCGTCGGTCCGCAGGTAGCGGAGGCGGTCGTGGAGACGGGAGGGGCGGCCCTGCCAGAACTCGATCCAGGTCGGGCGGAGGCGGTAGCCGCCCCAGAAAACGGGGAGGGGGATTTCGCCATCGGGGTGCTCTTCCTCGAAGCGGGCGACGGCTTCGGCGAGGACGTCCCGGTTCGCGATGATGGCGCTCTGGTGGGAGATCGCGGCGCCGATCTGGCTACCGCGCGGCCGGCTGTGGAAATAGCGCTCCGAGTCCTCGCGCGAGACGCGCTCGACATCGCCGCTGATGCGGACCTGGCGTTCGAGTTCGGGCCAGTAGAAGAGGAGCGCGGCACGCGGGTTCTGTTCCAACTCGCGGCCTTTGGCGCTCTCGTAGTTGGTGTAGAAGACGAAACCGCGCTCGTCGAACCCTTTCAGGAGGAGCATCCGCGCCGCCGGGACACCGTCGGTGTCGACGGTGGCGACGGTCATCGCGTTCGGCTCGTGGCCGGTGGTGACCCGCGCCTGCTCGAACCAGAGGGCGAATTGGGCGATCGGGTCCGGATCGACGTCCGCTTCGGCCAGCCCGCCGGCGGTGTAGTCCCTGCGCAGGTCCGCGAGCGACATCCCTTCGACCCCTTTCGTTGACGGTCCAAGCAACACCCTTGGAAGAAACCACCTCCACCAGGAACCAGACCCGACGAACTCGCTATAATCGACCCTCGGAGTTCGTCTGTTCTATGATGGGGGCCTGCAATGGGCACAGTAATCAGTCTAACGCGGAAGGGGCAGTTGACGATACCGAAGTCGGTGCGTGAAGCGCTCGATTTGAAACCGTTCGATCGCGTTGAAGTGGAGGTCGTCGGTCGCGAAGCGAGACTGAGGAAAGTGCCCCTTACCCTCGACGATCTCGTCGGGATCCTCCCACCGTTGGATCCCCCGATGGATCCTGACGAGATGGTTCGGCTCGCCAAGGAGGAACGAGCACAACGCTGGCGCGAGAAGTTCGGATGAGCCAATTCGTCGATACCAATATCTTCATCCGCTTGCTCATGCAAGACGATCTCGCCAAGGCCCAGCAATGTCGGTCTCTGTTTGCCGACGCAAAGCAGGGCAAAGTCGAGCTTCACACGAGCGAAGCGATCCTCGCCGAGGTCGTCTACGTTCTCAGGTCGCCGGTGACGTACGGGCTGGACCGTGCCCAGGTAGCGGTGCTCCTCCGGCCGCTCGTCAAGCAAGACGGGCTCCACATCGAGCACAAGGATACAATCCTGCCAGCGCTTGATCGATTTGAATCCCAAAACCTCGACTTCGAGGATTGTCTTGCGATTGCTCACGCCATTCGTGCGCATGGCGGCCATATCTACAGCGACGATCGGGGTCTTGATAAGGCGAAGGATGTCACGCGCCGGGAGCCGCAACGCCTTCGTTTGAGCATATGGGCGACCTCGATGTCATACCTGATCGGACGTCCTCCACCGTCAAGAACCCATCCCCATAGAGCTTGTTGATCTGAGTCGCAAACGTCAATGAGCCCGAGAGGACCTCGCGCGGCGTGCCATCCGCGACGATTTCGCCGTCGCCGAGGAGGACGACGCGGGTCGCGAGACCGGCGACCATCTCGACGTCGTGCGTCGCCACGACGATGGCGGTGCCGCGCTCACGGAGTCCACGGAGGAGCCTGGCGAGGGCCTGCTTGCGGAGGTAGTCCATGCCGCGGGTCGGCTCGTCGAGCAGGAGGACGCGGGGGGCGGCGACGAGGACGGCGGCGAGGGCGACGCGCTCCTGCTCGCCGGCGCTCAGGTCGCGGGGGTGACGGTCGACCAGGTGGTCGAGTTCGAGGTCGGCGAGGAGGCGGTCGGGGTCGAGACCGGGTGCGCGGTGGTAATTGCGGGTGAAGGCGAGTTCGGCACGCACCGTCTCGCGGAAGAGAAGGGAGGCGGGGCGCTGAGGCAGGTAGCCGATGTCCGCGGCGAGATCGGCGGGATCCCCGCGGGTCGCGTCGCGGCCGGCGACGACGATGCGGCCGGTCGTCGGTCGGTGGAAGCCGATGATCGCGCGTAGGAGCGTCGTCTTGCCCGACCCGTTGCGGCCCATCAGTGCGACCAATTCGCCGGGTCTCACGGCGAAATCCACGTCGCGGAGGACCGCCCGTTTGCCGAAGGCGGTCGACACCCCCCGGAGTTCGACGATCGGTGCCGCGGCGGGACGCGGCGGATCGGGTTCGGGTGAAGCAGGCTGCCGGGGATCGGCCGCGGCAACCGACCGACCTTCTTTGATCGTCAACGGGAGCGGCGACCAGCCGAGTGCCCGGCCAAGCCGAACCAGCGGCGGGGTGAGCGCCGGGTCGCAAGCAGCCAACACGTCGCGGGGCGCGCCTTCGATGGTCTCGTCACAGGTCATGACGCGAAGCCGATCGGCATGACCGATCACGCGCTCGAGGCGATGTTCGGCCAGGACGACGGTCAAACCCAGGTCTTCGTTCAGGTGCGTCAACGCGGTCAGGACGTCTTCGGCTCCCCAGGGGTCGAGTTGGCTGGTCGGTTCGTCGAGGACGAGGAGGCGCGGTTGGATGGCAAGGGCGGCGGCGACGGCGACGCGCTGGCGCTCTCCCCCGGAGAGCGTGGTGGGATCACGATGGCGCAGACCGGCGATGCCCAGGAGGTCGAGTACCTCCTCCACGCGCTTGCGCATGGTCGGCGGTGGCACGCCGAGTTGCTCCATGCCGAAGGCGAGTTCGTCCTCGACGCGGTTGGTGACGAGCTGCGATTCGGGGTCCTGAAAGACGAACCCGACGGTGCGGCTGAGGGCACGCGGGCCGTAGGTGCGGGTGTCCAAGCCCCGGATCGAGACGGAACCGCCAAACCGCCCGCCCGAGAAGTGCGGCACCAGACCGTTCAAGCAGCGGAGGAGGGTCGACTTGCCGCTGCCGGACGGTCCGGCGACGACGACGTAGGCACCCTCCGGCACCTCCCAGTCGACGTCGCGGAGAACGGCCTCGTCGCGATCCGGGTAGCGAAAGGAAACGCGGTCGAAACGCGCGGAGCGAACCGGCGGCGGCGCGACGTCGATCATGGCGCCGCCTCGCTCGCCGGCTCGGCGAGAAACGCCGGGACGAGCAGGCCAACCTGCGCCAGGATGAGCGCCAGACCGACGCGCGGCGCGAGCAAGTCCGGATACGGTTCGTAGCGGAGCGAGGCCGGATCGAACGCAATCGCGGCCAATGTCGTCATTCCGGCGATCGCCGCCCCGCCGAGGGTCAAGGTGTCGGCACGCGTCCACCGTGGCGACCGGTATCGGGTTCTGGTCGGGGCATCGGACTTCCCTCCGCTGAGCACGATCAGCAGCGCCACTCCCGCGATGGCAAAGGCGACGCCGGCGGCGATCAAGCGACCAACGGCAAGGAGATACACGGCGACGGCTCCGGCACCGAGCCCGACCGCGGTCGCGAGTGAGCGCAGGCGGCGGCGTTCGCCGTCTGGCACGACCGGGGCGCCGAAGGCGCGGGATTCGAGAGCCTCGGCCATCGTCACGGCGCGTTCCAGCCCCCCGGTCAAGAGCGGGACGAGGAGCGGCACGAGGTCGCGGACACCGCGGAACCGGTGCCCACGCACCGCCTGCGCTTCGCGGATCTCGCGGAAGGCGACGGCCGTCTGGGGGACGAAGGCAAAGGCGACCGACCCGGCGACGGCGACGGTCGTCAGACGATCCGGGAGAAGGCGCACGACGGCGGGCCAATCGAGCACCGCGCCGAGCGTGGTCCCGACCAGGACGAGGACCACGAGCGCCAGGGCGCTCAGGAGGCCGAAGACCAAGGCGTTGAGCGTGATCGGCCCGTCGAGGATCGGCACGGACGACGGCACCGTGACCAAAACGCGATCGCCGGCACGGACGGTGAGGACGTTGAAAAGAACGCCCAGCGCGGCGAAGACCACGGCGAGGCGGACGATGCCGCTCCACGAACCGACGCGTTCGGTTTGACCGGCCCAGGCCGTCCTGACGCCGATCACGACGACCAGGGTTGCGACTAAGGGAAATGGGTTACGCCCCAGCAGCGGCGGCAGACTCGCCGCCGCGCCCCACGCCAGCCAGGCACGGGGATCGAGACCAGACCCGCGACCGTTCACGCCGCACGCTCCGGCCGGGAGCGGCGGCGCACGGCGACGACCGTCGCTCCGCCGACGACGGCGAGGGCGGCAGCGCCGGCGAGGTAGACGATCGTCCCCTGCTCCTTGCCGTGTGCGGACGGTCCCATCCCCGCCGGGTAGACGGTTCGCACCGCGGGTGTCGGATTCGCCGCCGTGTCCGCGACCGGCGATGGTGAAGCCGGAACGCCCGCGAATCGGGCGACGTCGTCGATGGTCAAGGGTGGCAGCGCCGGGTCGTGCCCCGTCCAGGACCAGCCGTCCACGTCGCCATCGTGGACCTTCGTCGCGCTGGCGCCGAGGCTGAGGGAGACCCAATCGCCCGGTGAACGCTGGCGGAAGTATTGCCAGAATGGGGCGTCTTCGCCGCTGCCCTGGCAGACGCGTTTGCGGCAATCGCCGGCGGGACAACCTTCGCCGTCGATCGTACAGACCCCTTCGCCGAGACCGCCGAAGCCGACGGTCACGAGCGAGACCCCGCTCCGGCGCAGGAGTTCGACACCGCTGATCGTCTCTTCGGAAAACGCGACGTAGGCATAGACGATCCGTCCGTCACCGTGCCGGACGACGAGACCGGCGTGGTGCAACTCCCGGCCGGCCGCGGGCGACCCGATCAGGAGTGCGAGGAAGAGGGCAGCGACCAGGCAACCGGCGCGGGTCACGGGGCAACGACGCCGCCGGCTCAGGCCGCCGGCGGTGTGGCGACGTCGGTGCCATCGCCCCCGGCACTGGCCGCGATCGGGTAGGGCTGACCGGCGATGGCGGGGATCGCCTGGACGGTAGCGAAGAGGTTGTCGTCCGGCTGGTCGTCGGTATAGCGAAAGGCGCCGCTCGGATTCTGGAAGGCGGCGAGGGCGGCGGCGGCGTTTTTCCAGTCGGCGGAAGCCGGGTCTTGTCCGAGTGCCACGATCGCCTGCACGACGATCGCCGTCGAGTTGGCGTCGCCCTTCGGCGCCTGCCCCTTTTGGAAGGGGAAACCGCCCGCGCCGGTTTGGACCGATTTCAGGTAGTCGAGGGCCTTGGCGACCATGGAATCGTTGCCCTCACCGGCGGCGACGAGGGCCTGGATGGCGACGGCCGTCGTGTTGGTGTCGCCGCCGCCGTTGGCCGTGGTGCCGTCGAAGGACCAGGAGCCGTCTTCCAACTGCGTGGTGCGAAAGACGTCGATGGCTTTGGACGGGACGTCGCTGCCGGTGGCGACGAGGGCGAGCACGCCGAGCGCATGATCGAAGGGACCGAACCCGATCTGACCGGTTTCGCTTTTGGCGCTGACCTCGACGATCGAGAGCGGATTGACGTTTTCGACGTCGGTCGGGTCGCCGCCGGCCGCGACGATGGTCAGGACGAGCTTGGCCGCCTGCCCCGGTCCGGTCTGGGCGTAGACCAGCGCATTCTTCTCCAGGAAATCGACGGCCTGCGTGAGATCGACCTTGACACCGGCGTTGCGGGCGGCGGCGAGGGCGAGGATGGCGTCGGCCGTGGTGCCGGCATCGCTCGTTCCCGAGAATCCGAGGAAACCGCCGTCGGCCGCCTGCTGCTTCTCCAGCCAGGCCGCGGCGTTCGCCACCGGCGATCCGGCGGCGGGTGTCGCGGTTTGGGCGCGGGCGGCGACCGGAGCGAGCAGGGCGAGCAGCGAGACGAGGAGGAACAGGACCGGCAGGCGGCGCGGGCCGGCCGGCCGGAACAGACGGATTGGCACCACTCGGTCTCCTTTCGTGGTAGCGGCAGCAACAAAACGACCCGCTCGTGCGAGCGGGTCGGGCCGGTGCGGTCGGGTTTCGTCTGGATCAGGTCGCGAAATCCGACGGGCGGAGTCCTCCCCTTTCACGCGAAGGGCAGCGGACGCGAACGGGGACGGGCGACCTGGCTCCGCCGGACGACTTCGCTCGGCCGGCGATACAGTTGCGGGACAGCGCCGGCCTCGCACCGGCTTCTCCCTGTGAACCCGGACCCGGCGAACGATCTTCCGGACCGGGGCCACCCCCATCGCATTCGTTGGTTGGTAAGGTGACGGCGCAACCTCGCCGGTGGGCGCAGTGTCGCACCGAGCCCGCCTCGCGTCAACGCCGTCGTGAGAACCATCCGCGGACGGTTCGGCGTGCGTCCTATCGTGTGGCGATCAATGGCCGGCGGTGGTATAAGGCGCCGGCCCGGTGGCGAGACCGGGGTCATGGCTGGGAGGACGTGTGGACGTTTCGCGATCGATCGAGCTCGGGATCGTTTCGGCGGCGGCGGCGATCGTCGGCTCGATGTTGGGGTTGGGCGGCGGGGTCTTCCTGGTTCCGATCTTCACCCTCTTTTTCGGCGTCGATCAGAAGGTCGCGATCGGCGCCAGCGCGGTCGCGGTCGTGACGAACTCGGTCGTCGGCTCCTCCGTCCACCTGCGCAGCCGGTTCACGAACCTGCGTCTGGCGATGCTGTTCCAGATCCCGACGGCGTCGGGGGCGATCGTCGGTGCCCTGATCGGCGCCTCCGCACCCGAGCGCATCGTCAACGCGGTGTTCGGTGCGGTGCTGACCTACGCCGCGGTGTCGATGGCGATGCAGCGCCAGGCGGCGATCGCGGGGGCGGAAGGGGTCCCCGACACGCAACGTCTCGGCGCCGAATACCACGATCCGGCGACGCAAAAGACGATTCGGTACGTCCCCACGCGGCTGCCGCTCGGGTTGGGCGTCAGCGGGTTCGCCGGGGTGATCTCCGGGATGCTCGGCGTCGGCGGTGGCGTCATCCAGGTGCCGGCGATGAACCTGATGATGCGCGTCCCGGTCAAGGCCGCAGCGGGGACGAGCGCGTTCATGGTCGGGATCACCTCCGTCGCGACCGCCTCCGTCTACTACTCGCGTGAGAAGATCGACCCGACCGTAGTGGTACCGGCCATGGTCGGGATCTTTCTCGGTTCGCAGTTCGGCTCTCGTCTGACACGGCGAGTGCGTGCCCAGCGGCTGGTATTGGTCTTCGTCGTCATTCTCCTCTACCTCGGCGGTTCGTTGTTGCTCAAGGCGGCAGGAGTCGACATCCCGTGGCAGAAATGAAAACCGAGGTGACCGTCACCCGCGACGATTATGCCGAACGGGTGGCCGAACTGGCGCCCATCTATCGGTCCGTGATCACGGTCCTGACCTGGGGTTTCCGTCTCGGGGCGGCGCTGCTGATCGTCGGCCTCGTCGTCGCCGCGATCAAGGGAGAACCGCTGAACCGGAAAGCCGAACGTTTCGCGGACGTCCTGCCGGCTGTTTTCGACGGCAAGGCGAGCGGTATCGTCGATCTCGCCATCCTCTGTCTGGTGGCGACACCGGTCGCCAGCGTCGTCGCGACCGCCCTCGGCTTCTTCCGCATCGGCGACCGCCGGTATGGCACGCTCTCCCTCGTCGTGCTGTGCGTGTTGGCGGTCAGCATCTCGCTGTCGCTGTTCCGGTGACGGGTCTCAGGTCTCAGGTCTCAAGTCGCAAGTCTCACGTGGCAGGTGGCATGTCGAACGTCTTGAGACCTGAGACCTGAGACCTGAGACCCGCTCTTAATGGCTGGGGAGAGTTCTCATGACCGGACCGATCGCCGTCGTGGTCGCGATGGAGGCGGAGCTGCGTCACTTCTTTGCGCAGACGCCGGTTATCCAAGAGGCGCGCGACGGGATCTGGCAGGATCGATGGGTCGAGATCGGCGGGCAGCCGGTCGTCGTCGTGCGCAGCGGGATGGGGGTGGCCGTGGCCGCGGCGGCGACCGAACGGGTGATCGATGCCCACTCCCCCGCGGCGGTCGTCAACTACGGTTGCGCCGGCGCCCATCGCCGCGACGTCATGCCGGGCGACGTCGTCATCGGCGAGCGCTACGTCAACCATACCCGCCTGCAGATCCTGCCGACCGGCGAGGAACGCTACGTGGGGATGAAGTACGAGGTTTCGGGCGAGCCGTTCGTGACGGCAGACCTCGCGGCCGATCCGCACCTGCTGGATGTGACCACATCCGTGGCGGCGACCTACCGGCCGGAACCCTGGCCGCGCGACCTCTTCTGGCCCGAGACCATCCCTTACCGCCCGCCGGTCGTCCACAGCGGGACCGTCGTCTCCGCCGACATTTGGACGCAGTCGCACGAGCGTCTGGACGTTCTCCACGGGCGTCACGACTCGCTCTGCGAAGACATGGAAACGGCGTCGGTGGCGCAGATCTGCGCACTACACGGCGTGCCGTTCGTGTCGATCAAGGACATCTCGAACAGCGAATACCACCGCGCGAGCGATGTCGCCGAGTTCACGGATTTCCCGACCGCGGAGGTAGGGCGGCGAGCGGCGGGGCTGGCGCTCAGGGTGATCGAGGAATTGGTGCGAGAAGGGGAGCGCGGAGAACGGCCCTCACCCCCGGCCGCGGCCAGGGGGTGAGGGCCGTCCGCTACTCCAAATACACCAACGGCCGGATGACCAGTCGCCCCTCCTCCGGATTCACGTCGAGTACGACGTCGGGATGATTCGGGAACAACTGGTCCTTGCCGCCGTCGGGTGGGGCAACGACCAGGACATCGTTCGCACCGGTCTCCATGATGTCGGTGACGACGCCGAGGGGTTGTCCCGACTCGTCGACGGCGTCGAGGCCGATCAATTGGTAGAGGTAAAACTCGCCGGGTTCGAGCGGGCGGGCGTCGGTACCGGCGATCCGGACGGGTTGGCCCCTGAACTCCTTCCCGGCTTCCGGAGTGGGAACGCCCTTCAACCGCACCAATGCGTAGCGGTCGTGGAAGCGGATACCGATGACGCGGCGGGGGGTCTGCTCCTCGCCGACGTAGACCCGCTTGACCGCCTTCAGGTGTTCGGGGTCGTCGGTCGTCAGCAGAACCTTCAACTCGCCGCGGATACCGTGCGTCCCGACGATCGTCCCGACGGCGAGCCGCACCTCGGCGAGGGGCGTCGCCGGATCCGGCCCGGCGCTTTCGATCAGGCGATTCGGACGCAAGGTTCGCGGGCGTCGTTCCCGGCGCTCGCGCCGGCTCTGCCGGGGCGGTCGCGCGGAGACGGGGTTGGTGGGTGCATCCGGGGAGACGGGTACCGGCGAATCGGAGACCGGAGCCTCGGTGGCCGAAGGCGCGGCCCCGGACGGTGAGGCGGGATTACCCTTCGATGTCGAGGCTGGCACGGAGGTTGTGGCGGGAACCGGCGATCATGACCACGGTGCGCATGGCGCGGGCGATGCGGCCCTGGCGGCCGATGACCTTGCCCATCTCCCGCTCCGGCACGCGCAAGTTGAGATGGACGGCCGAACCACGCTGCTCCGCGGTCACTTCGACGGTGTCGGGTTCGTCGACGAGGTTCGTCGCGAGGTAGTACACGAGGTTCCGGAGTTCCTCGGCAGGGGTCGCGGCGTCCATCGATTCGGTCATCTCTTGCCCACCCCGATCGGTGTTCTGCTCTGACGCGCTCGGACGAGACCGAGGTTAGATCGAAACGCAGCGCACCGCCCGACGCCGCACGACGGCACGGCGCGATGCGTCGGAACCGTCGGCGACGCTCGCTAGGCCGAGGCCGCGGCCTTGCCGGCAGCCTCGCCTTTCGGGGCAGGCTTCTCCATCAGGCCCTGGCGAACGAAGATGTCGCGGACCGTCTCGGTCGGTTGGGCGCCGACGCTGAGCCAGTGCTTGACGCGGTCTTCCTTCAGCGTGATCGTGGCGGGGTTGGTCAGCGGGTCGTAGAACCCGATCGCTTCGATGAACCGGCCGTCGCGCGGCGAGGTGCTTTCGGCGGCGACGATGCGGTAGCTCGGGCGCTTCTTCGCACCCATACGCCGCAGGCGGAGTTTGACCACGCGTCTGTGCTCCCTCTTGGTCGGACTGGTTAGTTCGCCCGATGACACGCAAATGGCCTGTCGAAGACAAGCCAAGGCAGGCCGCCGTGGGCGGCGAGACCGACGGTTTATAGCATCGCCGGACCGGTGCCGTCAACGCCGTGACGGAGCGTCGCTTCTGCACGCCGGAACCGCCGCGGCGCAACCGCGCGGCGAAGTGCAATCTTGCTTCCGTTGCGAAACAGGCTAGCGGGCGACGACCGGACTGCGGCGTCGCGTCCAGGTGGTGTCGCAGGCCGTGGCGGTGCAGGCGGCGACGATGACCTGGGTCAGTTGGCGCGGGAACCCGAGGGAGGAGGTGAGATCGGTGATCTGCCGCGGACCGTATCGCCCGACGAGGGCCTCGGCGATGACACGACTGGGACGGGGCGTGGGGTCACCGATCGGCAGGGGAGCGAGCATGTCCTTGGCTATTCCTTTCCTAGGCGCGGAAGCAAGTGGTTACGACCGGGCGCGCAAACGACCCTCCCAGTCCCAGCGAGACCAGAGCAAGGCCGCGTCGATCTAGGACTATCGTAGCGATGTTAAGGGACGATGGCAATGGCGTACGGACGACCGATCGGGGACGAGTTGCTCGACGCGAGGCGTCAGGACGAGGTCTCGAGTTGCAGGTTGCAAGTCTCAGCAGATGCCGGGTTGAGACCAGCGATCTCGTTAGAACTCGCTGGCGGAGACGGCCATGGGATCGACGTCCGACAGGGCGGTCAATTCCGGTTCGGTGGGTACTGGAGTCACCGGTATCTCGTCGTCGACCGAGATGGGGAAGTCGGTTGCGGCCTTGAGTGTCGCCGAGGTTACACCCGGGTGGACCGATTCGACGGCCAGGATGCCGTCGCGGCGGTGGAAGACGCAAAGGGGGGTGACGACGCGGTCGACGTTGCCGGCGGCGGTGACGAAGTCGAGGCGGTCGACGAAGGTGCGGCGGTCGTGCTTGGTCCGCCAGAGGATCGTGCGGCGGGCGGTCGGCATCAGGGCGGCGCTGCCGGCGCCGCCGGGGAGGCGGACTTTGGGGTGGGCGAAGTCGCCGATCACGCTCATGTTGATCCGGCCCCGGCCGTCGATCTGGACGCCGCTGAGGAAGGCGGTGTCGAGGCGACCGCGGGCGGAGAGGTCGAAGAGATCGGTCAACGTCACCAGGGCACGGGTGCCCCGGAGCAGGCTGGGATCGACGGTCGAGAGGGGGAGGTGGTCGGGGCGGGGGTCGACGCTGCCGGTGATGTTGAGGTAGACGAGGTTCGGCGCGTGGAGCCGCTTCGCCAGCAGGATCGCGACCATCGGCAGCGGTGAGGCGACACCGTGGAAAACGGTCTCCCCGTCGCGCAGCAGACGCGCCAGCGAGACGACCATCATCACCCGCGGGTCGACCGCTTCGACGGCTGCTTGCGTCTTTCGAGGCTCGGCGATCACCTCGCACCCACCAGAGCGGGCTCGACGACGTGCATCTCGACGAACCGTTGGAACGACCCCTCGTCCCTGCCGGCCGCGACGTACTCCGCCAGGTACTCGGCGTCGTAATCGTAGCGGCCGGCGCAGGAGCAGGGCCAGGCCCCGCGCGGCGCCTCGACGACGGCATCGACCATGAAGCCGGGAATCGCGACGAGCTCCGGCGTCTCCTCGAATTCGGCGCCTTCGACGATGCGCTCGGCGGTGACGATGACGTGGTGCGCCGCCTGCGCCATCAGGACGTCTTCGAAGCGGGTGCCGACGATGCGGGCGTTCCCTTCGCGGTCGACCTCCTGCACGTGGACGATGGCGACGTCGGGGACGAGCGCGGGGATGGCGACGACCGCCTGGCCGGCGTAGGGGTCGACGACGGTTTTGAAACCGCGGACTCCCGGCACGTCCGAGCCCTGCATCCCCGCGATCGGCATGAAGGGAATCCCCTGGATCGCGGCGCGCAGTCCGGCGATGACGCTGTAGCAGGCGTGCTCTTTGACCTCCAACGCCCCCCGCTCGACGGCGCGCCGGTAGCCAGGCGCCATCCCGAACACCGTTTCAAACCCCACGAAGCCGACCGACGCGCTCGCCGCGCAGCCGGTGCCGGCGAGGAGATCGACGTCGTAGGCGCCGGCGGTCTTGACGATCTCCAACCCCCGCTTCCGTTGCCGCACGATCTCGTGCACCGCGGCGCAAGGGCCACGGTGCAGCGTGTTGCCGCCAAGGGCGACGCGCGCCCCGTCGACGACGGCGCCGATCGCTTCGGGCATCGAGGTTGTTTTGTCGGTCATGGCGGTCACTCCCGTTGCGCGGACTCGACCCGCGTGGGAATGATAACGGGCGTCGCCTGACCCGTTTGGGCATGGCGCCCCTCCCCTGTCATCCTGAGCGCCGGCGAAGGACCTCTCCTCGTTGCGGTTGGCCACGAACGGACCGGCCTGCTCCCACGACAAGAGACGCGATCTATCATTGTGCGATTGATCGGGAATGGCCACTGGTCGAGGTAGCGCGATGTATCCACCCGAGGTCTATCGCTCGTACTTGACGCCGCTCCGCTTCCTGCAACGGAGCGCGTACGTGTTCCGAAACAAACCCGCGATCGTCTACGGCGACCGTTCGTGGACGTACCCCGAGATGGCGGAGCGGGTCAACCGGCTCGCCTCGGCGTTGCTGTCCCTCGGCGTGCGCAAGGGCGACCGCGTCGCGGCCCTGCTGCCGAACATCCCGCCGATGCTGGAAGCGCATTTCGGCGTGCCGCTCGCCGGCGGCATCCTGGTCGCGATCAACACGAGGTTGACGGGCGACGAGATCGCCTACATCCTCAACCACGCCGGCGCGAAGGTGCTGATCGTCGATACCGAGCTGGCCGCGGCGGTCGAACCGGTGTTTCACCTTCTGAAGACGGTCGAAACGGTCGTCAGCGTCGCGGAGGTGCCGGGCGGCGTTCACCTTCCCGGACCCGAGTACGAGGCGTTCCTGGCCGATGGCAGCCCCGATCCGCTCGACTGGCCGATCGCCGACGAGGACGAGGTGATCGCGATCGACTACACGAGCGGCACGACCGGGCGGCCGAAGGGGGTGATGTACACCCACCGGGGCGCTTACCTGAATGCGCTCGGCGAGTTGATCGAGACGAAGATGACCTCGGACAGTGTCTACCTGTGGACCCTGCCGATGTTCCATTGCAACGGCTGGTGCTATCCGTGGGCGGTGACGGGGATGGGCGCCACCCACCTCTGCCTGCGCAAACCGCACCCGGGCGCGATCTGGCAGCTCGTCCGCACCGCGGGCGTGACCCACTTCTGCGCGGCGCCGACCGTCTTGATCTCCCTTGTGAACCACCCAGGAGCGCACGAGGGACCGCTGCCCGGCAAGCTGATCGTCAGCACCGCCGCCGCCCCGCCCTCGCCGCAGATCATTGCCCAGATGGAGGGACTCGGCGCCGAGATCATCCACGTCTACGGGCTGACCGAAGTCTACGGTCCGTACACCGTCTGCGAGTGGCAGCGGGAATGGGACGCGTTGCCGATCGACGAGCGCAGTCGGCTCAAGGCGCGCCAGGGTGTCGGCTACCTGATCGCCGACGACGCCCGCGTCGTCGACGAGGAGATGAACGACGTCCCCGCCGACGGCCAGACGCTCGGCGAGGTGATCATGCGCGGCAACAACACGATGAAGGGGTACTACGCCGACGCCGAGGCCACCGCGACCGCGTTCCGCGGCGGCTGGTTCCACTCCGGCGACCTGGCGGTGATGCACCCGGATGGCTACCTCGAGCTGCGCGACCGCAAGAAGGACATCATCATCAGCGGCGGCGAGAACATCTCCACCATCGAGGTCGAGCAGGCGATTTACTCGCACCCCGCGGTCCTCGAAGTGGCGGTGATCGCGATCCCGCACAGCTACTGGGGCGAAGTGCCGAAGGCGTTCGTGACCCTGAAGCCGGGCCAGACCGCGACCGAAGAGGAGATCGTCGGCCACTGCCGGGAACGGCTGGCCGGATTCAAGTGCCCGAAGGCGATCGAGTTCGGCGATCTCCCGAAGACCTCGACCGGCAAGATCCAGAAGTTCGTCCTCAGGGACAAGGAGTGGGCAGGGCAGGCGAAGAGGATCCACTAACGCGTCCGCATCGCGGCAGGGGAGCCGGGCAGCCACCGCGATCCCCGCCGAGCCTACCTCACCGGCGCCTCGGCGACGATGCGCGTGGCCTGGAATCTCCCCTGGTAACTGGCCAGCGGGTATCCCTTCGGGTCCGCGAGGTCCCAGACGACCTCGCCGCCGAATGTTTGCCCATCGGCGCTCAAGGTGATGCTCGATCGTGCCGTCGCCGTGCCGAACAGGACGCCCTCCCCGTACGAGCCCAGCCCGACGTAGGTCAGGTTCGCCGTGGTGGGGCCGCTGGCCATCCACGCGCCGTGACCCCCGCTCGTGAACACCACCCCCGGTGCGAACGGCGGCGTCACCACCGGATGCTCGGCAATCACCGCGGTGCCGTCGGCGCCGAGGGTGGCGAGCGCGAGCGTCGGCGGTCCCTCGGCTTCGAAGACGGTCATCCGCCAGGAGCCGACGAAACCGGGGCCGCCGGCCATGGCGGCGGCCCGCCGACCGGCGATCGGTTCAGTTGGGTGCAGGATGAGGCGACCGGACACAAGGCCGGCAACGTGCGCGATGAGGAGCGATGCGGTGCGCATGGTCGTGTCCTCCGGCGATTGGGCTACGAGGCGTCCCAGGGCATCCCGGAGGCGCCGGCCGCGACGAGGATCCCCAACACGATGAAGGCGACGCCGACGCCGGCGGCCGTGCCCTGGCCGTGCGGGATGACCTTCTCGGCAAAGACGGCCAGGGTCAGCAAGACCATCCAGGCCAGGCTCATCATCCCGGCGGCGACGAGCACCGCGGACAGCGCCCAGCAGCAGCCAAGGCAGGAGGCGCCGTGGTCGATGCCCATCCGCAGCGCCCCGGCGCGACCCTCTCGCCAGTGCATAAGCACGAAGCCGAACGGGCTGCGACAGCGATCGAGGCAGGTCCGCTTGGGCGGTGTGAGCTGGTAGAGCCCCGCCAGCCCGAGCGTGGCGCCGAGCGCGAGCGGGGCCCAGGTCGCGCGATTGCCGGCATCGACTCGGGTCGCCAGGTTGCTGCCAAATTGGACGACCACGTACGTCGCAACGCCGACCGCGCCCCAGACCAGCAGGTACCCGGCGGCAAAGACCCAGGTCGGAACAAAGACGCCGCTCCCCGCCCGCCGACCGGCGTGAACGGTGCCGAATAGGAGCAGCATCGGGATCGCGGCCGGGAGCATCATCGCCGCCATCATCACGGTCCAGACACCGACGAAGGTGAGGGCCCCGCTCGCGGACCAGCCGGTCCCCGTGGCGCCGGCCATCGCCATCCCGCTCATCCCATCCATGGTGTCGCCGACCGCCGCGGCACGCGCGGCGATGCCCATGGGCATGTCCAGGTGACGCGCCTGGTAGACGGTCAGCGCCCAGGTACCGATGGTCAGGAGGCTCAACGTGAGCAACAGCGCCAGGCGCCCTCGGTCGAACGGTGTCCGTGGGCGGACCAGCGCGGACGGCAATGCCGACGATGGTGTTTGCCAGAGCGGTTCGTTCATGGCCACCCCTTTCGTCTCTACGGTTGCCCTGGTCCGCTCCAACTGAACGGGATGTGCTTGCTGGACTTGCCGTCCCACTCCCACCGGAAGCCGAAACCTTCCACCCGGTTCGCGGTCGCCTTCCCCCACGTCGCGATCCCGCCCGGGCCGACCTCCGAACCGGGCGGGTTGAGGAGCTGCACCCGTTGACCCGGCGGCGTCGTCGGTCCGGTCAGGGCCTCGGCGCGGGCCACGACCTTGCCGGGCACCTCGGCCCGCCAGAAGCCGAGGTCGTCGGCGATCTCGAAGGCGATCGGTGCGAACTCGACCCCGCGCATGTCGCCGACCAGGGCCGCGAAGAGTTCGGGCCAGCCGCCGGCGTGACCACCGAAGATCAGTTGGAGCGCTTCGCGCTGCCGGTCGTCGGCGCGCTCGTCGATGTACAGACCCAACGTCGCTTTGGTCTCGCCCGCCCAGGCGTTGCCCCGAAACGAACAGAGGGCCAAGAGACTGAGACCGGCAAGGGGAACCTCCCCGTACTGCCCTTCGCGGACGTGCCAGACCATCACGCCGTTGCACTCGTTGCCGGTTGGGGCCTGGGCGAACTCGCAAGGACATGGGATGTCGCACTTGCACACGTCGAACCAGTCCCCTCGAAGATGCCACCGCGGAATCGTGTCCATGGTCCTTCCACCCCCTTTCGTGTCGCCGTCAAACCCAATGGCGGCGCGGCGAAGCCGCCTCATGTCGTCCTGGGGTACGGGAAGTGCTTGCCGCTGTCGCACGCGTGCGCGGTCATGGGAGGGCCGGGGGAACTGCCAAAACCTGCCTTCGTCGTCGCCGGCCGAAACGCGGTCGTGCCGAAGGCGAGCGTCAACACGACGAGGACGGTGGCGAATCGTCGCCACGGCCATGAGGAGCGCGCCATTGCCGAACCTCCCTGCGTCGTCGGTTATCCGGGATTGACGGGAACGACGATAGCGGGCGCGACGGAGGGCCGCATCGGGCAACCTACCCAAACGACGTGTTCGATCCGGAATGGGTATTTCTGTGTAGGGCAGGCGCCCTACACGAGGTCGTGAGCGAAGGCGTAGGCGGTGGCCGCCGCGCGCGACGACACACCCAGCTTGGCGAAGATGTTGCTGAGGTGGCGGGCCACGGTCTTCTCGCTGAGGAACAGGTCGGCGGCGATCGCCCGGTTGGTCTTGCCGGCCGCGACGAGGCGGAGCACCTCGACCTCGCGTGCCGTCAGCCCACCCGCCGGCGCGAGCGCCTTTCGGGTCAGCGCCTCGACTCGGGCAAGATCGGGCGCGGCGCCGAGTTGCCGGAACACCCAGCGCGCCGCGTCCAGTTCCATCTGTGCCGAGTCCTCGTCACCCAACGCCCGGCAGGCGAGCCCGATCAAGACGCGGACGCGCGCGGCTTCGTAGGGCGCGTCGAGATCCTGCCAGGCGGACCAGGCCCGTCGGAGCGGGAACAGGCCGGCGCGGGCGTCGCCTTCGGCGATGAGGACCGCACCCGTGGCGTGGGCGGACGTCGCGTGGAGGAGCGGTGCCGCCAGGGCCGCGGCCATCGCGGTCAACTCGTCGGCCGCGACCCGTGCCGCCTGGACGTCGCCCGCGGCGAGCATGATTTCGACGTGGGCGGGAAGTAACCTGGACCGCGTCAAGTGGTCCCGTGCCTCGTCGACCGCGCGGCGGATCGCCGCGGCCGCGATCTCGCCCTGACCCTGGGCCAAGCGCAGCAGCGCCAGACCGGGCTCCGGCACGCGCCCCCACCGGCTGGCCTGGCGGTACGCCTCCTCGGCCTTCGCGGACTCGCCGCGCAGCCGGTGGAGTTCTCCCTGCTGGTAGAAGGCGGCGCCGACCCACGGCTGGCCGGACGATTGGGGGAGGCGATCGCAGACCCGCCGCACTTCTTCGAGCGCGTCCGGCCAAGCGCCGTGGAGTTGCATGATCTCGGCGCGGTGCACCAGGCACTGGCCGCGGTAGGGCACCAGGTCCGGTTGCGCGGCGCACCAGTGGCTCAGCGCCGCCGTCCACTCCTGCGCCCGCCGCAGATCGAAGATCGCCTGGCATTCCAGGATCACGGCGCAGTAGACGATGCCGGACGCGACCGGCGACACCTCGCCGGCGGTAACCGCGACCATGACTTCGTCGAGCAACGCCACGCCCTGGGCGGTCTCGCCGCGCGCGATCAGCGCCTGGCCCTGGCCGAGCCGCCCGAACGCGGCGAGATCCGCGTCGTGGTAGCGCTCGGCGATCGCGGCGGCGCCGCTGAATGAGGAGTACGCCGTCGCGGCATCGCCCTCGGCGAGGCGCTGCAGCGCGATCGGCACCAGGAGGTACCCGTGCTCGACGCAGTCGTGCCCGGCTTCGTCGAGCAGCCGCCGGGCGCGGGCGACCCAACCGCCGCTGCGGGCTCGCTCGCCCTCCAGCATCAACCAGAACGCCAGCCAGAACGCACAGCGGGCGGCGCGCTCAGGATCGCCCCGGTCGAGAAACGCCCGATGCGCACGCGCCCAGAGATCGGCGCTGTCGGCGTCGCGGCCGGTCAGGTGCGCCGCCGTTGCCAGCCGCTCGAGATCCTCGGGTGCGAGCGGCCCCTCCCGATCGGCGGCCGAGAGCTCGGCGTACGCGTCTCCCCAGGCCCGCCGTGCGAGGGCCGCTCTCCCCCGATCGAGCGCATCGACCCTGGTCACCGTCGCTCCCGCCGCGACCGGCCGCCGCCGTCGGTCCCGAGGCGGAGACCGGACCCGGTGTTCGTTAGGCACACGACGACCGGTCGGGCCAGACGATGCCGCTCGCCACCGGCGTCAGGGCGTCCCGGCAAAGGCTACATCCTCTCCGACGAGGATGCAGCCAACGACGAAGTCGCCGGTGCGGAGTGCTCCCACCGACCGGGCCATTCGCGCCTTTGCACCGAACGCCCGGCGGCGCTACGATGACGCAAGGATCGGCCTGGGTCGATTGGCGCATCTCGTCGCCCCGACGTCATCGCCTCCCGAGGAGTTCCCGTGCGTTACCTTCGCCTCGTCTCGATCGCCATCACCGTCGCCGGGCTCGCGCTCGCCGTTGCGGCCAGCGTCTTCGACCTTGGCCCAGCACTGACGCTGACGGGCTTGATGCTCGTCGTCGCCGGTCTGGTCAAGATCGTCACGGTCGCGATCTGGCACGGCTTCGCCGGTCTGGCGCCCGTCAAAACTACCGAGGACGCCGGATGAGGCGCGAGCTTCGAGCTTCGAGCTTCGAGTTCGTGGGCTGTCACGCCGGCTCCTCGTCATCGGGGGTAACGCGCTCGTGGAGACATCCTAAGCTCGAAGCTCGCGCCTCATCCGTAAGGGGTCTGCCGTGAAGAACGCACCCGATGACGACCGCCTCCAACGCTCGCGGCAGGCCCGGCAGGTCATCGCCGGCAGCGATGTGCGGCCGCCGTCCTCACCGACCTATGCGCCGAGCTATGCGGTCCAACCGGCCGGGATGTTCTCGCCGGCGCAGCGCAACTACCTGATCGCCCTCGCCGTCCTGCTCGTTCTCGGCGTGCTCCTTTACCTGATTTTCAGCTTCGGCGTCGCCAGCATCATCTTTTTCCTCCTCGCCTTGACGCTGCTCGCCGGGTGGGTCGTCTTTTGAGGTGGCGGTGCGGCAGACCGATTCCGTGCTCACCAGGGGCACCGGCAGATGAGTGACGACCCCTCCCGACCTCACCTGCGCCTCGTCCGTCCGGACACCCCTCCTACCGCAAACGAACCGGTCGACGCGATGTCTCGCCTGGTCGAGCCCGCCGGTTTTGCGCCCGGCAGTTTCGTCCGCATCTTCGATTTGACCGGCCGGGTCGCGCTCGTCGTCGGCAGCGGCGGACTCGGCACCACCATCGCGGCGGCGCTCGCCGACTTCGGCGCCCGCTTGGCCGTCGCCGACTTCGACCTGGACGCGGCGACGCGGCTGGCGCGGCTTTGCGATCGTCCCGGCATCGAGGCGCTGGCCGTCGGGCTCGACGTGACCGACCACGCGATGGTGCGGGAGGCCGTCGCGGCGATCGAGGAGCGTTGCGGTCGTATCGACGTGCTGGTCAACGCCGCCGGCATCAACATCCGCAAACCGGCGACCGAATACACACCGGAGGATTGGCACCGTATCATTGACACCAATTTGACCGGCGTCTTTTTCGTGACGCAGGCGGTGGCGCGGGGGATGCTCGCGCGTGGGTATGGGCGGATCGTCAGTATCGGATCGGTTTCGAGTTTGCTGGGACACCCGTATCATGCACCGTACGCCGCGTCGAAGGGCGGATTGGCGATCATGACGAAGTCGCTGGCGACCGAATGGGCGCCGCGCGGTGTCACGATCAACGCGATCGGCCCGACCTACACGGAGACGAATCTGACGCGCGGTTTCACCGACGACCCCGCGACGCGCGAACGCCTGGTCGCCGGGATTCCGATGGGTCGCCTGGGGACGCCGGAGGATCTGGTAGGGGCGGCGGTGTTCCTGTGTTCGGATGCCGCCCGTTTCGTCACCGGCCAGACGCTCTACGTCGACGGAGGCCGGACGGCCGATTGATCCCAACAGAATCGTCTCTCCACGATCAGTCGCCGTCCCCGTCATTCCGAGCCTGCCGAGAGCCTGTCCTGAGTTCGTCGAAGGAAATCTCCCGGAGCGCAGCGGAGGCGTCTCCTCGTTGGCAGGTCTCCTCTGGCGGAAAGAGATTCCTCGACAAGCTCGGAATGACGGGTTGGAACCGACGCCGATGACCGCGCTGCGCTTCGTCCTCTCGATCGGCCGCGACGGCGACGGCGCGGTCCGCATCGGTGCAACCGGTCCGGCCGGATCGGTCGACGTCGCCGCTCCGCTCCCCGTCCCAGATGTCGCGAGTCGGGAAGAGGCAGTCCGCGATTGGGACGAAGCCCGGCGGATCGGCAGCGACCTCTTCGCGTTTGCCTTCCCGCACGCGGTCGACGAACTGCTGGAAGAGAGCCGCCACCGGGCCGGCGAGATCCCGGTCACGATCGCCCTCGACGTCGCCGACGATCGTCTCGCCGCCTTGCCGTGGGAGCTGCTGTTCGACCCGGAAATCGACCGCTTCCTCGCCCTCTCGACCGGCACGCCGTTTACGCGATCGGGCGACGACGCTGCCGAACCGGCACCGCCGGAACACGGCAACCTGCGCGTCCGGGTGGTGGCGCCCGCGATCGACGAGTCGGTGCTGGCTTCGTCCGAGGCGCTGGCGCCGGACCCGCGCGTGGATGTCGCGGCCGGGACACCCGCCACCCCTCCCCGCCGGCGCCCCCACGTCGTCATCCTCCGCGACGGGCTCGATCCCGCCACCGTGATCGCGGCGAAGACCCCGCTGGCGATCGTCGATGGCGGTTTCGCGGAGGGACTGGGTGCGTTCAATCGCGCGCGGGCCGTCCTCGTCCTTCCCCGCGGCCTTCAGGGAGACAACCGGGCGGTCTTTCTGCGTGCCTTGCTCGCCCGGCTGGCGCTCGGCGACACGATCGAGGCGGCAACGGTCGCGGCCCGCCGGGTCCTGGCGACCGATCACACCGCGCCGCCGGCCGATTGGGCCGGTCCGGTCTTGCTCACCAGGACGCTGCCGGCGGCCGTCGTCGAGCCACAGCAGATCAGCACGATCCTCGGCCGGCGCGTGATGGAGCACACGTTCTCCTGGGTCAACGACGCGCTGGCCGGTGTCGTCAGCTCGGTCGTCGTCTTTCTCGCCGGTCTCGTCCTGTTCCGGTTGGGGTTCTCGTCGTCGAATTCGTTCCAACTCGACGTCCTCTCGCCGGTCTCCCTTTACCAGAGTTTCTCGGCGCTGATGATCGAGTTGTCCAATTACCGGCAGTCGTTCCTCCTCGTCGCGTCCGGGTTGTTGGCGGCGGCGACGGCGCTCGTCGCCTTCCTCTGGTGGCGCAACCGGGTGATCGACCCCGAGGAGGCGACGGGGTTGGCGGCGCACTTCGCGGGGCCGTTGTCGCGGTTGCGGACGCTGACCTTTCTCGCCGTCGCGACACTGACGGTGCTCGGTTCCTACGCCTATCAGCAATACCTCTGGCGCGAGAAGTTGCCGATTCCGCACGGCGCCCTCGGCATCGCCGTGACGCGGGGCAACCAGGCGGGCGCGTTCCGGCAGCAGTTGGCCGCCACGCTGGCCGACCCGACGAGTGCGCCAGGGGTCGTCGTCCGCGAACTCCCGGTCCAATACGACGCCGGTGACCTCGATCGCGCCCGCCAGGTCGGCCAGCGGATCGGCGCCGAGGCAGTGATCGTCTACGGGTCCAGCGAGCACGACGGTCAGACCGACTACACCGGCTACCTCGTCTTCACCGATCCCCACCTCGGTCGCACCTTCATCTCGCGGGCACCGACGGTCTTGACCGGAACCCAGCCGGTGCCGGCGGTGGCGGCGACGCGCCTCCAGGAGGGCATCGCCGTCCCGATCGTGCGCGGAACTTCGCTCGAGGCGCTCGCCGAAGCCGCGGCCGGGATCGTCGACTACCAGGCCGGCCGGATCGACCAGGCGATCGCGCATCTCGAACGCGCCCGCCAGACGACGAACGAAGACGCGGATGCCGGTCTGCTCGACTTCTACCTCGCCAGCGCCTATGCCCTCGACGACCGGTCCGCCGCCGCGGCGGCGACCTACGCCGCGGCCGCGGCGGCTTTCGAACAACAAGCAACCACCGAACCGCTCGGCCCCCAGGACGAACTCCTCCTAGTCACCACCTACCTCGCCCTCGGCAACCTGTCGCAAGAATCCGGCGATTGGCCGACCGCGATCGACTGGTTGCTGAAGGCCATCGCCCACCGGGACCAACTCCTGGCGCAGTCGTCGGGTCTCGACAGTCCGAGCGACGTCAACGAGGTCTACACCCGCATCTACGGCGCGCTGGCGGCGGCCTACCTGGCGACCGGCGACCAGGAAGAAGAGCGTTTCTGGACCCAGCGCACGCAGGACGAATTGCAAACACTGGAAGCAGGCATCGACCACGACCGCACGGGGTTGGTGCGACTCTCCGCCACCCAGTTGGCGGTCGGCGATTGCCCCGGCGCGGTCGAATCCGTCAATCGGGCGTTGTCACTCGCCCCCGGCGATGCCGACGCGCTCCTCAACGCCGCCGCCATCGCCTACCGCCAGACCGACGAGGAGCAA
>DATBFX010000257.1:0-13647 GCA_036558305.1 Thermomicrobiales bacterium | reverse complement strand
ACTGTAGCATGTTCGCATCTCGAACGCAATTCGGCGATCTGTTCGCCATCAGAACTCATCGGAACCGAAGGGGGCAACCGGGGCGCAACCCAAGGAGCGGTGATGGTCAGCCAAACGACGTTCGACACCTCGCGGATCATGGTCGACTTCAACCAGATGAAATCCTTCGGACAGGACCCGCTGATCCTGGACCGGGGCGAGGGCATCCGCGTCACCGACGTCTTTGGCAAGACCTACATCGACGGACTTTCGGGTGTCTTCACCGTCAACCTGGGGCACGGGATCCCGCTCTTCGCCGAAATCGCCGCCGAGCAGATGAAGCGGATCTCGTTCACGGCGCCGACGATGGCGACCAATCCCCCGGCGCTACAACTGGCCGACTACCTGATCGGGATCACGCCGGAGCAGTACACGACCGTGAAATTCTTCAGCGGCGGGTCGGAGGCGACCGAGGCGGCGATCAAGCTGGCGCGGCAATACCACCAGCAAACGGGCCATCCCAAGAAGTACAAGGTAATCTCCCGCTACAGGAGTTACCACGGCGGCACCGGCCACGCGATGGCCGCCTCCGGCCAATCGGAATGGAAGACCAAATTCGAACCCTTTGCGCCCGGTTTCGTCCACGTCACGCCGCCGGCCCGACCCGGTTGCGCCGCCTGCAAGCGTCTCGATGGCTGCACGATGGCCTGTCTCGACTTGATCGAAGAGGCGATCGTCAACGAGCACCCTGATACGGTTGCCGCCGTGATCGCCGAACCGGTGATGCTGTCGGCCGGTGTCCACGTGCCGCACCCCGACTATTTCCCGCGGCTGCGCGAGCTGTGCGATCGCCACGACGTGCTCTTGGTTTACGACGAGATCATCACCGGGTTCGGGCGGACAGGGAGGCTGTTCGCGGCGGAGCGGGTCGGGGCCTGGCCGGACATCCTCTCCTGCGGCAAGGGGATCAGCGGCGGGTACGCGCCGCTCTCGGCGATCCTGATCGCCGACAAGGTGGCGCAACCGTTTTGGGGCGAACCGGAGCAGGGCGTGCAGTTCTGGGCCGGGCACACCTACGGCGGCAACCCGGTCGCCTGCGCCGTCGGCGAGGCAGCGGTGCGATATCTCCTGGACAACGACCTGATCGGGAACGCCGACCGTGTCGGCGGCTACCTGGCGGCCAAGTTGCGCGACATCGGGACGCGGCAACCGGTCGTCTCTGAGGTGCGCGGGCTCGGGATGATGCTCGGCATCGCCTTCCACCAGCCGATCGGCAAGGCGGTGTATGCGGCGGCGCGGCGCCGTGGATTGCTGCTCCGCCCTGGTCTCGATTGGGATGGGGTGGCGCCGCCGCTCTGCACAACGATGGACGAGGCGGACGAGATCGCGGGGATCATCGAGGGGGCGATTGGGGACGTAGTCGGGTCTTAGCTCGATGTTCGGAAGCTGTTCAAGCTGGCCGACGGAGCATCGCCAGCGCGCGGGCTGGCGGGGCAGAGGGAGGCGGAACCGGATCGCCATGCTCGCGTGCGGAAGCGAGCCAGGCAGTCTTGGCACGCTGAATCTCCGCGACCGCCTCCTCGGCCGTTGCGCCGACGGCCGAACACGCAAACAGGTCCGGAATATCGGCGACGTATGTTTCGTCCTCGTCACTCCAGAAGACGACGATCGGGTACTCGTCGCTCATGTGTCGTCCTCCAACGCGAGACCTGACTCGATCGTGAGAACCTGAGTCGCGGACCACCCGAGACAGAGACTATCATTTCCGGCATCATGCAAGCGGGCTGAACGAGTTGGCATCGAGGGCGAGCGCGATGGAACGATTCACGGCGGTTTTCGAGCAAGACGGCGACTGGTGGGTCGGCTACGTCGAGGAATTGCCCGGGGCCAACACGCAGGGGAGCACGCTCGACGAGGCGCGAGAAAACCTTCAGGAAGCGGTTCGACTTGTCATCGAAGCGAATCGTGAACTTGCTCGGCGAGAAGCCGAAGGGCGAGAGGTCATCCGGGAAGAGCTGGTGCTGGTCGGTGCATGAAGCGCCATGAACTCCTCGCGCATTTGAAGGAGCATGGCTGCCTGCTCTTGCGTGAAGGCACTCGCCACTCCATGTATTGGAATCCCACGAATCGAAACACGACTTCTGTTCCTCGGCACACAGAAATTGCCGATCTGCTTGCAAGAAAGATCTGCAAGGACCTCGGAATCCCGAGCGCCAAGTAGCGGATCGACGTTCACACCTCATTCGCCAGCGTTGCCAACGCCGCGACCGTCTGCTCCTCCAACGCCTTGGCTGCCTCCGGTGTGTACGGCGACGTGTCCACCTCGTAGCCGCGGCGCGAGTATTCCTCGGGCGTCGGGACGTAGCCGAACCAGCCGCCGGTGTAGCCGCCGAACCAGGTGTGGGGGAAGGGTGAGCGCGCCTTGATCGCCTTGCCGATGGCGGAGAAGGGTTCGCATTCGGCGCCGGCGAAGACGACGGGACCGATTTGCAAGAGGTGCAGCTCGCTCGGGAACGATGCTTTTCCGGCGAACCAGCGGGCGCGGGAGAGCGTCATGTTGGTCCGCTTCACCACGAAGGTCGCGGCTTCGATCTCGGCGGCCGAGGCGCCTGACGCGCGCAAGGCCGTTAGCCGATTGGTTGCTTCCGTGGCGGCCGCTTCTGCTTCGGGCAGGGACGGTTGCGGGAGCAGCGGAAGTTCGACCGTCTGCGTAGCCGTGCGGACGGCGATCGGTTTTTCGGGGATGGCGTCGGCCGCCCACTTGCCAAGCGGGGCGCCGGATTCCCAGGTGCGATCGTGGCGGTGGATGACGGGCGGCAGGCGGAGACCGAACCAGACGCGGGCGGCTTCGCAGCCGATCTCGGCGCCGAGGCGGTGGATGACGCGGGTGTCGTCGGTGTAGCCATCGGGGCCGGGACCGATGTCGCCGGTGGCGCCCTGGGCGAAGAGGCAGGTGGCGCCGGTGAGTTGCTCGACCATGCGCTTGAGGTGACCGGGCCAGTCCGGGCTGAGGAGGCGGTTGCTCGGGCCGAGGGTCGTCGGGTGCATGGTGTAGCCGACGATGGCGGCGATCGGGTCACCGGACTGCGCGTCGATGCGGACGACGAGGACTTGGGGGTCGATCGGGCCGTCCGGGTTGACGCCGGTGATGGTCCGGCCGTTGGGAGCCGTCTCGCGGCGGTTGACGGCGACGTTGCTTTGGCCGGTGCCGACCGCGAGGCGGGCGGTGCGCAGGTCGCGCTTCGCGGCGGCGGCAGCGCTCGCGGCGAGGGTTGGCAGGTAGCGGTAATAGGCGGCGAGTTCGTCTTTCCCGCGCTCTGCCCAATCCCAGGCGCTGGGCGGGGGACCGGCGTGGCTATGGGTGACCGAGCAACGGACGGCCGTGGCGGGGATGCCGAGGACGCCGCCGACAGCGGCGCGGATGGCGTCGCTTTCCTCCCGGGAGACGATGACAAGATCGAGATCGACGTAGGCGGCGGTCTCGCGTCCGTCATCGACGACGAGGACGGTTGCCCAGAGATCGGCTTCGACGCCGTCCGGGAGGATGTGGGTTTGCGCCCCCCAGCCGGCGTGGGGTGCGGTGAGGGGCGGAGTGATGACGACGCGGCCGACGCCGGCGCGAAAGTTCTCGGGCATGATTTGTCCCCACGCCATTCCCGGGGTTGAAACCCAGGGCTGAGGCGGCGAAGCCCCTCCGGGGCTAGAACGGGCGTTGTGTCACGGGTCATTGTTTCAGGGAATCGGCGACTTTGCTGACAGCTCACCCCGGTTGACGCGAGAGGCAGCACGATCCGTTGCCCGTCCACTACGAATTCGCCGTAGAATCGCTCTCCGGGAAACGCCGGACCGAGACGAAAGGACGACCGTGGTTCAGCCGTTGCGTTTCGGGATCATCCGCAACAACACGCTGCCGTGGGACGAGACGATCGCCCAGTGGCGCCGGTTCGAAGCGGCGGGGTTCGACAGCGTCTGGACGTGCGACCACTTCCAGCGGCCGAGCGATCCGGGCGGGCCGCACCTTGATGCCTGGACGATTCTGGCCGCGGTCGCGGCGGGAACCACGCGTGTTCGTCTGGGTGTGCTCGTGAGCAGCAACACGTTTCGGCATCCGGCGCTGCTGGCGAAGCAGGCGGTGACGGTCGATCACGTCTCGAATGGACGGTTGGAGGTGGGGATCGGCACCGGCTGGTTTCGGGAGGAGCACGACCGTTTCGGCATCCCGTTCCCGCCGGCGCCCGAGTTGGTCGATCGTTTCCAGGAGGCGATCGAGATCGTCGATCTGCTGATGCGGCAGGACGTGACGACCTACGAAGGATGCCACTACCGATTGCACGAAGCGCCGTTCCGGCCGGGTCCGATTCAGAAACCGCGTCCCCCGCTGACGCTGGGTGCGCACGGACCGCGCATGCTTCGCATTGTCGCCCGGTATGCCGACCGCTGGAACTCGTACGCTTCGGTCGAGGAGATGAGGGCTCGCAACGAGGCGGTCGATCGCGCCTGCGCCGAGATCGGCCGCGACCCGGCGACCCTCATCCGGTCACTCTACGGCTGGCCGCAGATCATCGGTGCCGACCCGTGGGAGTCGCGCGACGCCTTCGACGACGTCGTTGGGAGGTATCGCGACGTGGGGATCAACGAATTCATTTTCGAACCGCCGCGCGATGGGCAATGGCCAACGATGGAGCGGATCGCGGCGGAGGTGATGCCGGAAATGAGGGGCGCGAACGCCTGAACGGTTGCGAGACGGCATGTCCTGGCCAATTGACTCTCGCCGCGCGCCGCGGCGCTTGACGATCGGCCGGTGGGATGGCGAGAATGCCGCCGTCGAGGTTTCGAGGCAGCGGGCAACCGCTCGGGAAAGGATCGCACCATGGCGTACTTGACCGCGGAGCAGGTGGCGCAGTTTGAGCAAGAGGGGTACCTCGTCGTCGAAGACCTGCTCGACCCGGAGCGCGACCTCGACCCGATCATCGCCGAGTACGAGGGCGTGCTCGACCGGCTGGCGAACGAACTCTACGCGGCGGGGAAGATCGCCTCGACCTACGACGACCTGCCGTTTTCGGACCGGTTGACCCGGATCTACGCCGAGAGCGGGAAGGTCCACGCCCAATATTTCGACTTCTCGCTGCCGCAGGACGGGATCACGGAGGAGACGCCGTTCTGGACCGGACCGGCCGTGTTTCGCGCGCTCCGCAACGAGGCGATCCTCGACGCGATCGAGTCGCTGATCGGACCGGAGATCTATTCGAACCCGGTGCAGCACGTCCGCCTCAAACCGCCCGAACACCTGACGCCGAAAGACCCGAAGACGGGGCTCGTCCAGCTCGGCGCGACTCCCTGGCACCAGGACAACGGGGTCGTCAACGAGGAGGCGGACGAGACCGACATCATCACCGTCTGGTTCCCGCTGACCGACGCGACGATCGAGAACGGCTGCCTCGCCGTCGTCCCATTCAGCCACGACGCGGGGTTGCTGCCGCACTGCCCGGCCAGCGAGACGAACCGCTCCGGCTTCGGCGTCCACATCAAGGAGCACCACTTCGCGGCGGAATCGGCGGTGCCGCTGCCGATGAAGCGGGGCGCCGCCCTGTTCATGACGCGGCGGACGGTCCACAGTTCGTTGTCGAATCACAGCGACCACATCCGCTGGAGTTTCGACCTGCGCTACAACCCGACGGGGCAGCCGACGGGGCGCGGCATGTTCCCCGGCTTCGTCGCCCGAAGCAAAGACCGCCCCGATACCGAGCTGCGTGATCCGAACGTCTGGACCGAACTGTGGGTGGAGGCCCGCCGCGCGCTTGCTGCCGGTGAGACGCCGCGGTTCAACCGCTGGGACCCGAATAGTCCGGCCTGCGCGTAGGCTTCGGCCCCCCCGGCCCCCCAATCCTGGGGGGAGAACGACGTATCGCGCCGTGAGGAGCCGTCCTAAAGTCCGCGGCCCCTCGTCTCCCCCAGGATTGGGGGGCCGGGGGGCCGAAGATTCGTGCAGCGGCGACAAAATGTAGGCCGCATGACCAAGTTTGGGGGCAAGAATCCCCCCGGATGACCTATTGGCGTGGGCGTCCGCGACCACCATCCTGGCGTATACTTCGGGTAGGTTGCACGATCGCGTCCACCGTTCGTCGACCCCGCCGCGGTCCCGCCGTGGCCATACTCCGGGGGGAGTACGCTCCTCGGCTGCCGGGTTCCCGTACCGGTGGTGGGGAGGTGCATTGTGCAGTCCGGGAGGTCCGAGATGATCACAGCCCGACAACTGGCCCGCGCATACGATCTATCGGTCGCTTCCCTGTGGCGCGGCGAGGCGCCCGAAGAGTCGCTGATTGCTTGGCTCGCCCGCTACCGCATCGCCGAGGCGTTGCCGGAACCGCGGACGGCACCGGAAGCGGTCAGTCTGCTCGGCGGCGGCGGGTCTGGTATCCGTTGGTACTCGACTCCGACCGCGATTGTCGGCTTCGCCACCGGTCATCCGGCCGTTTGTTACCGAATTCCCGTCGAGACCGAATTGCCGTCTCCGGCGGAACCGGCGGCGCGCGAATCGCTCGTGCCCGCCGAGGTCGCCGCGGCGGCGATGTAGAGCCGGTAGCTCTTAGCCGGTAGCCGGTAGCCGGCAGGAGAGACGGGCAGGCGGACAGACGGACAGAACGACTCAGTCCTCAGTCCTCAGTCCTCAGCACTCTCTATCGGCTACCGGCTACCGGCTCAGTGCATGAAACCGCGTTTTACCCAACTTGACACCCTCGGACAGCCTCCCTACAATCCCGGGCGCCCACACAGCGGAGCCGCGACGTAGGCGTCGCGACCAGTCGTGTTGTCGTTGCGTCTTGCCGCGCGGCAAGGCGAAGACCGAAACGGAATCGTGCAGGAGGATGCACCGTGGCCGAAAATACCGAGGTACGGCAGCTCTGGCATGACGCGCTGTCCGGCAGGATCAGCCGGCGCGACGTGATGCGACGCGGTTTGGCGCTCGGGCTCAGCGCCCCGGTCCTCGCCGCCCTGGCGCAAGAGAGCGTCCGCGGCGCGCTGGCGGACCGCCAGATGATCTTCACCGTGTACCAGTGGCAGTTCGACCTGCACCCGACCTGGACCACGGTCATGAAGGAGAACAACGTCCAGGTCGACATCGCCCCGGTGGCCGGGTTCAGCCTGGACCGCTTCGTCGCCGAGGCGCAAAAGCAGGAGAGTACCTGGGACGCCTATACCGGCGTCACCCCGTTCCTCGAAATGATCGCGCTGGCGGAAAGCGGCACGATCGAGCCGTGGGATCCCTATCTCCCGGCCGGCGCGGCCGATGACCTCATCCCGGCCACCCGCACGGAGGGAACGTACAAGAATCAGCTCTACGTCTTCCCGCTGTTGCTCGACGTCATCGTCCAGGGCTGGAATGCCGAGATCATCCAAAAGGCCGGGCTCGATCCCGAGACGGCGCCGAAGAACTGGGACGAGTACCTCGCCAATGCGCAGAAGGTGAAGGACAGCGGCGCCGCGCCGTATGGCTGCATCTTCGACTTCCACGACTGGCGGTCGCTGATCCCGATTACCCACTCGATCAGCACCGACGTCTATACGCAGGAAGGACTCTTCCGGTACACCAGCGACGCGGCGGTCCAGGCGATCGAGATCATGAAGAAGATGGTCGACGTGTCGACGAAGGACCTCCTACAAGAAGGCACCACCGACGGCGGCGTGAACAACACGCCGGACGAGCAGATCTACTCCGCGCAGCAGGCGGGTTACTACATCAAGTACCAGAACGCCCACCTGCGGTTTGCCGCGACCTGGCCGGATCCGTCGCAGAATCGCCTCGGGCCGCTCCCGGTCCAGGAGGGCGGTGCCGGTGGTACGGTCTTCTGGGACACCGGCGCAGTGCTCTTCAAGTACGGCCAGAACAAGCAAGCGGCCGCCCAGTTCCTGATGACACTCTCCAAGGACGACCGGATCTGGGAGGAGAGTATCGCCGGCAACGCCGAAACCGGCATCCCAGCGGTCGGCCAGCTCCCGATCCTGCAGTCGAAGTGGGCCGAGTGGGCGGCGAATCCGCCGGATTGGCTGACGGCCAATCCGTGGGCGGTCCAGGTCAAAGACGGTCTCGCCAAAGCGAGCGCGATCGCCCCGTCGATCCTCGCGGCGCAGCAGTTCACGGTGGCGCGGCCGGAGTGGGTCAAGTACCTCAACGGCGAGGAAGCGGATGCCAAGACGGCGCTGCAGAAGGCTCAGGATGCCGTCGCGGCCGAGTACAAGAAGCAGACCGGCAAGGACGCCACGTACTAATCCGTCGTAACGCCAGGGGCAACCGCTTCATCGTCCATTTTCGGCGCGAGAAGCGGTTGCCCCGGCGCTGCCATCGCGGAAGCGGCCCATCGAGGATCGCAATCGCCGTCCGACGCAGGTCGCTTCCCGAATGGTCACCGTCCATTGCACGGTGGTGTAAGGTTGCCGCGGCGAAGTCGTCTCGTTCGGCATCGTTGAGCGTGTTGCCCGACGAAAGGGTCCTCAATGGCACAAGCCGTCCTGCCCGATAAAACCGCGCTTCAGGCTCTGCCGAGGCACAAGGTGCGGCCCGCCTGGATGACGACGGTGCTCGATTTCGCGCGGACCTACCCGTACCTCGTGCCGGTGATGCTGCTCTTTCTCGGATGGCAGATCATTCCGATCTATTCGGCGCTCAGAATCAGCTTCACCGACGACCGATTTCTCGACCAGGCCCCCGCCCACTGGATCGGCTTGCAGAACTATCGGGATTTGATGCACGACGACCTCTTCTGGAAAGGTCTTCTGCGGGCGTTCACCTTCACGAGCATCTTTCTCCCGGGTATGTTGTTCATCCCGATGTTCATCGCGGTGCTGGTGGACCGGGTGACGAACCACCGGATCGCCAGCATCTACCGCGTCATCCTGCTCATCCCGTCGATGATTCCGGCACCGCTCATCTTCGTGCTCTGGACGTGGATGTACAACAACTACATCGGCCCGATCAATTACATCCTGGTCGACGTGCTCCACCTTTTCAACATCTCGAATCAGCCGCAATGGATCAATAACACCCACCTGGTGTTCTTTTCGCTGGCGTTCATGGAGTGGTGGTGGGGTCTCGGCTACCACACGATGTTCTTCCTCGCCGGCCTCGCGACGATTCCCAAAGACCTGTTCGACGCCGCCCGCGTCGACGGCGCCAGCGAATGGCGCATCTTCTGGGGCATCACCTTCTTTCGCTTGTTGCCGATCATCCTCGTCCTCTCGGTGATCCGGTTCGGCAGCGCGATGGCCGTGATCGAAGAGTACTTGATCATGGGCGGTATGGACCGGACCAGGAACACCTACACCTGGACGGTCTACATGTACGAGACGGCGTTCGCCGGCGGCTCGCAGCTTCGCGGATACGCCGCCGCGATCGGCTGGCTGGGCGCACTCTTCATGCTGATCGTCGTCGCGGCGCTGTTCTACGCCTTCCGCTCGCGTGACTAGGTGAGTGGCAAGTGGCAAGTGACGAGCAACACCACCGGCACCGCATCGCGCGATACGCCTTGCCACTTGCCACTTGCCACTTGCCACTCAACACATAGGGAGCCTGTGATGGCTGTTCAAGACATGACCGCGCCAATGGCCAAACGATCGACCGGCGCTTATGCCGACGTGTGGCACCCGAAGCGCAGAATCCGGTGGGGCGTGATTCTCCGTCACGTGGTCCTGATCGGCTTTTGCGCGATCGTGCTGCTGCCGTTGTTCTGGGTCATCCTGATGTCGTTCAAATCGATTCCGGACGGCGTGCATCGCTACATCTGGCCGAAGAACTTCATTCACCCGCTCCTCACGCATTACCGGTGGGTGCTCGAAAAGCGCCCGGACGTCATCCAGAACTTCAAAAACAGCGTGATGGTGACGCTGGGCACCGTGACCCTGGCGACGATCACGGCCGTGCTGGCCGGCTACGCGCTCGCGCATTTGCGCACACCGGGGAAGAACCTCATCGTCACGTTTCTGGTCGCGTCGACTTTCTTCCCGACTCGCGTGACCGCCCTGATCGGGATCTACAACGTGCAGGATCGGCTCGGTCTGATCAACCAGACGTGGGGGCTGATCTTTCCGTACACGGCGCTCAGCACGGCGATCTCGATCTTCATCATGCGCGGTATTTTCCAGACGATCCCGACGGAGATCGTCGATTCCTCCCGGATCGACGGTGCGAGTTCGTTCCGAACGTTGCTCGGAATCATGCTGCCGCTGATCCGGAACGGCATCGTCGTGGTGATCATCGTCAACTTCGTGGCGGCGTGGGGCGAGTACCTGCTCGCGGTCACGCTGATGAACGACTCCAGCCGGAAGACGCTGCCGGTCTTCATCGCCAACGCGGGCGGCGGACTCGGGGCCTGGTTTTGGCCGCGCCTCGCCGCGCTCTACATCCTGGCGATCCTGCCGGGCCTGATCGTCTTCGGCCTCACCCAGCGCTGGTACATGAAGGGTCTGCAAGAAGGCGCGCTCAAGGCGTGAGGCAGGATGGGGTTTGGCCATGACGCGCTCGTTTACGGTCGTCGTCGAGCGTGATCCCGAGAGCCAATGGCTGGTCGGCGAGGTCGTCGAGTTGCCGGGTTGTTACACCCAGGCGCCCGATTTGCCCACCCTGGAGGCGAACGTTCGGGAGGCGATCGACGTCTATCTGAAGACGAGCACGAACTCGTAGGGGCGGACCGCCGTGTCCGCCCTCCTGCACGAGCGACGACGTAGCAGGGCGGACACGGCGGTCCGCCCCTACAGATGGGACATCGTCCACAATGCGTCTTCCAGACACCATGGCTCTCGTCACCGGCGGCGGTTCCGGCATCGGTCGCGCCATCTGCGAACTGTTCGCCAAAGAAGGTGCGAAGGTCGTCGTGGCCGACCGCTATCCGGAGCGGGCGGAGGAGACGGCGGCACGGATCAAGAGCGCCGGAGGCGAGGCAATCGGGGTGCCGGTCGACGTCGCGGCCGTGGCCGCGGTCACGGCAATGACCGAGCAAGCAGTCGCGAGGTACGGGCGGGTTGATGCGCTCGTCAACAACGCCGGGATTTCGGTCGGCGACGACATCCTGACGATCGACGAGGCGACCTGGGATCTCAACCTGAACGTCGTGCTGAAGGGCGTTTTCCTGTGTAGCAAGGCCGTTTTGCCGGGGATGCTGGAGCGGCGGCGTGGGGTGATCGTGAACATCGCGTCGGTGAATGGGCTCTGGGCGGTCGGCGAAGAGGCGTACAGTGCGGCGAAGGCGGGGATAATCAACCTAACCCAGAACATGGCGGTCAAGTACGGCGAGCGCAACGTCCGGATCAATTGCATTGCCCCCGGTTCGATCCGGACGCCGATCTGGGGTGCCCGCGTCGCCGAAGACCCGCAAATCTTCGATAAGATCGCCAAGTGGTACCCCCTCGGCCGCGTCGGCGAACCGGAAGACGTCGCCAATGCCGCGCTGTTCCTCGCATCCGATGAAGCGTCGTGGATCACGGGCGTCACGCTCCCGGTGGACGGCGGGTTGTTGGCGGGTTCGTACCGGATGTCGCGGGATTTGCAAGGGGAAGAGTAGTTCGGGGTTCGAGGTTCGAGGTTCGAGGAGAAAAAGGACGGGCATGTGAGCCCCAAAACCTACCTTGATCTGGCCTCTTGGCAGAGGGCGATGGACCTGGTATCGGCGGTCTACGAGACGACAAGAACATGGCCGCGGGACGAACTGTACGGATTGACGAATCAGATTCGGAGAGCGGCGGTTTCGGTGCCGTCAAACCTCGCCGAGGGGCAGGGTCGGAACGGCGACAGGGAGTTCCTCCAGCATCTTTCGATCGCCCATGGCTCGTTGAGGGAAGTCGAGACCCAACTTCGAATCGCCGCCCGCTTGGGTTATCTGGATCAGGCAACACTCGAAAGACTGCTTTCCCTTTGCGAGCAGACTGGTCGACCGCTCCGAGGCCTCATCCTTCGCCTGCGCGAGATAAAGACCGTGGGCTCAGGATGAGCACAGCGACGGGCGTGAACGCCACCCGCCGTTCCTCGAACCCCGAACCCCGAACCCCGAACCCATCCCAGGCCGACGCCGTCGTCGTCGGCGCCGGTGCCTACGGCTTGAGCACCGCGTATCACCTGGCGCGGGCCGGGGCGGGGCGCGTCGTCCTGCTCGACCAGTATGAGCCGGGGTCCCAGGTATCGGCGAGGGCGGCGGGGCTATTCAAACTCGTGCAGACGAGCGAGGTGATGACGCGGCTGGCCCGACTCAGCGTCGAGATCGTGAGCGGTTTCGAGCGGGAGAGCGGCGTGCCGATGCCGCACGTACGGTCCGGCAGTCTGCTCGTCGCCCGGACGCGCGGGCACGGCGCAATGCTGGACGCCGAGGCGGAGGATGCGCGCGGTTGGGGTGTCGAGATCGAGCGGATCGACGGCAACGAGGCCCACCGCCGTTCTCCGTATCTTCGGGGGGAGCGCCTGATTGCCGCCTACCACATTCCCGGCGACGTCTTCGTCGAGGAACCGAGATCGCTCTTGATGGCGTACCGGCAGGGGGCGGAACGGCTGGGCGTCGCCGTCATCGGGCACGCGCCGGTGGTCGGCATCCGCATCGAGGGTGACGAGGTCGCCACGGTGGTAACTCCGGGCGGCGAGATCCGAACGCCGATCGTCGTCGATGCGGCGGGTGTGTGGGCCCGTACGGTCGGGGCGACCGCGGGCGTTGCGGTAGAGATCCAACCCGTCCGGCACCAGCTTCGCATCACGGCTCCGGTGGCGGGGATCGCGGCCGATGGGCCGATCGTCCGCATCGTCGACGCCGCGGTCTACGTGCGACCGGCGCGCGGCGGGCTGATGTACGGCGGCTTCGAGCGGGACCCGCTGCCGCTGGAGGTGCCGAGCGGACCGGGGTTCACGATCGACATGGTGCCGCTCGATCCGCGGGTGAGCGATCGCTTCCGGGACGACATCGGCGGCGACGTCCCGGCGATCGTCGGGGCATCGGCGCAGGAGGAGCGCGGCGGTCCGTTCACGATGACGGCCGACGGAAACCTGCTCGTCGGTCCCTCGCGGCGGGTGCGCGGATTCTGGTCGGTGACGGGGTGCAACGGGACCGGGTTTTCGCTGGCTTCGGGGGTCGGTCGTTGCCTTGCGGAGTGGATCGTCGGCGGGGAACCGCCGTTCGATCTCTCGTCGCTCGATCCCGATCGGTTCGTGGGGAAACCGCTCGCGGCGGAGGAGTTGCGGGCGGCAGCCGTTTGGCAATACGCCAATTACTACACACCTCGTTAGTTGCGGGTCGCGTGCGGCAGGTCTCAGGTCACGGGATCCCGCTCGTCGTCACTCGGAATGCGTAGCGTTGGGCCCGTCGTCGACGACTCGCCCGTCGCCGCGTGCCGGCAAATCGGGCAGCGGTAGACCGGCAGCAGCGCGTCGTCGTCGCAGCGCAGATGGGCGACGACGAGGACGGCGGCGCAACGGCGGCAGCGCGGCGCCGCCTCGGCTCGGGGGGACCAGAGGTTGGTCGGAAAGAACGGCGGCGCCTGGGTGCGGTCGGGGAAATCGCGGGACTCCATGGCTCTCCTCCGTCCTCGGACAGCGTGCGGGCGGCACCGAGAGAGACGTGGACCGTTGCGGTTGCGGTTAACTATGCACAGAACGTGCCGCGGACGTCAATGCGGTGCCGGGTTTCACCGAACGGAACG
>DATBFX010000256.1:0-54031 GCA_036558305.1 Thermomicrobiales bacterium | reverse complement strand
CGACCTCGACTCGACCGCCGCCGACATGCTCGCCGGCCTCGACCACGACCTCGAGACCCGCGGCATCGAACTCGCCTTCGCCGAGATGAAGGATCCCGTCAAGGACCGCCTGCGCCGCTTCGGCCTGGTCGAGACCATCGGGCACGAGCGCTTCTACCCGACCATCGGGGTCGCGGTCCGCCGCTTCGTCGAGGAGAACGAGGTCGAGTGGGTGGACTGGGAAGAGGCCGGGGACGAGGTGCCCGCGGCGAGCGCCCTGACCTGACCGTCGGCCCATCGGCGGCGGCCCGACTCCACGTTGTCCGTCCTCGCCGGCGACCAGGACGGCGCGACGACAGGACCGCTGAGTTCGTCATCCCTCGAGGCGGCGGGCGCCGCGTCGGCGGCTGCCTCTCGGCATCGCCGTTGCGCAATTGAGGCACGCGCGCAGAGAGCTGTGTCGCCCGCGTGATCCGACTCGCCGTAGCCTGGACGCGACGAGAACGCGGACGCGTCCAGACCCGGCGCCCCGCGCGGTGGCGGCGACCGGACGGTTTCGGCCGCGCGCCCGCAAACCCGAAAGGAGGGCGGTCATGGAACTCCAGCCCCTGATCCTGGTGGTGGACGACGACCCGGCGATTCGCCAACTGGTTCGCCTCGCGCTGGAAAGCGCCGGCTACGAGGTGGCAACGGCCCCGAGCGGCGAAACGGCGCTGGCGTGGCTGGCGGAGACTCGGCCCGATCTGGTCGTCCTCGACCTCTCCATGCCGGGGTTCGACAGCTCGGAGGTGCTGCGGCGCCTGCGATGGGACAACCGGCCGGGGGGCCGCGTCCCAGTCGTCGTGCTCCTCGACCGCACCATCTCCCGTATGGCGGCATTCGAGGCCGGGGCCGACCACTACCTGCTCAAGCCGCTCTCTCCGCAGGAGGTCGTTGCCCGCGTCGCGGCGATCCTGCCGCGCCCGGTCGACACCCCCACGGCGGAGACCGAGGCGGCGCTCGTCGCCGAGTCCGAGGCGGCGTAGGTCCCGGCGGCCGGTGTCTGCCAGACCGCTGGGGAGGAGGCGGCAATGCCCGTGCCGCAGGCACCCCACGTCGTGGTCCTCGACGGCTCGCCCGTCCTCGCGGAGGCGTACGGCAACCTCTTCGCCAGCGCGGACTACCGCGTCTCGACCCTGACCGACTGCGCCGTCGAACCGGCGGAGGTGCTGCGGATGATTCCCGACTTGCTCGTCCTCGACCTCCGGTGCGGACCCGGACTGGCCGGCCTCGACTTCCTGCGCCGGCTGCGGGCGGACCCGGCTGGTCGAGACGTGCCGGTGATCGCCTCGCCAACGATCGCGCCGGTCGACCAGCAGGCGCACGCGGCCGAGTTGCACGACCTCGACGCATTGCTGCTGCCCGAGCCCTTCACCGTCCACGACCTGCTGGCGAGGGCCCGCGCGGTGACGAGTACGCGCCGCCCGCGCTGATCCCCGCACCGACCGGAAGAAGGACTTGCCGGCCTGGCGGGTGACGGCGGTGATCAGGCAACATGAGCAAGGTCGGGAGCCGGATGCGAACGGCGAAGCCGCCGCCCTGCGGCGCCCGAGCGCTCGGGGCGATCCCATCGCACGATCCGGCCGCCCACCCGGCGTCGGTGCGCGGTCGGCCCGGGCGATGCGACCGTCTGGCACGTTTACGTGGGTCGTCGAAGGACCGGCGGGATCGCCCCGACCGGAACGCGGTCGCCGCCCACCATCCCTGGCACGACGCCGACAATGCTGCTCCTCGTGTCATACCAGCGGAGCCCGCGGCCGCCCCCGCCGTGCGGGCTGACTGCCGCGGGCGGACCGGGCGGCGGCATCAGGGCGAGCCGCCACCAACCGGCAAGCCGGTCGCCGAAGGCGGGACCGCCTGGTTCTCCCCGCCAAGCCGCCGCGACGCGGTCGTCGTAGGCGCGGGCCAGGTCGGCGGCGCACCGGATGGCGCCGGATGAAGCGATCAACTCGGGCGGCATCGTGTGAGCCATGGTCGATCCTCTTCTTCTCGATCGAAGCGGACGGGGGGAGCGGATCGGGTGGGCCGCCACGGCCTCGTCAAGGCACGGGCGAAGCAAAACCGTAACGTCACCCCATCAGGCGGCGGGCACGGGGTCGTCGAGTGGGACGAGGTAGCAGCCGCGGGTGCCGGGCACGAAACCGCGTACGGCGGCTGCGTCGGCATACCAGCGAACGCGGTGCGCCCCGACCCCGTCGGGGCTGATCGCGTCGGGCCGCAACCGCGGCTCCGGCGACCCATCGGGCCGCCATCGGTTCGCCAGCCAAGCGGCAAAGCGCAGGCAAAACGGGTCGGGAATGCCGTCGTCGTCGATGGCGGCGAGGCAGCGGTCGTAGGCGGCGGCGAGGCGGGAGGCGGTGTCGGCGGCAATCGAGACGGGTGTGGCGATCATGGCAGCCTCCTTTCTGTGCCGCCGATGGTGCCGCCGCGGGCGTTGCGGGGGCGCCACCATCCGGGGGCCGGGCGTGACAACCGCGTGACAAATGGCACGGCTTGTCCGCCGCAACTCGCGCGGGGAAGGGCGATCGCCAGGTGCCGGGCGTGGCCGACGGTGTGTTTGACCACCGGGCAGGTGCCGGAGCGTCGCGCGGTTGGTCCGGGAGCGTCGCCTTCGCACCCGGCCGGTTCGGCTTGCTCGATCGCCGTGGTGTCGCACGGGTCCACCGGCGGCGAGCCGGTGCCCGCGGGTGTTGCGCCTTTGTCACGCCACTTCGTCCGCACGGCACGTCCCTGCCATCCGGACATCGATACGATAGCGGCGCGGCGGCGAGGTCCGCCGGCCCCGTCACCACCTCCCGGGCGCGGCCGCCGGGTCCCGCCGCCGACCGACGGTCGTGACGATTCCCGCGGCCATCGTCGATCAGAGGGGCGCCTTGCTCATTCGCATGCTTCCGCCCAGGAGGAGAGGGGATGCACCGGCTGACCCGGGCCGATCGCCGGCAATTGTGGTTGTTGATCGCCCTCACGAGTCTGGTCGAGCTGCCGCCGTCGGTGCTGGTGGGGTGGGCCTGGTACGCCGGCGGTCTCGGCTGGGGCATCGTGGCGACCGTGGTTTTGGTGCCGGTGATGGTTGCCGTCCTGATGACGGGCACGTACCTCGTATCCGAATTTCGGCGGGAGCAGCTCGAACGCGAGGGCGTCTGATGAACGAACGGCGGCGATGGTACGCAATCGGTCGCGCACCAGGCAGGTGAAGGCGACGGAACACGGGTCACCGAGCGTTTCGGGCAGCGATTCGTGTCCGTCGCTGGTCGACCACACTCCGGATTCGCCGCACCGGATTCCGTCGGAAGCAGCGGTTTCGGCAGTTATCTGGAGGAGGAGCGCGGTTTGCCCGGTCCACTCCGTTGCGTGGCACGATCGCGAAGATCGTCCAACACGTCCGCCTTCCCGCTGTCACGGAATTGACACGCCGCCGGGGCTAGGGTGACGAACTCGCCATGCCCATGCTGATAGCCTGGATTTGCCCTGAGGACCAGATTGGCCAGGGCAAAGGAGCGCTCCCGTGTATCGGCGCATCGTTGTTCCGCTGGACGGATCCAAACTCGCCGAGGTGGCGCTGCCCCAGGCAATCGACTTGGCGCGGCTCACCGGCACCCCCATTCACCTGCTGCGCGTCGTCGACTTCCGACGGCTTGAGCAGTACGGCCCCTACGCACTGGCGTTGGAGTACGCCGCCGACCCGGTCCTCGCCGACGAGCACAAGCTGGCACTCGAGTATGTCCGGGAGGTGCGCTCCCGCTTGGATGGCATCGGCCTGTACGCCAATACCGAGGTCCGTGAAGGGCACGTTGGACGCGAGATCGTGGCGGCGCTCAAACCGGGCGACGTCGTCGTGATGGCCTCGCACGGGCGCGGCGGGCTCTCCCGCTGGCTCCTGGGCAGCGTCGCTGAGGACGTGATTCGCCACGCCGCGGTCCCGGTCCTGCTCGTCAAAGCCGACGCCGAGGCGGCGCCTGCGGAAGACTCGCTCGCGACTCCGCTCGCGGTCACGAGCTAGCTCCTGGCACGCGGCGCGGTCATGGCAGAGAAGCGAGCCTCAATGGTGTTCCCCGTAGGCGTGCGATGGTCGGGGCCGAAGCGCGCCGAGAAGGTCGCCAGTCGAAGGAGGGACGTCGTGAACGTGCTCATCGTCGTTGCCAGCAAGCACGGCAGCACGTGGACCATCGGCGTGGCGATTGCCGCCGAGTTGGTGTCGATGGGTATCGACGCCGATGTCGTCGAACCGACCGAAGAAACCGCATTCGGTCCTTACGACGCCGCGATCGTTGGCAGTGCGGTCTACATGGGCAGGTGGCTTCCCGAGGCTGCGGCGTTCGTGCGGGATCAGGAAGCCGCGCTCCAAAGCATCCCCGTTTGGCTGTTCAGCAGCGGCCCGCTGGGCGACGCCCAGCCGCAGCCGCCTGGCGATCCCCGTTACCTGGACGAACTGATGGTGACCGCCGGAGCACGCGGTCACCGCCTATTCTCCGGTTGCCTCGAGAAGGACCAACTCGGGCTGGGCGAGCGCCTGGTCGCGCGGGCCGTCCATGCCCCAATGGGCGACTTCCGCGACTGGGACGCCATCCGCGACTGGGCGCGCGAGATCGGCGAGGCATTGCAGACCGAGCGCCACGTATCCGGCGAAGGAAGCGCGGCGCGTTCGACCGCGCAGTTGCGGGATTGGGCGAGCACGATTTAAACATGCGGCAATGTCGTTCAAGTTGTTGGTTGTCGAGGGCCCATCGCATCGTCCGCATGCGTGACGGTCGCGTCGTCGCCGACGGGATTCGTCTGGGGACCGGATTGTTACGAGATTGCAACACCGTCGCGGTAATCTTTGCGCCTCGCAAACGAGTAGATCGGTAGTCTGCGGGCAGGATCGCACGCACCGTCGCGAAGGGCCATCGAGTGGACGATCATTCGCGCTCACCACGGCACCCGCTCCTGCGGGGTCGCCGCGCCGGTGCCCCGCCGTGGACGCGGCGCCGCCGGCGGGTGGCCGGCGATCTGGCATTCGCCCGGTCGCCGGTGGTGCGTGCGGTCGAGTTTCCTTTCCCCGCGGGGGAGGAGCGGACGACGACGTCCGATGACCCTCCCCCGCTCCCTCGCGACGATCACGTCCCACGGTGATGTAGCCCCTGCCAGCGGGATTTGCAGATTTGACACGCTGATCGGTTCCGCGTGACACATCCGTCGCGCCCTTCGCTGTACCGTAACCGTGTCTCCCGGTGGAATCGTTTCCCAGCACCAGGAGCAGGAGGGCATCATGGACAGCCAGACCGCACCAACGTTCACCCGGATCCTGATTCCTCTCGACGGATCGGCTCTCGCCGATCAGTCGCTCCCATACGCCCGCGCGATCGGCGGGCCGAACGCGGAGTACGTGCTCATGTACGCGGTTCCGCCCCTCAAGGCGGAGCGCGAGTGGTTCTGGGGGCCGGTCTATGCGACGGTGGACGAGGTCCAGGCACGCGCCAAAGCCGGGGCGCGCGAGGGGATGCTCCGCGCGGCGGAGCGTTGGCTCGGCGAACGGCCGCGGTTCTCCCTGGAAATCGTCGACGGGGAGCCGGCGGAGGCGATCCTGTACGTCGCCGAGCGACGAGGCATCGACCTGGTCGTGCTTGCCAGTCATGGCCGGGGGACGACCGGTCGTCTTGTCTTCGGCAGCGTCGCCGACAGAATCGCACACCACTCGCCGGTGCCGGTCCTGGTCGTCCGTCCGCGGGATGCGGTCGTCGCACTGGAGCCGGCGCGGGTCAAGCGCGTGCTGGTTCCGCTCGACGGCTCCACGCTCGCGGGGCGAGCGCTCCCGATCGCGACCGCACTCGCCCGAGATCTGAATGTCTCCGTTGCGCTCGTCCTGGCCATCGACGAGGAGGAACGCATCGCGCCGTATCCCGGCGCCTACGCACCGGCGCCCGACCGCATCCAGGAGGGCGTCGCCGCCGCCTCCGAGTTGCTCGCCGAGACCGCCGCCGAGCTGCGCGATGCCGGAGTGCAAACGACGACGGCGATCCACGTCGGCCGGGCGTTCGACACGATCGCCGATGCGGCCAGGGATGGGGACGTCGTCGTCATGGCGAGTCACGGGCGCGGCGGGATCCGGCGCTGGATGCTCGGCAGCGTCGCCGAGAAGTTGGTGAGGTCGGGTCCGGTGCCGGTGATGATCGTCCCGGTCGGTCACCGCGCCGCCACGCCGGTGATGACGCCGGAAGCGGACCCGCTATTCGCGACGTCAGGTTGAGCCGGTCCGCGACAGGCTGGACGGCGGAAAACTGATCGTCGTGCAAGGAGATCGCCATGATTGCGTCATCAACTGCCCCATCGGTCCGCGATCTGCCCGAAGTGCTGCGGTTGGTGCAGCGGAACCCGAGCGATCGCTGCCTCTCCGTTTTTCTCGATACCTCGTCGGAGCGCGCAATCGGTCAGGGCTACGCGATCGCCTTCCGCGAGCACGGCAAGACGATGCGGCAGCAGCTCGAGCCGGAAGATCGCGACGACCGGCGCCGTTTCGAGGCGGCGATCGCACAGGTCGAGACCTACCTGGCGGGTCTGGCGACCCCCGGGGCCCCGGGCTTGGCGATCTTCGCCACCGGTGATGACAAAGGCATCATCGCGACTCCGCTGCCGATTCGACCACTCGACCGCGTCGTCTGGGCCAATCGTCCGGCGGTCGAACCGCTCGCGTCCGCGCTCGACGAATGCGAACGGATTGCGGTGCTCCTGTTCGACAAGGAACGCAGCCGGTTGTTCACCATCTTCCTCGGCGAGATCGAGGAACGGCACCTGCTGGTCGACGAGGTTCCGGGCAAGCAGGAGACCGGTGACTGGTTCGCCCTGTCGCAGAAGCGGTACGAGCGCCACCACGAGGACCACGTTCTTCGCCACGCCAAACGGACGATCCACGCGCTGCGGGAAGAGTTGCAGAGCCGTCCCTTCGATCGCCTCTTGATCGGCGGCACCGAGGAGGCGGTCTCGCTGCTCCTCCACCGCCTGCCGCCGCCGTTGCGCGGCCGGTTCGTCGGTACCTTGACGCTCCCGCTCTACGCCCGCGAAGACGAGGTGCTTGCCGCCGCGCGCAAAGCCGCGGAAGCGGTCGAGCGGCGGGAAGAAGTGGAGGCTGTCCAGGCCCTGCTCGATGCGGAGACCACCCCGCCCCCCGTCCTCGGTCTCGAAGGGACGCTCGGTGCGCTGGCGGCGGGCAAGGTTCACCGACTCTTCGTCGCCGCCGAGCTGAACCGCGACGGCCGCGTGTGCGAGACGTGCGGCCGGGTGACGGCGGCTCTCGATCGTTGCCCGTCCTGTACCGGGGCGACGCGACCGGTGGCCGATCTCAAGGAGCAGGCGGTCGAGGCGGCGCTGGCGCAGGATGCGCGGGTCGAGATCGTCTCCGGACTCGCGTCCACGCTCCTGATGCGGCACGGTGGCCTTGGCGCACTGACGCGCTATTGAGACGGAATGCCCCCTGGAAGGAGATCCCCGATGGCACTGACCACCCAGATCCATGGCGGCGACGCCCGCCTCGGCGAGCAGCAGAACGCGCGCATCCACCGTCACCTGCGGCGACTCGAACGGCGCCTCGTCCATTTCCCCGCCCCGACGGCCATCATGACGCTTCGCCGCCGGCCGGAACCACGACAGGTCACGGTCGACCTCCGTGTCGAGCTCGGACCGATGGCCGGTGAGTTGGTTAGCCACCAGGCTGCCGAGACACCCGACCACGCCGTCCGCCTCGCGGTCGAAGACGCCGAGCGACAACTGGAGCGCCGTCTGGCCACGCAGCGGGGCGAGCCGACCTACGGTGTCCCGAGCCGCCGCCTGCCGCGAAGTCACCGCCCCCACCCGCTTTCGGAGGGCGAGGAGGTCGGTTAGCCCGCGCCGGGCGAAACCGGCCCATACCCACCCCGGTGATCGCCTGTTCACCACCACCGAATGGAGCGCGGCCATGAGAGACGTACCAACCAAAACCGAAAGGTCAACGGCAGATGACCGTACGATTGGCGACGCGTTGACCCGGGCGCTCGAAGCCGCCGGCAGCTACGTCGCGGTCGAACTCCGCGATGGGACGATCTCGCTCTCCGGCGAGATCTCCAGTCGCCAGGAACGAGAAGCCGTCCTCGACATCGCCGAAGCCGTCGCCGGCGCACGAGGACTGACGATCGACGATGGTCTGGAGTTGATCCCGAGTTTTCCCGATTCCGCCTTCGGTGACTTCGAGAATGCCGACCACGGCGTTTTCGGGTATCTCTCCGCCGACCGCGACCACGACCAGCAACTCGACCCGGGACTCGAGGACGAACCGGATTTCGCGGGCGACATCGGCACGAGCGATCCCGAGGAAGCGACTGCCGAAGCGATCCCGTACTTCCCCTCGACCGATCCGGTCGTGCGCCCGACGGACGACGGACAACGGCTGTCTGTCGCCGGCGGATTCGGTGCGACATCGCTCGACTCCGATCAAACAGAAACCCTTTGGGAACGGCGACGCCCGGACGACGTTGTCGAACAGGACGTGCTGCGCGAGCTCCGAAACGATGCGCTGACCACGGACCTCCAAGTCGAGGTCGAGGTGCGCCACGGCGTCGTCTGCCTTCGCGGCAACGTTCCGACGCTGGATGATGCCGAAAATGCCGAGTCTGTTGCCAGCCGAATCGGGGGTGTCACAGAAGTACGGGAGGAATTGGCAATCGCGTCGCTGCGTTGATCGGCTGAGACGGCGATGGAGGAGAAAGGCAATGCCGGCGACGCGCCGGGGATGTCCCCGGCGCGTCGCGATCCAGACCGGCTGACAGATACGCCGTCGTGAAGCACCCGCAGATCGTGTTTGAGGAGGATGAGGTTGGCCGACCCGTGGACAACCTCGGTCGCGTTCGCCACGAAGATGCCGACGTCGGCGCCGCGCAGCGACGGCGCGTCGTTGACCGCAACGCCGGAGCGTCCGGACCATCCGGTTCTTCTGCTCGGGTGCGACGCGGGCGAAGACCGCCGTCCGCTCCGCGACCGTCCCGAAGGCCAGGTCGTCGAGCGCATCGATCTCCGTGCCGAGGACCACCTTCCCCGGCTCGATCCCGACCCGATGTCGCGGCAGACCCGATCGGCGACCAGCGAGTTGTCGCCCGTAAGGATCACCACCCGGATGCCGTCGGCGGCGAGGGCGCGAATTGCCGCGCCGGCGTCGGGCTTCCGCGGGTCGAGGAAGGTCACGAGCCCGGCGAAGATCACTCCCTGCTCGTCGTCGTGCGCGATCGCCGTCTGCTGGCCAAGCGGCTTGAGCTCGACGCCGAGGGCGTGCAGACCCCGAGAACTCAGGCGATTGAAGGCGTCATTGAACTGGGTAAGCGCGTCGGCCGTCAGCGGTCGGACGTCGGCTCCGTCGCGGTTGGCAGCGGCTAACCTTCTACGAGGCCCTCAAGGAGACGGGCCTGCCTGGGATCCGCTTCCACCACCTTCGCCACACCGCCGCGACGCGACTGCTCTCGCAAGGCCTCCATCCCAAGGTGGTTAGCGAGATACTCGGACACGCCACGATCACCCTCACCCTGGACACCTACTCCCGTCTGGTGCCGGTGATGCATGCCCAGGCTGCCGCTGCGATGGACGCCATGTTGGGAGCGTGGGCGCCGGTCCCCGTGGCTGGCTGTCAAGTTGGCTGCACTGGAATGCACATCAAATTAACGCGGGCCGGGAGGCAGGTCGTCCCGGCCCGCGCATTTGGCGTACCCGAGCCAGTTTTCGTGGCGAGGGCGCATGGGAGTCGAACCCACCGGCGCCGGGATCGCCGACGCCCACACGGTTTTGAAGACCGGGGAAGCCACCGGGCCCCTTCCGCCCCCAAAAACCTCCCGCTTCGGACGGGCGCCCGAGTGTAGCACAGGGGCGACCGACGTCCGTCGCCGTCAGTCCGCGCGCGTACCGGCGATCAGTCGAAGCAACTCCGGACCGTACTTTTCGACACGCGCCGGACCGAATCCCGGCACCGCCGCCAGCATCGCCGTCGTGGCCGGACGCGTCAACGCCAGGTTCCGCAGCATGCTGTTGTGGGCGATGATGTACGGCGGCACCGCTTCCGTCGACGCTTTCTCCCGCCGCCAGGCCCACAACCGGTCGAGCAGGTTTCGGTCCGCCGCCGAAAGGTCCGCGTCTTCGACCGGCGGCAGGGAGGGCTTCGCATCGGGTTTGGCGGTTGGGGCCGGTCTTGCCGGTGCCGCAAATGCCGAGAGGTCGTCAACCGTCGCGTCCGCGCCCTGTAGGGTGAGGGTGATGATCTTGAACTCGTGGTCGAGGTCGCGATACAGATAACCCTCGGCGACCAGGCGATCGATCAGGCCCTCGACCTTGCCCCGCGTCAACCCGAACAGCGAGCCGAAGGCCGGCGATCGATCGGCGCGAACGCGGCTTTCGACCGACCCGGTCAGCAGTTTCGCCAATCCCTGCCGTCCCATCGGAAACGGCAACGTCCGCACGCCCTGGAGGACGGCGAGCGCGTCCTCCGCCGTGATCGTCGATCGGCTAGGAGTTCGCTCTTGCGGCGGTTGCACCACGCCGCGGGTGGCCTTCCCGGCAGCGGCCGTGCAGACGTCGCACGATGTCTGGCACGGTTCGAGTTGTTCGCCGAGGTGCGCCGCGATCGCGACGTGGCGGCAGCGGTTGCCCCGAACGTAGGCCATCACCTGGCGAATCCGACGTTCGGCGTCGTTTTTCGCCCGGTTCAGGATCGTCGTCAACGTCGTCGTCGCCGCGCCCGCGACGGGGAGCAATTGCAGGCAGATACCGCGCGCGCCTTCGCGGACCACCAGTTCGGGGCGACTGCCGACCAGGCGGTCGAACTCGACCGGTGTCAACCCGGTCGCCGCGCAAGCGTCCGCGGTGCGAACCACAACCGATGTCCGCATCCTCGATTCGGGGCCGAGCCAGTCGAGAATGCGCTGCCACACCGCTTCCTCGGCGGCATCAATGTCCGTCTCGTCGTCGCCGACCATCGGCGCGCGCCAGCGCAGCTCGTACGTCGCCGGCGCATCGGGATGGCGGACGACGAGTCCGGCCTGATCGAGGATGCCGAGCGCAATCCGCGGATCGATCTCCTCTTCCTGATCCGGTGCGACCGGCGGCATCAGGACGTCGCGGCCGACGATCGCCCATTCTCCACTGGCCGACCGCTTGATCAGGGCGTACACCCGCCGCAACGCTTCCAGGTCGATCTCGTCGCGCCGCGCCAGGCGCTTGAGATTCGATTCGTCCGTCGGCGATGCGAGTAGGACACAGCGCGCCGGTTGCCCATCGCGTCCGGCCCGCCCCGACTCCTGGGCATACGCTTCGAGCGACGCCGGCGGGCTGAGGTGGACGATGAAGCGCACGTCCGCTTTGTCCACACCCATTCCAAACGCCACCGTGGCCACGACCACGCGAACCTGTCCGCGCATGAAGCGCTCCTGGTTCTGCGCGCGGACCTCCGGCGCCAGACCGGCGTGATAGGGAATCGCGCCGACGCGGTTGTCGCGGAGGAGCGCGGCGATCGACTCGGCATCCTTGCGCGAACCGACGTAGACGATCCCCGTGCCCTCCTCTTGCCGGCAAATGTCGATCACCTTGGCGACCTTGCGCTCGCGGTTCTCGAGTTCGTGGACCTCGTAAAAGAGGTTTGGCCGGAACACGCTGATCCGCAGACGCTCCAGGTCGCGTCCGAGTCCGGAGGCGATCTGCGTCGCCATCGCGGGCGTCGCGGTGGCCGTGATCGCGAGCACGGTCGGATCGCCCAACTCCGGCAGTGCCTTTGGGATAAACAGGTAGTCGGGCCGGAAATCGTGCCCCCACATGCTGATGCAGTGCGCCTCGTCGATCACGACCAGCGACGCGCCCGCGGTCCGCAACGCGCGAAGAAAGGCGTGGTCGCGCAACCGCTCGGGTGCGACGTAGACGAGCTTGAGCCGCCCCTCGCGCAGGTCGGTCAGGCGGGCGCGGAACGCTTCGAGCGAGAGGGTGCTGTTGATCAGCGCCGTCCGCTCCCGCACCGCCGCCGGCAACGACTCGACCTGATCCTTCATCAGGGCGATCAGCGGCGAGATCACCAGCGTCGTGCCTTCCCGCAGCAGGGCGGGCAGTTGGAACGTCAGCGATTTTCCGGCGCCGGTCGGCATGATCGCCAGGGTGTCGCGGTCTGCTATCACCCTGGCGATCACCGCCGCCTGTCCGGGCCGGAGCGCCCGGTGCCCGAAGTCGCGCCGCAGCGTTTCGATCACGCGTGGATCGAGGTCGACCGTCGGTTCCGCGGCATTCCAGGCGACCGCCGCCGGGGCGGGCTCGGCCGGTTCTTCTGGCACGGAATCGGCCGGTACCCCGGACGGTGGAGACGATGCCGGCGCCTTGGGCGCGACGAGACTGTCGGCCGAATGCGCCTCCGGGGTCGACTCCGGCAGTGCCGCCTTGACGTCGGCGACCAGCGATTCGGTCCGGCTTCTCTCGATCGCTGCCGCCCGCGCCCGCAATTCGTCGGCTTGCGGGGCGCGGTCGAGCGCGGCGGCCACTTCCGCGGCGACCAGACATTGACCGGCGGTCGCGGTCTCAGCGGCGGCCGTCAGGGCGCGCCGGAGGAAGGCCGACGCCGCCTCATGGTCACCCTCGTCGACCGCTAACCGGGCGAGCGACAGGAGCGCGCCCGCGTTGTCGGGGCGTGCGTCGACCGCACCGAGGTAGTAGCTCCGTGCCGTTTCGGTATCGCCGGCGGCGCGGGCCACGTCCGCGGCGAGCGTCGCGACCGTCACCAGATCCGGCTGTTCGCGCGCCAGCTCCTCGCTCATCCGCTCCGCCAGGTCGAGCCGGCCGGTTTCCAGATGGAAGCGCGCCAGCGCCACCCGCGCCGTCGGCGACGGGGCTCGCCGAACCCGCTCTTCGAGCAAGCGACCGGCCTCGTCCCGATTCCCCATCGCGAACGTCAGGCGGGCTCGCTCTTCGAGCAGTTGCAACGACTCACCGCCCCGACGTTCGACGACGCCCAGGACGCGCGCCGCCGAATCGAAAGCGTCGGTCGCCCGATAGTAGGCGGCGAGGCGCCATTGCACCTTCGCGGGCAGCATCGCAAAGGCGTTGTCGTCCAGATCGAGCAGCCGGCGATCCTCCGGCTCACGCACGACGGTCTGCGTTGCCACCGTTACCGCGGACGGAGGTTCTTGGCGTGTTGGCGTCTGCACCGGCATCGTGGGCGCTCCCGCGGGATAGAACTTCTGTTCCATTCAGTATAAGGGCATCGCGACTGCCGGCGAAAGATGTGTCCCAGGGTCACCGCGGCACCGCGCGTCCGCGTGCGGGACCACATTGTGAGGCACGGGCAGATCGTGTCACCATTGTCGCCGTGCGAGAGAGGAATTGCCATGCAGATCGGTGGCGATGTGGTCAGGGAACGAGCGCGGTGGTCCGGTTGCGGACTCCTCGTCGGACTCTTCATCGGACTGATCGTGGGCTGGATGCTCCACAGCGTCATCGGGGTGATCGTCAGAGTCGGAGTCGTCCTCCTCTTCGTGCTCCCGTTCGTCGCCGCCCTCATCTTCTTGTGGTCGAGTCGACGTGCCGGAACCGAATCGAGCAGCGTCCAGGAGGCGACCTGGCGTGACGTGGACGACCGGAGCACAGGCGGTGTCTAGGCGCGTGCTCCGTCCTCGCGAGTGAAGGGCGGCCCGCCGCCGAGTACACTAGATTCCAGGACGGAACGATGCCGGACGCCGCCGGATCGCGTGAACCGCGGGCGTCCCCAGTCTGGAGCGAATCACCATGTCGGTCACATTTTCCCGCGACGACGTGCGCGAGGGCTTGAAATCCGTGTACGACCCGGAGATCGGCATCAACATCGTCGATCTCGGTCTCGTCTACGACGCCGACATCTCGGACCAGGGCGACGTCCTCGTCACCATGACGCTGACCTCGCTCGGCTGCCCGCTCGGTCCGGTCATCGTCCAGGAGGTCCAACGCGCCCTCGGCGATTTGCCGGGTATCGGTGAAGTCGACGTGAAGTTGGTCTGGAGTCCGCCCTGGTCGCCCGAATTGATGAGCGAAGAGGCGAAGGACGAACTCGGAATCTGGTAGGCGGGCCGTGCGCGACCGGTCTCGCACCGTGAGTCGGATCCTCGTCGCGAGTTTGGCGATCCTGGCCTTCGCGCCGCTCCTCGCCGGCTGCGCCGCCGGGGCTCCGACCGTCGCCTCGAATCCCACCGCGACCGCACCGGCGACCGGCACGTCCGGTCCCTCGACCACCGTCGATTCGACCGCGACCGGGACAGACGCCGCGACGCCGCGTCCGACCGGTTCGCCGGTTCCTCGCCCCTCCGCCACGACAACGAACACGCCCAAGCCGAGGATAGCGACCCGCACCCCGACGGCCGCGCCAACCGCGCGCCCGGCCCCACCCGCGGCCGACGACAGCGGACTCAGCCGCGTCTTCGACCACGGCACGAGCGGGCGCCGCGAGGTCGCCCTCACGTTCGACGCCGGCGCCGACCGCGGCTATGCCGAGGAGATCCTCGACACGCTGTCGAATGACGGCGTGATCGCCAGCTTTGGCATCACCGGTCACTGGGCCAGCGAAAACCCCGATCTCGTCAAGCGGATGGTCGCCGACGGCCACATGCTCTTCAACCACACCTACTCCCATCGATCCTTCACCGGCTACTCGACCTCCGAGGGAGAGGCGGTACTGACCCGAGACGAGCGGCAAAAGGAACTGCGCGACACCGAAAAGATCGTCCGCGACCTCACCGGCTACGAACTCGCACCCTACTTCCGACCACCCTACGGCGACTACGACGATTCGGTGCTCGCCGACGTCGCCGAAGCCGGCTACTGGGTGACCCTCATGTACAACTGCGACACCCTCGGCTGGAACGGTGCCTCCGTCGACGACATCGTCGCCCGCTGCGGCGACAACGCCTCGCCCGGCGACATCATCCTCCTCCACGTCGGCGCCGCCAGCCTCGACGCCGACGCCCTCCCCCGCCTGATCGAGACGCTCCAGGCCCAGGGGTACGCCTTCGTCACCGCCGAACAACTCCTACAGGATTGACCTTCGCTGCCCTTGTCCGTGTCCGGTCTCCCCGTTCTGGTTGGCGGTCCTCGGGTCCGCGCGTTCCGTTCCAACCCCGAAGGGGTTTCGTCGCCTCGGCCGGGTGCCCTCTGGGCGATTTCAACCCAAGGCACTCGCCGGTTCGCCCAGTAAGAACGGCACGACCGCCGCGAGAAATGCCTCGCTCTGATCTCGGTGCAGGAAATGCGTTCCCCCCGGAATGTGCGCCACCCGGGCACCGGGAACGATCGCCACGAGACGCTGGGCGTCGACCGGTGCGATCATGCTCCCCGTCTCGGGATCACCGCGCACCAGCAGCACCGGCGACCGGATCGCGGCGAGCAGCGCGATCCGGTCGGCGTCGTCGCCTCCAACCGAGAGGTCGCGCAGTTCGGCGAAGACGGCGGGGCTGGTCGCGGTGATGCTCTCCGCCCGGCGCCGGCAATCCTCCCCTGTCCACCCCGGATACTCTCGCCGGTAGTAGTCCGTCGCGCCTACGACCGTCAATCCGGCAAGGGCGATCCATTCATCGAAACGTGGATCGGCCCGTGACCCGCCGCGTAGCGGCACGTCCTCCAGCACAATCCGCCGTGCCCGGCCGGGGTGAGACAGCGCCCAGGTCAGTGCCACGATACCCCCCAGCGAGTGCCCGACGATCGAGAACTCGGCAAGCCCCAGGGAATCGACCAGCGCGGCCAGATCGGCGGCGTAGTCGGTCGGAAGGTAGCCCGATGCCGGTTTGTCGGAATCGCCGTGACCCCGGAGGTCGGGGACGATCAAACGAAAGTGTTGTGCGAGTTCGTCGACCACCGGCCACCACGAGACGCCGCGGGAACCGATCCCGTGGATGAGTACGAGCGCCGGTCCGGCACCTTCGTATTCGGCGACCGACAACGCGACCACGCCGACCGAAACGCGGTGCAGCCTCGCGGCGGTCGTGGGTCGAGTGGTCATCCGTTTACGCGCTCCTCTCCCGTCGTCGCGACGGCATGCCGACCACTCGGCACCGCTGCAATGACATTGTCGCCGAGACGAACGCCGATCGACGGCGGTTTGGGCGGCCGCGCATTACAATTCCAGGGATATGCGACGGCCTGATTGGGGAGGCCGGAACCATTCCTCTGACGTGTCAGAACGGTCGGGCGGGTCGGCGGCAGGGCCGCGCAAGACTCGGAGCGGGTTCGTGCGCCCGGCGCGTGCGATCGCGAGAAGGCGGAGGACGGGGTCGATGCTGAGACGAATCGGACTGTTTGCGGTCGTTGGCATGCTGACGGTGCTCGTCCTCGCCGCCTGCGGCAAGCAGGAAGAGAAGACGGAATCGACCGTCACCCGTGTCCCCGCCTCGAACGTCCCGGTCCTCTCGCCGACACCAGGTGCGGCCGCCGCCGCCAGCCCCGCCGCCGGTGGTTCGCCGGTCGCTTCGCCGATCGCCTCGCCGGCCACGACTGGTCCCGCCTCGCCGGTCGCCGCCGCCCCGTCCACCGCTTCGCCCGTGGCCTCGCCGGCCGCGGGAGGCACGGCCGCCGGACCGTCGACGGCGGTCTCGGTGAGCCTGGAAGACATCAAGTTCGATCCGACGGAACTCACGATTCCGGCCAATACGCCGGCGACGATTACCGTGACCAACAAGGGACAGGCCGTCCACACCTTCGACGTCGACGCGCTCAACATCCACTCCGGCCAGGTACAGCCGGGAGCCACGAAGACCATCGACGTCAACGCCGCGCCGGGTGATTACCAGTACTACTGCGCCGAGCCCGGCCACAAGCAGGCCGGCATGGTCGGCACCCTCCACGTGGTCGCGAGTGGTGGAGCACCTGCCGCGTCCCCGGCCGCCGCCAGTCCCGTTGCGGCAGCAAGTCCTGCCGCGAGCCCGGCCGCGGGCGGCGTGACCGCTGCCCAGACGATTGATCTGGTCGACATCAAGTTCCAGCCGAACGCGCTGACGATCCCCGCCAACACCGAGGTCACGATCAACCTCGTCAACAAGGGTGTGACCGCCCATACGTTCGACATCGACGCCCTCAACATCCACACCGGCGATATCGCCCCCGGCTCGTCTACGTCGGTGACGATCAACGCACCGGCGGGAAATTACGAGTACTACTGCGCGATTCCCGGCCACAAGCAGGCCGGGATGACCGGCACGCTCACCGTCCAATAGGTGACTGTCGACACCGCGAAGGGCAGCGGCGCCGGTCTTGCCGGCGCCGCTGCCCTTCGCGGTGCGGGTTTCGTATCATTCTCGCAGGCGTCCTTTGGCCGGTCGGGCGCAAGGAGGAACAGACGATGACACGGAAGCCCTTTGCCGATTGGTCCGACTTTCGCTCGAGCCTTGAGGGGGTCGTCGCCGTCGGCGGCGACGATCTCGACGTCCTGGACGCCGATCGCTTCCGGGATGACCTCGTCGTCCGCCTGGCCTACACGGCCGTATTCGGCGAAGGCGATCTGCGCGACGCCGCCCGCTGGGTGGTTCGCGCCGCCGCCCCCAAGTTCGGGGCGCACCCGGCGTCGATCCACGATCTCTACCTGGCCGCCGGCCGGGGGGAATACGACCACGCAACGGCCCCCGCGATCAACGTTCGCGGACTCACCTTCGACATCGCGCAGGCGATTTTCCGTGCCGCGATGAAGAACAACACGAAGATCGTACTCTGCGAGCTTGCGCGCTCCGAGATGAGTTACACCTGGCAACGACCGGGCGAATATGCCACCTCGGTCCTGGCCGCCGCGATCCGAGCCGGTTACCAGGGTCCGGTCTTCATCCAGGGCGACCACTACCAGATCAACGCCAAGAACTACGCCAAGGACCCGCAAGGCGAGGTTCAGAAGATCAAGGACCTCGCCGCCGAGGCCATCGCCGCCGGCTACTACAACATCGACATCGACGCCTCGACGATCGTCGATCTCGACCGCCCAACCATCGCCGAGCAGCAGGAGCGCAACTACGTCCACACCGCCGAGTTGACGCAGTTCATCCGGGAAATCGAACCGCCCGGCATCACCGTCTCGATCGGCGCCGAGATCGGGGAAGTCGGGGGCCGCAACAGCACGGTCGAGGACCTTTACGGCTTCATGGGCGGTTACGTGGCCGAATTGGAGCGCCGCGGCGCCTCGACCGGCCGCCCGCTCACCGGTATCAGCAAGATCAGCGTCCAGACGGGCACCAGCCACGGCGGGGTCGTCCTGCCGGACGGCTCGATCGCCGACGTCAGCGTCGATTTCGATACCCTGGCGGCACTCTCGAAGGCCGCGCGCGAGGACTACCGGTTGGGCGGGGCCGTCCAACACGGCGCCTCCACCCTTCCGGAAGAGGCGTTCGGCAAATTCGCCGAGGCGAACGCGATCGAGGTCCACCTGGCCACCGCGTTCCAGAATCAGCTCTACGACAGCGCCGCCTTCCCCCGCGACCTGCGCGACCGCATCTACGCCCATCTGACCGCCAACAACGCCGACGAACGCAAGCCGAACCAAACCGATGCCCAGTTCTACTACACGACCCGCAAACGCGGATTCGGTCCGTTCAAGCGGGAGTTGTGGGACCTGCCCGAAGCCACCCGCAATCAACTCATGACCGAGCTTCAGCAGACGTTCGCCCTGATCATGCAGCGCCTCGGCGTCGCCGGCAAGGCCGACGTGGTGGATCGCATCGTCAAGCCGGTGGACGTCCGCGTCCCTGCTCCCGAAGCGCTGACGGGTGCCCTCGTCGGTTAGTGCCTGGTCAGGCGACGTGTCGTGCCAGCTCTCCGGTTGTGGCGACCCCACGCTCAGGTCAAGTCGGCTCGCTTCACCGCCTCGATCGTGAGAACCGCTCCGATCCTTCCCAGGCCGAACCGATCTTCTAAACGCTCGACCCGTCGCACAACCGGCATCGAGCGTCGATAGGCGCCGTCCGAGCCGAGCAGCCAACGGAGGAGCACCAGCAACACGGCATTCACGAATTCCGCGACGCCGGCGCGCCGCGCGGAAACGGTACGGATGCAGAACCGCGGACCAAGGAGCGCAACAACGTCGGGGACGCCGTAGTGGCGTCGCCAGCCGACCTCCTCCGTCTCCGGCGGTTTCCGCCTCCGATGCGTGGTGTCGACCAGATAGTGATACAGGTTGAACCCATCGACCCCAGCGAGCAGTCCGGTGTTGGGGACGCGCAGACGCAGGTGTCCGCCCGGCGCGAGAAGGCGTCCGAACTCGGCGACCAGCGCCTCGTCGTCGCGGACGAGTTCGAGCACGTCGAGACAGGCGATCGAACGGCACGAACCGTCTGCCAGGGGAATCGCCCAACTGCTTGCCAGAAAGACCGTCTTGCCAATGGCACAGCGAATCGGCCGGGCCGTCGCCAATCGATGCACGCTGGCGCCGTTGGGTCTCGATCGTTTTCGGCAGCCGACGACCGTGGGGCGGGTAATTGTCAACTCGTACGAACCGAAATGTTCACATTCCAACCTGGCCATGATGTGCGACAACGAACCCTTCCCACCTTGCCTACGGCCAAACCTGCGGGACGACGACGCATCGATACGACCGCAAGCTTAACGTGATCGCACGGACAGCGGAACGCAGACTCGTCGTGTCGGTCCAAACGTCGCGGCTCGCCTCTCCGTATAATCTGCCGTCTCCAAGTAGCGGCGCCAATCAGGCGCTTCGTGATCTGGATCATCGGTGGAGTTGACGTCGATCCATCCGCTCGACCTCAACGTCGTTCGCGCCTTCGTCGCCGCGGCCAACGGTACGGGAGACCTGGCCGCGATGCCGCTCGACCCCGTCTGGCGTCGCCGGCTTGTCGACGCGGCGACCGGCGGCCGGATGCGGGCGGACGCCGGTGAGGAAGCGGGGGCCAACGCACTGACCTACGGTCTTGGCCAGGCGCTCGCCGCCGTGCAACCGACCTACGTCCATTCCGGTCTCAGCCTGACCGCGTGGGAGGCGCGCATCGATCGCGGCGTCGGGATGCTGATGCGCCCCCCCGCCCGCCTGTTCATCGACGCGGGATTGGACGTCGCCGCGGCGCGGACGATGCCGATCCGGCTCGATCTGTCGCGCGGCATGATGGGCGGCGCCTTCATCCCGGCGCGCCTGATCCCGGAGTTCGAGCGCCTGCTGGAGACCCGGTTGGAGCGCTCGGTCCGCCGCTTGGTCGATGCCGAGCTCGATCCCGTCGCGCTCATCGGCCTGATGTTCGAGCTCGCGGCCTATGCCCGCCAAAGCGGACTGGGACTCTACGAAGCGATCGACGTCGTCACACCCGACGCGCCGGATGCCATGCCGCCGGGTGTTCGGCTCGTCACCGCGGATCGCAAGCGCGTCGAACCGGCGTTACGACGGCGGATCGAGATCGCCGCCAAGCCGGCGAAGAAACCGGGACTGCTGGCGCGTGTGTTCGGCCGGGGGGCGCGATCCGGCAATGGTCGGGCCGGCTACCCGGAAGGAGGGCATCGATGAGCGAGTCCTCGCCTGCCGACCACCCGGACGTCAGACTCTTTACCGTGGCCGAGGCGAACGCACTCCTGCCGGTGATCCAGCCGACGCTGGAATCGCTCCGCGAACTCAAGGAGCAACTCGACACCGCCAGAGTCGAACTCGACCGATTCACGCCGGCGATGCGCGGCAACGGCCACGGCATGGACGTCCTCGCCCTCGAACGCCAGATCGCGGAACTCATTACCCAGATCAGCGCCGGGATCGACGAGATTGCCTCCCTCGGCATCGAGCTCAAGGACCTCAATCGGGGTCTGATCGACTTCCCGTCCGTCCGCGATGACCGAATCGTCTACCTCTGTTGGCGACTCGGCGAGGATCGGATCGCCTACTGGCACGACCTCGACGCCGGTTTCGCCGGCCGCCGCCCGATCTGAGACGAGGCGGCGAGGCGGCGAGGCGGCAAGGAAAAGGACGGAGGATTGGGGACTCCTTGGGGCCGTCCGTTTCGCCTCTTCTTCCTTGCCGCCTTGCCGCCTCAGCCTTGACAGACTCGACTCAACCTTGGTATCCTCGTTCGTGTTAGCACTCGGCACGCGAGAGTGCTAATGCGGAGCGGGCGATGACCCAGTACCTGACGACGGAAACTGTTGACGGTACCGACAGTCCCGAGTTGACGGCGCGCCAGCGCGCCATCCTCGAGTTGATCGTTCACGAGTACGTGCAGACGGGGCGCGCGGTCGGTTCGAAAACCCTGACCGAGCGCTACCCGGTCGGCGTTTCATCGGCGACGATCCGCAACGAGATGGCGGAGCTGGAGTCTGCCGGGTACATCTCTCACCTCCACACGTCCGGCGGACGGGTGCCGACCGATCAAGGCTACCGCTACTACGTCCGCCACCTGATGCGGGCGCCCGAGTTGCCCGCCGGCGAGCAGATCATGATCCGCCACCAGTTCCGGCAGGCGGAGGTCCAGCTCGAGGGCTGGATGGAGCTGGCGGCGACGACGCTGGCCGAGATCGCCGGTAACGTTTCGGTGGTAACCGCACCGCGCACCCTCGTCGCCCGTCTGCGCCACTTCGAGTTGATATCGCTGCAACCGCGCCTGGCGCTGCTGATCCTGGTCACGCTGGAGAGCACGGTCCGCCAGGTCATGATCCATCTCTCGGAACCGGTCGGGCAGGACCGGCTGAGTCGCCTCGCCGACGCGCTGGTGCCGGATCTCAGGGGGTTGACCGCCGAAGAAATCGCCGCCCGCGTGCGCGGAAACGACGAGTTGACGCGTCAGGTGATCGACCACCTCCAGGCGACCTTGCACTCGATGGACGCGGCCGAGCAAACCGCCGTCCGCCACTCCGGTTTGGAGAACATCCTCGGCACCCATGACCTCGGCGAAGGCGATCTCCACCACGTCCTCGGACTGCTGCGCGGCGGCGGTTTCCTGACCGCCGTCTTGCCGGCCCTGGCGCCGCGCTCCGACGTTCAGGTCTTCATCGGCGACGAGAACCTACCGGACGAGTTGAGGCGGTTCGGACTCGTCCTCTCGACGTACGGAGTCGAAGATGTCGTGACCGGGATCTTGGGCGTGCTCGGTCCGACCCGGATGTCCTACTGGCGAACGATCTCGACGGTCCGCTACATGGCGCGCCTGATGAGCGACCTGATGGCGGATCTTTACCCGACGGTCGACTGACCGGCATGAGGAGGCGTCCACCGTCGAGGGGTACGGTGGACGAGATGAAGGATGGTGAGGTGACAGACGCGACGAAGACGAAACTGAACGGAGAAGACGCGGCCGACACGGCCGCCCCGCCGACCAACGGCACCGAGCCTGCCGTCGGCGAACCCGATCTGGCGACGGTCATGGCGGAGCGCGACAACTACCTCGATCAACTCCAGCGTTCGCTGGCGGAGTTCGCGAACTACCGCCGCCGCGTCGATCAGGAGCGCAATCAGGCACGCGAATTCGCGACGCGCGATTTGCTGCGCCAACTCGTCCCGATCTTGGACGATCTCCAGCGCGCCCTCGGTTCGGCACCCGAGGTCGACCGCGAGACCGCCTGGGTCCAGGGCGTCCAGTTAATCGAGCGAAAAATCGCGTCGCTGCTCGAACGCGAAGGCGTCACGCCGATCGACGCGGTCGGCCAACCGTTCGATCCCGCCCTCCACGAAGCGGTCGCCAGCGACCCCGGCAGCGGCGGTCAAACGGTCGTCGAGGTGTATCAGACCGGTTACCGCCACCGCAACAACCTGCTGCGACCGGCGATGGTCCGCATCGGCGATTCAAGTGACAAGTCGCAAGTGTCAAGTGGCAAATAGTGCCACGCGACCTTCGACTTGTCACTTGTAACTTGCGACTTGCAACCTGTCACTTGACACTTGTCACTCGTCACTGAGAGGAGAACAACATGGCACGGATGATCGGGATCGACCTGGGCACGACGAACTCGGTCATGGCCACCATCGAGGGTGGCGAACCGGTCGTGATCCCGAACGCGGAAGGCGAGCGCCTGACGCCCTCGGTCGTCGCCGTCACCAACAGCGGTGAGCGCCTCGTCGGCCGGTTCGCCCGCCGGCAGGCCGTCACCAACCCCGACAACACCGTCTTTTCGATCAAGCGATTCATGGGCCGCAAGTTCAACGACCCCTCGGTCCAGCGCGACCTGAAGCTGGTCCCCTACAAGATGCAGGCGGCGCCGAATGGCGACGTTCAGGTCAAGATGGGCGACCGCTGGTACAGCCCGCAAGAGCTCAGCGCGATGATCCTGCAGAAGATGAAGACCGACGCCGAGGCCTACCTGGGCGATAAGGTCGACCGCGCGGTCATCACTGTCCCGGCCTACTTCGACAACTCGCAGCGCGACGCCACCAAAGACGCCGGCCGCATCGCCGGGCTCAACGTCGAGCGGATCATCAACGAGCCGACCGCCTCCGCCCTCGCCTACGGTCTCGACAAGAAGACCGACGAGAAGATCGCCGTCTACGACCTCGGCGGCGGCACCTACGACATCTCGGTCCTCGACCTCTCCGAAGGGGTTTTCCAGGTCCTGGCGACCAACGGCGACACCCACCTCGGCGGCGACGACTTCGACCAGATCGTCATCGACTTCCTCGCCGACGAGTTCAAGAAGGCCGAGGGGATCGACCTGCGCAAGGACCGGATGGCGCTGCAGCGCCTCAAGGAGGCGGCCGAAAAGGCCAAGATCGAGCTCTCCAGCACCCAGCAGACCGACGTCAACCTGCCCTTCATCACCGCCGACGCCAGCGGGCCGAAGCACCTCAACGTCAGTCTGACCCGCTCCAAGCTGGAGCAGTTGGTGCAGCCCCTGATCGACCGCACCGTCCCCCCGATGGAGGCCGCGCTCAAGGACGCCGGTCTCGGCAAGAACCAGCTCGACGAGGCGATCCTCGTCGGCGGTCAGACCCGGATGCCGGCGGTTCAGCGCAAGGTCCAGTCCTACTTTGGCAAGGAACCCCACAAGGGGATCAATCCGGACGAGGTGGTCGCGATCGGCGCCGCGATCCAGGGTGGCGTCCTCGGCGGCGAGGTCAAGGACATCCTGCTCCTGGACGTCACGCCGCTGACGCTCTCCATCGAGACACTGGGCGGCGTCGCCACCCCGCTGATCGAGCGCAACACGACGATCCCGACCCGCAAGAGCCAGGTCTTCACCACCGCCGCCGACAACCAACCGCAGGTCGAAATCAACGTCCTTCAGGGCGAGCGGCCGATGGCCAACGACAACAAGAGCCTCGGCAAGTTTATCCTCGACGGCATCCTCCCTGCCCCGCGCGGCGTGCCGAAGATCGAGGTCACTTTCGACATCGACGCCAACGGTATCGTCAACGTCACCGCGAAGGACCAGGCGACCGGCAAGGAGCAGAAGATCACCATCACCGGTTCCTCCGGTCTGACCGACGCCGAGGTCCAGCGGATGGTCCAGGAGGCCGAGGCGCACGCCGAAGAGGACCGCAAGCGGCGCGAGGCGATCAGCCTGATCAACGACGCCGAGAGCATGACCTACCAGGCCGAGAACGTGCTCAAGGAGCACGGCGACAAGATCCCCGAGGACGTCAAGACCGAGCTCGACCAGAAGGTCCAGACCGTCAAGGAGATCCTCGACAAGGACCGCGAGAACGGCGACCGCCTCAAGCCCGCCTACGAGGAGATGGTCCAGTCCCTCTCTAAGGTCGGCTCGGCGATGTACGCCGCCGCGGGCGCCGAAGGCGCGCCCACAGACGGCGCCGACTTCGGCACCAACGGCGCCTCTGAGACCGGGCCGGACGACGAGGCGACCGTCGAGGGCGAATTCCGCGAAGTTGGCTCGGAGCGGTAAGCCCGCGCGATCTGAACCCAACGCGAGCACACGCGAGGGGGCGGCCACATTGGCCGCCCCCTCGCGCGTGCCTGCGGCCGCTCTCCCTAAAGCGGGTTGCAGCACAGACGGTCTTTACGGCACCGTAGGGGCGGACCGCCGTGTCCGCCCTGGCACGGATGCGCTCACGCACGAGGGCGGACAGCGCTCAGAGGGCACCCGGTCCGCCCCTGCGATGACCTCGCCCGACTCCCCTGCCAGGCGCTTTATTGCGGTAGGCTTGCTCCGTCGACGTGATCCGACGACCGTTCGCTTTCGTTCACGTATCGATCGGTGAGGCGCTTGATCGCGGAGTGCCCGGGACGTGGCGCGCGGGGAAGCGCCGAAGGCGACCAGAGGAGGACAGGCGGATGGACAAGACCCGCGGCAATCTCGGAGTTAGGTCAGGTGAAGTCTTTTCGCGTCGGACGGTCGCCGGTGGACTGGCAATCGGTGGTCTTGTTGCTGCCTTCCTGGCAACCGCCGGCCGTCGGGACGCACTCGCCGAGGCGACGCCGACCGCCGCGCCCACAGGACCGAACCGTTACGTTCTGAAAGGCGGCGACGTCGAGGTCATCTTCGTTCCGGCCGCCAGCACCGGTACCGCGCGCCTCGACTACCGCGACGCCAAGTCTTCCCTCACCTTCACCGGCGACGATCTCGTCGTCGAGCGCAGCCACGCGCTCGGCCAGCTCGTCTCCGTCCTCATCGAGTACGCGGCCGACGGCTTCGACCGGTACCTGACGCTACTTGTGCCCGAAGTCAACCCGGACGAGGACGGCGGCGATGTCCCAATCCAGACCGCGGCAATCGTGACGACTCACTGGACCAGCATCGGCGGCCCGGCATTGGTCAAGGGACCGTTGCAGACGTACGCGGTCGTCGATCTGGACGGCACGGCGGAATTCGGAACGACGTAGCGGCGTTGTCGCCCTGTGATCAAGGGTCTTGAGCGGGCCATTCAAGACTCGTTCACGCCAATCGTTTCGCAATCGCTGTGACCTTGGGCTCGCCTGTACACGCAACACCAACCGGGAGCAAGCGGCACCGCCTGCTTCCGGTTCGCGAGCGAGTTACTCAGAACGACTACGCGTTTCCGGGTTTGCCGATCAGTGTACCGTTGATATCGATGTTATCCACGTACACGAAACCCTGCCCTTGATCGATACCCTCGTCGAACACAATGTCGATGCTCTTGACGGTACTGCCGGGGGCGATGGGCGGGAATGCGGTCGCCGGATCGTATCGAAATCGAGTCCAACCCGAAGCCTGAACCGACGCCGACAAAGGCGGCGGTGAGCTGCAACCGATAAAGTGGTTCACGTCGTCGCTGGTGACCACATTGAATCGGGGAGCACCCGCGCCACAGTGCCCGTCATCCCGAACGTCCCAACCGATCTCCGTCAGCTCGATACCTTGCACCCCGTCGATTGTTGCGCCTCCCGCCGCATTGGTCGCGGTCGCGCAGAACTTTGTCAGATACAGAGCGTGATCGGAGTTGCCAGAGTCGGGTAGGCCCTCGTGAGTCACCCAGGCACCGGTACCGCAGCCGGTCTTGTCCGGGTCATAGCTCCACGGCTTCGCCTTGATCCCGCCCGCCATCGCGGTGCTGCTGAAGGTAAGAAACAGACCCGCGACGAGCGCGAGCAGTTTGAGTCGGGACACCCTGCTCCTCCTTGTGAACGCGCGACCGTGGAGCCGCGCCAAATAGCTCACTCCACGGCATGCCGATTCCTGGCACGCCGGTCGATACCCCGCGGACACCCTGCGGGGAATCCGATCAACGGAGCGCGACGCCACATATCGTAGGACGATATACCGGCGAACAGGCCGGAGTGTAGTGCAAAGCTCACCCATTGTCAACCAAAATTCGAAGACGAGTCGGGTGAATGGCGCTCAGCTATACCGGTGATTGGCGTGATCTGGCTCGGCGGCCCGGATCTGATGAACGCACCGGTCCCGTCGCCTCTATTCGGCAAGGATGAACCAGGTGTCCGCGACCTGCGATTTCCCCTCACGCCACTGAGGAAAGCCGCCCAACATCTGCGCGATAACCTGCTCATGGTCAACCGTCTCTTGTCGACGTCGCTCCCTCGCCAATTCTCTCATTCCCTCACGGGGCACGACGGTTCGATCTCCAGCGAGCCGAAGACGCGCCAACAACCGCGAGCGACGACGCGCTGCGACCGCTTCGACCGCCGATTGGGGAGCGATACCCGAGTTCGGACAAGACATTTCGGGGGCAGCCGAATTCGACGACCTTCCCCCAGTTGGCTCTTGCGCAACTCGGACGAATTACCAGCTTCGGAGTCAGAAGCCGAGTCCGGGTCGAACCGTCAACGGCGCACCGAATTGATCGGTAGACCCAATACGCCCGCCAGCAGGCGGCATCGCCGAACCGTGGATACGTTGCTTGATCTCTCGTTGCTATTTGTAACCGGCGACCTACTTCGCCGCAGTCACTGGTCGCACGTTTTGGTTGAGGCGAAACGTGTTACACGGGTCGTACTTCGCCTTTACCTCGCCGAGCCGACCGAGGTTTTCGCGGTAGCTGGCGGCGATCCGGTCGTCGCCCTCATCCATCAGGAAGTTGACGTACGTGCCCTCGGCCGCGTACGGGCGCAACGCTTCCCAAGACGCCCGCGCCAAGGCCGTGATGGCCGGCATCTCCGAAGGATCAGGGGAAATCCCGGCAATGACGTGGACAAAGTTGGCATCCCGGTAGTTGAAGGCGGTCGCGTGCCTGGCCACGCGCTGCTGGGCGCCGTTGAGCGGGTAGAGGTGCATTGCCGATTGGATGTTGCTTACCTGGGGACCAAATTCGAGGTGTGCGTCGATTGCCCGGTCCGAGAGTTCGACGATGAAGTCGGACTTCCAGTAGTGATGCAATCCCGGCGGCACCAGCGAATCGACCATCGAATTGAGCGCCGGATAGGGGAGCGGACCGGCAAGATCGGGAGCGGGCGGAACCGTCTCGCGTAACGGTCGGAGGTCACGCTCGGCGGCATCGAGCGTCCCGAGGTGGCAAACCACCAGTCCGCACATCGTGACCCCGTGCAACGGTTCGGGGATGAATGGCGCCGGAGGCGCGATCAGGAACGCGAAAAACGCGCTTACGTCCTCGGGCGCATCGGCGATGTAATCGCGGAAAAGTCGCAGCACGTCCGGAGCGCGGTCGATCGAATAGAGAATCGGACCACCATAGACGATGCTGACGGAGTGCAGCCGAAATTCGAACGAGGTCACCACCCCAAAGTTGCCGCCACCGCCGCGCAGTGCCCAGAAGAGGTCGGCGTGCTCGTCGGCGCTTGCCCTAACCACGCATCCCTCCGCCGTCACGATGTCGGCCGAGATGAGGTTGTCGCAGCTCAGTCCGTATTTGCGTGTTAGATATCCAAAACCGCCCCCGAGGGTCAACCCCGCGACGCCGGTGGTCGAGACCACGCCGCCCGGCGGTGCACGACCAAAGGCGTGCGTCGCGTGGTCATAGTCGCCCCAGGTGACACCCCCTTCGACCCGCGCCGTGGATCGCTTGGGATCGACAAGGATTCCTCTCATCGGTGAGAGACCGATCACGAGCCCATCGTGACAGGTGCTCTTGCCGGGTGCGCTGTGACCGCCGCCGGGCACGGCGACGAGGAGGTCGCTCGTTCTGCCAAACGACAGCGCGTTGATCACGTCGGCAACGTCGACGCAGCGCGCAATGGCTGCCGGCCGTTTGTCGATCATCCCGTCATAGACCTGGCGTGCCGCATCGTATTCAGGATGATCGGGCGTTACGAGTTCGCCCCGCATTCGGATCTGGAGAGGTTCAAATTGCGAATCCGTCACGACGTGCTCCTCCCTGCGATGGGCCGTACCCCGGATCGAGCTCGCGGCCGGCATCGTTGACCCGACGCTGAGTCGTCCGACGACGCGGCCATGCGGCGTAGGTGAAGTGAGTCGACATCTCCACTTTCCGGTTTCGTTGTCGTGCCCGCATCGGGAAAACAACGCAAATCGGACAACGCAGGTTGTCGAGGCGAATCACGTAGGAGCGTGGGGCTTCATCGGTGTGGCTACGAATCAGACCAGCCCGAATTCGTCGGCGGCCTGGGCCGCGCCGCGGCGGGAGGAGACGTCGAGCTTGGTGTAAATCGACGTCAGATGCGAATTGACGGTTCGGGGAGATAGGGCCAGCCGCTGGGCGATTGCCGCGTCCGTGAGACCGTCGGCTACCAGGTGCAACACTTCCAACTCGCGAGCCGTCAAGCCGAAGCGCGCATCGTGGCATGGTGCCAGGCTTGCCAACAGGTCGCGGCAAGACGGTTCCAGGCCACGCATCCCAATCGCCGCCGCTTCGTCGAGAGCGCGTTGCGCCAGTTTGCGCGCAGTCCGGCGATCACCTGGCCGATGCCGTTTTGCATGCAACTGGGCCAGCGCGAGCAGGCTCCTGGCGACGAATGGGCGTAGTCCCAGGCGCTCGCTGATCGCCAGCGATCGATTGAGGTGGACCTGGCTGTCTTCCCATTGGGCCAGTTCGGCGGCGAGTTGTCCAAGATAGAGACTCATCGGACCGTAGCACACGGCGACTCGACCATCGACTCCGATTCGGTCGGCAAAGGGCCTCAGGCGGTCGTAGACGTCCGAACAATGCGGACCGTCATGGAAGGCAATCGCCGCCTCGGTCAGGCGAGCGACAACGCTGAACCAGGTATCGGTCGTTGCTTCGCGCATGCGGTCAGTGGCGATCAGCCCCTCGTAGTCGAGGCGGGCGACGTCGACCTGTCCCCGGTCGAGAGCAAGGCACATGCGGTGGGCCTGGGCGGACTGGCGCCAGACGTGGAGTTCATTGGGCACTGTAATGTCTTCGGCCAGCTCCTCCAGCCGTCCCAGTTCCCGCAAGAGCACGAACTCCTGACATTGGTGCTGCCGTGGCGAGTCACTTTGCCACAAGTCCCTGGCTTTCGCGATTCGTTGCTCCGCGTCGGCATAGCGCCCGAGCACAAGGTCGATCATGCCGTGAAAGGCCGCGGCTCGCTGCGCGAGATAGGGAATGTGGGCTCGTTCGCCGAACCCCGCAAACGACGCCATTTCTCGCTCGGCGCCGGCGAGGTTGCCGACTTCGAGAAAGCAGGTCAACCGATAAAGGTGCCCCCATGCACCAAAAAGCGGATCACCGGCTTGGTCGGCCATAGCGATCAATCCGACCGCGTCCTGCGCGCGTTGCCGTAAGTCGTCGGGACCCGAACGCGCGCACATGTGGGCCCAGAGGGCAAAGGCACGCTGGGCGGGGTCGGCGAGCCGGTCGGCGATGGCTACGGCATCGTCGCTGAGCACCTGTGCTCGGTGACTCCTGCCGTTCGAGCGATTGTGCAGGTCGACGGCGAGCCGTCCTAGAACCTGGACGCGGAGCGGATGATCGCCCGGGCCGAGCGCGGACAGCGATTCCTCGAGCATTTCGACCTGCTGGACCCCACCGAAGGCCCCGACGATGTTCAAGCCCACATGGGCGACCGCCGCTCGTGCCATGCCCTCCGGATGTCCAAGTGCTCGCGCCAGCACAAATGCCCGCCAGAGATTGTCTCGCGCTGCTGGAACGTCGCCAGAGCCCGACCCAGCCCGGTTCTGCGCTTCCCCAAGGGCCAACAGCAACTCGCACCGCCGTGCGTCATCGGTGGATCGGCCCGCGTCCAGGGCCTCGAGCGCGCGACGAAATTGCGTGGTGGCGGAATCCCAGGCCAATCGAGTCACCGCGGCGTCGCCCGCCCTTTCCGCGCAGTCGGCGATTCTCGAGAAGTGCCCCAGCGGCATCGCCTGGTAGTAGTGGTGGGCGAGCTCCTCCCATGGCGGCTCACGATCGCTCGTCTTTGCTTCGAGCGTTTCCGCCACCTTCAGGTGGAGCCGCGCCCGTTCCGCCGCCGGCATTTCCTGATAGAGCCCTTCCTGGACCAGCGCATGACCAAAGCAGAATGTGCCAGGAAGATCGGTCGGCACCAACAGGTGCGCCCGCGTCGCCTCGTCAACTGCACCGAGCACCTCGAAGGTAGGGCATTCGGCGACTGTCCCCACCGAGCCGACATCGAACTGCCCGCCGATCACGGATGCCGTCGCCAGGACCCGATTGCACGCGTCGGAGAGACCGCTCAGCCGTCGATGGATCGCCTCTCGCACGCTTTCGGGAACACGAAGACGCCCACTCTCGCTGGCGTCGGTACGGCCGAGCATCCCCTCGTCCGCCAAGAGCCGGACGACTTCGGCAACAAAGAACGGGTTGCCGGCCGTCTCCTCGGTGACCGCGTCGACCAAACTCGGCGGCTGGGCGCTGCCCGCGACAAGCGCCATGAAGCGCGCGATCTGCGGTTTCGGCAACCCGCGCAGGCCGAGCCGGCGGCAGTTCGGCTCTCGTGCCAGATCGGCAAGGATCGGGGCGGCAGGATGATCCCGCCCCACTTCGACGTTGCGATAGGTAGCCACGATCAGGACGGGCACGTCGCGGATCTCTTGTGTCAGGAAATGCAGCAATTGCAGCGAGGGTCTGTCGGCCCAGTGGATGTCGTCGAGGACGATCATCACTGGCTGGCGGCGGGCGGCGTTCCGGAGGATTGCCGATGTCGCTGCCAGGAGGCGAAAAAGCCGTGCCTCCGGTTCCAGTCGCGCCACCGCAGGCAAATCGACCAATCGCTCAGCGACGTCCGGCACGATCTGCGCGACGAGTGAAGCGTTTGCGCCGAGCACCTGCCGGAGTCCGGCGTCATCTTGTGTCCCCATCCAAGCGCGCAGGATCTGAGCCCACGGCCAGAACGGTGGGGCTCCCTCCCATTCGTAACAATTGCCCCAGAAGACTCCCGTTTGGCGATCTCGCGCCGTTGCCGAGATCCGCTCGGCGAGGCGCGTCTTGCCGATGCCGGGTTCACCAATCAGAAGCACCGATTGCCCGTGACCAGCCAACGCACGGTCAAGCGCGTCGACAAGCGCGGAGAGCTCGGCGTCCCGTCCGACAAACGGCAGGGCCGCGAGGGAGTTCGTTGCCGATTCGACAGCAGGAGGACCGGCATCCAACATGACGACACCGTCAGCGGTCGAAATTGGTACTGGTCAGCGCTATGGTCGCCGCAATCGTTCGCCGGTTCAAGTCCCGTCGGCGGTCGTGCGCCGGTGAATTACGACCTCCGATGATTCACCGCGAACAGCTGGATGCTGCCATCACCCGAGGCTTTCACCGTGATCTTCAGGCCGACGACTGCGGCGTATCCCTTCGGGGCTTTCGTCTCGATCACGTCGAATGTGCCGGGACGGACATCTTTGAAGTCCACCTGGCCGTCGTTGTTCTCGTCGCACCCCTCGATGCTGGCGCTGTCGATGATGTAGCAGGCGCCGACCAATCGGTTGCCGGTTTCGGCGTCGCGGGAGACGATCGCCACGTCACGCCCAGCCGGAGCCGGATCGAGGTGCGCCGCGAACGATTGGCGGGGGACATCGCGGACGGTGATGCTGAAGTCCGCGCCAGTTTCGAATCCGGCCGGCGCCTTCGTCTGCTTCACCGCGTAGGTGCCGGGTCGGACGTCCCGGAAATCGACTTGGCCGTCACCGTTCTCGTCGCACCCCTCGTTGCTCCAATCGACGATCACGTAGCAGGCGCCGACCACCCGCTCACCCGTTTGGTCGTCGATCGACACGATCGAGACGTCGGGCAATCCAGTGTCCTCGGTCTGTCGAACGAGAAATCGCTTCGCGCCCTTCGCCGTCACCGCGATCCAGAAGTCGTCTGGCACGCTGTAGCCAATCGGCGCACGCGTCTCGGTCACGAGGTAGGTGCCGGCGCGGACATCTTGATAATCCACCCGACCATCTTCGTTTTCGTCGCAGCCCTCGATGCTACCGCCGTTGAGGACGAAGCAGGCGCCGGTCAAGGATTCGTCGGTAAACGCGTCGATCGGACCGACCGCGATGTCGAAGTTGCCGTCGCCGTTGGCCTTCGGGATCAGGAAGGCGGCGAACAGACCTGATCCGTCGTCGTCGACGGCGATCGGAAAGTCGCCGGGCGCCAGGTATCCCGCGGGCGGTCTCGTCTGGGTAACGGTGTAGTCGCCGCGGGCGACGCCTGTGAAATCGACCTGACCGTCACCGTTCTCGTCGCAGCCCTCGTTGCTCCAATCGACGATGACGTAGCAGGCACCGGCCAATCGCTGTCCGGTCCGAATGTCGGCCGAAACGATTGCGACATCGGTTGTGGTCGCTGCACGGGATGCCGTGACCGCCGCCAACGGCAACAGACCGCTTAGGAGTATCGTTAAGGTCAGAAGGCGCCGCATCGCTGCTCTCCTCGTCTCCCCGCGACCAGCGGTCCCGCCGGTTCGCAATGTATTGATGGACACGAGTGTGGTTCAGCAACAACGTCGCGTCAACAGGCGAGGTTGACCCGACCCCGCTCCCCGTGGGGTCGGGACTGGTGCATCAGTCGGCCGCATAGTCGTTCGGCGCGGGCGGACGCCGAATCCCGTCCCGGCACCGTTCGCCGTTTCGTCAAATACCTGGGTCTCGTCGCGCGCCGAGCGTATCCGTCCCGATCCGTCTGTTCGCAATCGCCGTCAGGCCACGATCTCGACGTCGGCGATCGGAACCGTCCGTCCCGCACTGCCTTCGATATCGACGTCGACCACGTCGAACACCAGCCCGTCGCCCGAGCGCGAACGGCGCGGACCGCCGGCCAGCGTGCCGATGGTGCCGAGGGATCCCTGGTCCGTCAAGCGCACCGGCGCGCCGGCAACGAACGCCGCGTGACTCGTCAACCCGTCGTCGTCGAGCGCCTCCACTCCATCGCAGACGATCAACTCGGGCCGCATCAACTCGCCGGTGACGCGCGTGGAGGGAAACAGGACTGCCTCGCGCCCCTCCGCCTCCTTGAGCAATGCGAACGCGTCCGGGTGCATCGGCAGTGGTCCGAAGCCCTCCGTCGCCATCACCGAAATCCCCGGCGGTAGGTGCTCGCCGATGACCCGGTCGCTGGAGCCGAGCCGCCACGGCGCCAGTCGGTCCTCCGCGTGCAAACCGAGTCCACCGGCAATCTCTCGCTCGACGATCCCGCCCGAAACCACGGCGACCGCGCGCACATCAAGCAGCCGCTTCAGTGCGGCCGCACTCACCCACGAACCGGCGACGACGATCTTACCGCCAAGGTCCGGTGTGACCTTGCCCGGCGGCAGGTCCTCCCTCGGCTGACCGGCAATGACCCGTATCTGACCACCGACGGCGTCGCCGAATCCGACGATGCCGAGCAGGCGAGAACCGACGGTACGGATCGAGATGGCGTGCCTGCCATCGACGAACTCGACGTCGCCGCCGACCAGCGCCTTGACCTCACCGCCGTTGCCCGGCGCCAACAAGCCGACACCGGTCACCGGATCGACCGACAGCAAGACTCCGCCGACGGGGGCCGCGACGACGACGTTGCGCAACCCCTTGCGTGAACGCGCCAGCGCCTCACCGGTCGCGAAAGACGAACCCACCGGGCGCATCAGGCATCGCGCCACCTCTTGCGGCGCCACGCCTAACTGGTCGGCGATCGGCAACTTCACTGCCGACGCCGTCGGATCGGTCCGTGCGATCACCTGATCGTGCGCGACGCGCTCTCCCGCCCGGACCTTCACGTCCGGGTTGCCGCTCAACCGCCGAATCACCCGCAACTCGTGGTTGCGAACGACGAGCGCCTCTCGGTGGGGAAAGCTGAGATTCATCGGTTACTTGTCTCCCTCATGAAGGCCGGCAGCCGGTAGCCGGCAGCCGGCAGCCGGTAGGCGAGTGCTGCGGACTGAGGACTGAGTCCCCTGTCGACCGTCGTCTGTCGCCCGTCGACTCTCCTACCGGCTGCCGGCTACCGGCTACCGGCTCGTTACGGATACCGCCGAACGGCCGGCGCCTTCGCCCCGTTGACGGCGTCGAGCCACTGCTTGACCCGGTGGGGTCGATTGGTCCCGGCATTGGTCAAGGACCGGCTGCGCGCATCGACGATCACCCCCACCAGACCGCCGATGATGCGGCGCTCGTCGGCCAGGGTGACCGTCTTCCCAGCGGAATGCCCGCCCACCGAGTACTTGCGCTCGGGGCGCAGTACCAGCGTCGCCATCTCGCCGGGGCGAAGCGGCAACACTTCCAGGCTGCCGTTGCCGACCGAGAATTGCGCCATGCCGCCGTTCTCGTAGTGGATCTCGCCTCGGCAGGCGAGGTCGCCCTCGTGCGACGAACCGCCGATCACGACCGCGCTCCCCAGGTGAGTCAAGGCGTCGTATTCGAACACGTTGGCGGCCAGGCCCGGATCGATCGTCCCGAGTGCCCCGGCCACGGCCATCAAGCCGTCCTGATCGAGCGCCAGGTCGAGCACGCCTTCGTCCGGCACCACGTCGATGCTGTCCAGCAGAGCGAGCGCCGCCGATCCCGGTTGGTTCCAGCGCGCGAAAACCGGTCCGCCGATGACGAGGTCGACACCCGAGAGGGCGAGCGGTTGCGACCGCGCGATCTCCGCCAGACCCCGCCGCGTAATTTGCCGAACCAGTGCCTGTTCGATCGCGATGTCGCGCGGATGTTCCGGGATGGTCCAGGGCCGGACCGAGCGATTCAGCACCCAGGTAATCAATTCGTCTTCGCTCGCCTCGAACGGCAACCAGATCGCGGCTTCCGCCACCTCCCGCGCCGTCAACCCGGCGATCGACGCGGCGAGATCGAGGTTGGGCGCGGTCGCCAGCGTCCCCGCGTCGGCACTCGCCCAGTGGACGTGCATCCCGTCGTCGATCCCGATCGTCGCCACCCTCCGGCCGAAGGCGCGGGCGATGAACCGGTTGACGAGGTCGACGGAGTGGGCGCGCGAGATCACGTCCGCGCTCGCGGCCCGTGCGATCTCGGCAAAATCCGGCGTCGCCGTCCGCGCGCGGAAGGCCTCGAGCAATTCGCGTTCGATTTCGCCCGCGATGTCGGCCGCCGATCGCACCACCGGCGACACGCCGCGGACGCGGATCTTGCCGCCGAAGGACGCCAGCCCTTGCTCCTGCGCGGCACCATCCGCCACGACCACCGCGCGGGCGACACTGCCATTCATCGACGACTGCTTCGCCAGCTGCAAGATGCGGGCGAGACTGTCCGCGGGGTTGGCGCCCACGACCAGGACGACCATTTCCGGTCGAAATCCCCGCAACGCCTCGGCCTGTGCGGCGGCCCAGCCGCCGTCCTTCCGACCGGCCGGCGCGGCGACGTGAAAGACGCGCGCGTGGGCACGTTTCAGTCCGTCGAGGACGAGCCCGACCACCGGACTCGACCCCGCTTCCAACACGGCCACGCGGGCGGGTTCGGCCAAAGTCGAGCAGATCAGCAGCGCGTCGACGCCGTCGCCGCTCTCCTGCTGCGGCATCGCCAACCCGTCGCGACCGGTTAGGGTGCGTCCGGTCGCCCACTCGAGTTGCCGCAGCAGTTGCATCCACCCGATCGAAACATTCTCGAACGGCAGCGTCGCCGTCGTCGGCCCCTCCGCCTTGGCGACGAAACGAAAGGCGCCGCCGACCTGTTCGAGCAAGAACGCCCGCGACGTTCCTTGCCCGAAGTCCGCCACGACGATCGAATCCTGGGGTTCGGTTTCGGCCTCGGTCATCGAATCCTCCGCGGTTGTCCGGCGTGGCAGCGACTACGAAAGCGCCATAAAGGCGATCAGCGCGACGACGAGAAGAACGATCGCAGCGGCAAGGACGATCCGCATTTGGTTCGGTTTCGATGCGGCTCTGGTCGGTGCCGGCATCGCCTCTGGCTCACCGTTGGATTGGTCCGAACCGCGGTCGCTCGCGTCGAGCGCCACCGGCGCGCGCTCCTGCTGAATGGATTGATCTGCGCTTCCGGGTGCCGGAGCCGCGCTTGCTCCCCATGGTTCGACCGCTGCCGGTTCCGGCACGTCCGTTCGTTCGCGTCGCGTCAACCACGGGCTCGTCGCCGGAGCGGTCGCCGCGGTCTCTCCGGGCAATGGCCGGTGGGACCGGGGGCCGGCAGTCGACGTCGGTTTCCCCGCGGCCGCCGCGTCGGCAGCGCGTTGCATTTCCTCGACGTTCTTTGCCTCGTCCGCGGCCGCCAGTTGGCGGATCCAATCCGGCAAATCGTCTTCGGAGATGAAGGATGAGGTGTCCGCAACGTTGGCCGCGCGGGTTGTCGCCGTCGCCGCGCCAACCTGCCCATCGGCGGGATCGGCCAGGCGCCCGGACGGCGTCAGCGGCGGGCCACTGTCCGGAATCGACAGCGGTGGGCGCGGCGACGACTCGGTGGCAGAGCCGGCTCCCATGCTTGCCGGAGCCACCTCCACGGTCGCGGACGAACTCCCTGTCGGTCCGTACGGATTGGCGACGACCGCGGTCGGACGGTTCGGATCGAACGGTTGCTCGGCAGCGGCGCGCTTCAGCCAATCCGGCAAATCCAGCCCCTCGCTGAGATCGATCGCCGAGTCGGGTTGGGACGCGGCTGGTTGCCGGTCGGTGGTGATGGCCGCATCGACGTTACGCGATCCGGCGAGCACCCCGGCGAGCGCGGCAGCCGGTGCCGCCACCGTTGCCGTACCGCAAAGCGAGCAGAATTTCCCGCCCTCGACGGTCGGGGCGCCGCACGATTGGCACGGTGGGCCGCCCCGCTCCCCGACGATGAGATGGCCGCAGATGCGGCACGTGGTTGCGTTGGCGGCGTTGGCCCCGCCACAGTCCTGGCAATAGTGCACGTTCCTCGGCCTCCCGATCGCCGCGCCGGTGGGCAGGCGGTACGGTCGCTCGCTCGTGCGCGAACTCGCCGCTCGTCGGCGGTGCTGCCGAATGTGAGTTCGCATAAGGCGAAACGTCGCCGGTATGCCCGGTCGGCGTCGAGTATAGCGGCGCGCTTCCGGCGAGACTGCGACCGAAAAGTCCTGTTCGGTCCTCCTGCCGGCCGGAGGTCAGGAACGAAGTTCCCTCGAATCGAGCCAGATGGTGACCGGGCCGTCGTTGACGAGCTCGACCGCCATCTCCGCTCCGAAGCGGCCGGTCTCGACCGGCAGACCGAACCCTTGGAGCGTCGCCGCGAACCGATCGACCATCGGCGCCGCCAATCCCGGTTGGGCCGCCCGGTGGTAGCTGGGACGCCTCCCCTTCCGCGCGTCGGCGTAGAGGGTGAATTGCGATACGACGAGCATCCCGACACCGGACGGATCCTCGGCAAAGAGATCGAGCGCGGACCGATTCATCGTGCCACCGTCGTCGTCGAAGATCCGTAAATGTGCGACCTTGGCAGCAAGTACGGCGGCATCGCCCTCACCGTCGTCGTGCGTGACGCCGACGAAGAGGAGCAGGCCGCGACCGATCTCGCCGACGATCTCGCCGGCGACGACGACGCGCGCGTGGCTGACCCGCTGAATGAGGACGCGCATGGCTTTGCTCGCGCTATACCGGCGGCATGGGGGCGTGGGGCGCGGAGCCCCCCGGGTCGCTCGATTCGATCGTCGCGATCGCGAGCGCCGCGATGCCCTCGCCGCGGCCGACGAATCCCATCCCCTCGTTGGTCGTCGCCTTCACGCTCACCGCTTGCTCGCCGATGCCGAGGTTTTCCGCGATCGACCGCCGCATCGCCTGAGCATGGGGTCCGATGCGGGGTTCCTCGGCGATCACCGTGGCGTCCACGTTGGCGACCGAATAGCCGGCGTCCCTGATCAACGTGGCGGCGTGAGTCAGGAACAGTCGACTGTCGGCGTCGCGCCAACTCGGATCGGACGGCGGAAAGTGGTGGCCGATGTCGCCGAGGGCGGCTGCCCCAAGGAGCGCGTCGACGATCGCGTGCAGCAAGACGTCCGCGTCGGAATGACCCGCAAGACCGTATGGATGGGCGATCGCGACGCCGCCGAGGACGAGCGGGCGTCCCTGAGCGAACCGGTGGACGTCGTAGCCGATCCCGGTGCGGGTGGTCATGACGCCCGTCTTCCGCTTGTACCGGCGCGCATCACCGCCTCGGCAACTGCGAGGTCTTCCGGGTGCGTGATCTTCAGGTTCGCGCGAGAACTTGGCACGATCGCCACCTCGATGCCCATGGCTTCGAGCAGAGATGCTTCGTCGGTCACTTCCAGCCCGGTCGCCGCGGCCGATGCAAACGCGTTCATGAGAAGTTCGAGGCGAAACGCTTGCGGAGTCTGCGCCGCCCAGAGATCCCGGCGAGAGACCGTCGCCACCACGCGGCCGTCGACGACGCGCTTCAGCGTGTCGGCTACAGGCGCGGCGGCGATGGCCGCGCCGAACCGGCGCGCCGCCGCGATGCAGGCGTCGAACAGCGAAGAGGTGACCAGGGGGCGCGCGGCGTCGTGGACGGCGACGTGCGAGGCGCCGCTCGGCATCGCCGCCAGCCCTGCCCAAACCGAGTCTTGACGGCGGTCGCCTCCGGTGACGGTCGCGACGATCTTCGACCACGATCCCGACCCAATCAGGTCGGCGACGGCGCCGACGCAATGTTCGGCGGTGACGACGACGATTGCGCCGACCGCCTCGGCTTGCTCGGCCGCGTCGAGCGAGTAAGCCAGGAGCGGACGACCGGCCAGCGGCGCCATGACCTTGTCGGCGGCGCCGAATCGGGTGCCGCGACCGGCACCGACGATGACGGCAGCGGCCAGGGAGCGATCAGGATCCGACATGTTTCGGTGAGGCAAAGACCATCCGGCCCGCACCGGTCTGCAGGAGGCGGGTCACCGTCACCTGGGTCTGCGTCCCGACCAACGGTTTGCCGCCGTCGACGACGACCATCGTGCCGTCGTCGAGAAACCCGACGCCCTGCCCGGCTTCTCGTCCCTCCTGGACGACCTTCAACTTGATCTCTTCGCCCGGCAGCACCATCGGCCGGAGCGCGTTGGTCAGACGATTGAGGTTGATGACCTCGACGCCTTGAACCTGGGCGACCCGGTCGAGGTTGTAGTCGTTCGTCAAGACCCTGATACCCCGTTCCTTCGCCAGGTGAACGAGTTTCGCGTCGACCTCGCGTTCTTCGGGAACCGCAGAGTCGACGACTTCCAGCTTATCGGGTTCGTCCTGGCGGATGCGGTTGAGTGTGTCGAGTCCACGACGGCCGCGGGTGCGCCTGAGCGGGTCGTCCGAATCCGCGATCCGCTGCAATTCGTCGAGGACGAAGCGAGGCACCAGCAAACGGTTGTCGAGAAAACCGGTGGCGATGAGATCGACGATCCGCCCGTCGATGAGGATGTTGGTATCCAGCAGTACGGCCGCATCGATGTGCGAGGAGGACTCGGCGGCGGTACTGGCGGCATTGGCGCGAGCCAATCGAGGATTCACGAGTGGCGCGATGAGATCGCGCTTGCGGAGCAGGGCGACCGCGGTCGACAGCGAACAGGTGACGATCGCAACGACGAAGGGGATGAGGCGCCCAAAGGGTTCGGGCAAGAACGACAGCGGCACCGCCAGCAGGGCGCCGATCAGGGCGCCGAAGGTGAAGCCGGCGCCGACGGCAACCAAATCGAGCGTCGATGTCTCGGCGACGACCTTCTTGAGGTTGCGAAAGATGGCCCAACTGACGTGCGGACCGAGGACGTAACCGATACCGCCGATGCCCAATGCGATGAGCAAGAGCGCCGTTCTAGCGTCGGTGGAGTGGCCGACGCTGGCCACCAGGTCGCCGGCGAGGAAGCCAAGGGTGAGACCGATCGCGAGACCGACGAGGCGCAGCGTGAGCCGCAACGCATTCTTCTTTGCTGGCACCGGTCCGACCCGAAGGCGACACGAGTTGCCCGAATATTCGTTGATCTGGGCGAAACCTCACCCACCGGAGGCGACCGCGTTGCCACGACACCTATCCGAGTTTAGCACGCGGACCTAACCGGATCGGGAGGCGGCTTTCTCGCCGTCGCCGTGCCTTGCCTGCCTGGCCGCGTCCCGCAACCGGTCGACCGATTCCATCGGCACCGTCGGCCCGCCGAGGTCGCGACCGTGCTTGAAACCCTCGCCGTGGTAGTCGCTGCCGCCGGTGGCGATCAAACCCCATCGGTCCGCGGTCGCGCGAAGGTCCTGTCGCACCGACTCGTCGTATTCGCCGTAATAGGCCTCGAGGCCGAGCAGACCCACCGGGGTCAACCGTTGCAAGATCGCCTCGACGTCGCCGGTGGTGAGGGGATGGGCCAGAACCGGAACGGCGCCGTTGCGGCGAAGCAAGCTGACCGCCGCCTCGGGGTCGTTGCGCCGGCGCGGCACGAATCCCGGTCGGCCGCTCGCAAGATACCGATCGAACGCTTCGCTCACCGTCGAAACGTATCCCTTCTCGATCATCGCCCGCGCCACGTGGGGGCGACCAATCGTGCCGGGACCGGCCAACTCGCGCACCCGGTCGAGGTCGACCGGCGCTCCGATCGTTGCCAGTTGCCTGACCATGCGCTCGATGCGTTCGACCCGTTGTTCTTCGAGGTGGGCGAGCGCGGCGACGAGGTCGGAATCGTTTCGATCGACATAATAGCCAAGGATGTGGACCTCGTGGTGCCCGCGATCGGTGTTGAGTTCGACGCCGGGGATGAACTCGATCCCGGCGTCCCGTGCCGCGGATTCGGCTTCGGCCAGACCGGCTACGGTTTCGTGGTCGGTGAGCGCGAGGACACGCAATCCCCGTCCATCTGCCGCGCGGACCAACTCGGTCGGCGTCAGCAGACCGTCGGAGACGTTGCTGTGGGTGTGGAGGTCGATGACTCCCATGGGCGCGTGAGGGGGGCGGGCGGCAGAGGGCAGACGGCCGGAATCGTCGTTGCCGCTGTCGGCGCCCTGCCGTCCGCCTGCTCCACTACCGTGGCTCGACCACGAGGCGGATCGCGGTCCGGTCTTCGTTGTCGATGGTGACGTCGATGAAGGCGGGGAGGCAAATTGCCTCGATGCCGGTTTCCCTCAGGTAATCGCGGGCGATCGCGACGGCCTTGACCGCCTGATTGGTGGCGCCGGCCCCGATTGCCTGCACCTCGGCCCGGCCACTCTCGCGGACCACGCCGGCGATGGCGCCCGCGACCGCACTCGGCCGCGAGCGGGCAGAGACCTTGAGGACTTCACCCGAGCGCGATTCGGCCTCGCCTTCATCCACGGCGGTGACGATTTCCGAGACCGGTGTTTCGGATCCATCGACGGCGGCGGGTTGACCGAAGTCGAGTTCGTCGGCGAACGAGGTCGCCGGCGCCGGTTCCGGCGCCCAGCCGGGGACGTGGGGTTGCCGCGCCGGTCCCGCGATGGTGGTGGCAGGCTCCTGGCCGTTGTCGGACGTCTGAACGGTTTCGTCGTCCTGCTCGGCCTCGAACTCCTCCGCGTCTGGTGGGAAGTGGGTGCCGGCCGGATCGATCTTGATGTCGCGGAGGTCGAGCTTGCTAAAGAACCGGTTCATACCAGAGATCTCCCTTGTGAGCGCCGCCGACCGCCGGCATCGCTCGCGCTGTGATCCTGCTCCGCCGAGTACGGAGTCGAGTCGTCGTTCGCCGCCCGCGCGGTCGGCGGAATTCGGTGCCGGGCGGTCCGGCTCTACGACCTTTCGGAGGACGACGGAGCGTCGTCTGGGCGCACAGGAAAGCCGCCGCGTAGATGGACTGGGCCGCAATCAGGTGTGCGATGAACGCGGATCCTGACCACAGCATCAGTCGGGGTGCGGCGGCCACCCGCTCAACCAGTTTGACTATAAGTCTACGACAAGGATCGCCCGGCCCGCTTGCGCTCTCGCCGGTGCGAGCGAAGTAGCGCCCGCGGCCCTCACCGGGCCGACTACGTCCGGCAGCCAAACGGCCCGGCCGCCGCACGGCGCACCGTGCGGTAGCCGGGCCGTGGATCGTCGCGCTGATCGGCGACGACGCGCCGGCGCATCGTTAGCGCGCGTAGTCGACCGCCCGAGTCTCGCGAATCACCGTGACTTTGATCTGACCGGGGTACTCGAGACTCTCTTCGATCTTCTTGACCACGTCCCGCGCGAGTCGACTCGCGGCGAGATCGTCGATCTGGGTGGGGGAGACGAGGATGCGGACCTCGCGCCCGGCCTGAATCGCGAACGACTTTTCCACCCCTTCGAACGAATTGGCAACGCCTTCGAGCGCCTCCAACCGTTTGACGTAGGTTTCGACCATCTCCCGGCGCGCCCCCGGTCGGGCACCGCTGATCGCATCGGCCGTGGCGACGATGAACGCCTCGACCGTTGCCGGTTCCTCTTCGCCGTGGTGGGCCGCGATCGCGTGGACGATCTTGGCCGAGCGCCCGAGCCGGCGGGCGATGTCGGCGCCGATCAGGGCGTGCGGTCCCTCGACCTCGTGGTCGACCGCTTTTCCGATGTCGTGCAGGAGACCGGCGGTTTTGCAGACGTTGACGTCGGCGCCGATCTCGGCCGCCAGCGCGGCGGCGATCATCGAGACCTCGAGCGAATGGTGGAGCACGTTTTGACCATAGCTGGTGCGGAACTTGAGCCGCCCGAGCAGCTTGATCAGGTCCGGGTGCAGTCCGACCACGTTCGCTTCGTAGGCGACCTTTTCGCCTTCCTCGCGAATCGTTTGATCGAGTTCGGTCTGGGTTTTCGCCACGACCTCTTCGATGCGGGCTGGGTGGATGCGGCCGTCCTGAAGCAGTTTCGCCAGGACGCGCCGCGCCAACTCGCGGCGGAGCGGGTCGTAGGCCGAGACCGTGATCACTTCCGGCGTGTCGTCGACGATGAGATCGACGCCGGTCGCCTGTTCCAGGGCGCGGATGTTGCGGCCCTCGCGGCCGATGATCCGTCCCTTCATGTCGTCGCTGGGTAGCGGTACGACCGAGACCGTCGACTCCGCGACGTAGTCCGTCGCGATGCGCTGGATGGTCGTCGCCAGGATCTTGCGCGAGCGCCGGTCGGCCTCTTCGTGGACTTCTTGTTCGATCTCGTGAAGCCGCCGCGCCGCCATCGACCGCGCTTCGGCCTCGACTTCGGCCACCAGTTGTAGTTTCGCCTCGTCCGAGGACAAGCCCGCGATCCGCTCCAGTTCCTGAAGGTGCCGACCGCGGGCGTGGTCGAGTTCCTGTTGTTGCCGCGCGCGCTCCTGCTCCCAGTTCTCGCGCGCACGTTCGGCCGCTTGCTCTTGTTTGCGGACGGTGTTCTCGCGCTGATCGAGCGTGGCCGTCTTGCGGTCGATCGTCTCCTCTTTCTGTTCGATGCGACGTTCGATCCGCTCGATCTCCTTGCGACGTTGGGTCAGCTCTCGATCCAGCTCCCCACGGAGCCGGATCGCCTCGTCTTTCGTCGCGATGGCGGCGTTGCGTCGTTCGGTTTCGGCCTCCTCGCGGATGCGATCCGCGTCGTCCTGCGCCCGGCGGAGGTGGGACTTGGCCCGCTTGTCCAGGTAGACGTAGGTAGCAAGGACCGAGACCAGAACGACGAGCAGCGCCTCCAGCACGAACGGAATGACACCGTTCATGAATGCCGCTCCTCGTGAACGTTCCCCTGGGGGAATCAATGATTTGTTAAGGTGTCGCGCTCGGCACAACGCGACACCGGCAACCGCATCGCAGCCGGCGTGTTGTCGAGCCTCGTGCGTAATCCCTCCCGCGAAGCATGATACGGGTGGTCCGAACACAGCGTCAAGGAAACGGAGATGTGCAAGCGGCGGTGAAAAGGGGCTGCGAGGTCGCGATGATCTATAATTGTCTGGTTGAAGAGACGCTGAGCGGAGAACGGGCTATGGCGCAACGGCGCGCAACCGATTCGAGACGAGGTGCCGCGGTTTCCGATTTGGGAACGTGGCACGAGATGTTGCTGGCATTTCGGCTCTACCGCGACCCTCGGGTATCGGTGGTGCTGAAGTCGGTCGTGCCGATGCTGGCGGCGCTGTACGTGTTGTCGCCGATCGATCTGATTCCGGATTTCCTGCTCGGTGTCGGGCAAGTCGACGATCTCGGTGCGCTGGCCGTCGCCCTGTTTGTCGGTCTGAAGTTGATCCGGCGGTGCGCGCCGTCGGCCATCGTTGCCGAGCACCTCGCCGCGATGGGGCTGGCAGCGACCGGCGGCTCCGACGGCGCACCGGGGCAATCCGGTGAGGTGATCGACGCCTCCTACCGGGTCGTCAAGCGTGCGAATCGCCGCGCGACCGCCGATGGCGGTCGCCGCATGGCCTAAGGGGAAGAACGGTGCCGGCGCAAACCCGAACAAAGGATGCGAATCGCGCCTCGGCACGGCAGCGTCGCGCCGAGCGGATGGCGGAAGCAAAGCTGAACCGCGCCCAACTGCAGGCAATGGAGGTGCGCGCGGCCGAGACGCTGACGCCCGACCTGCAAGCAGCCGCGGTCGCCGAAGTCGAGGAGGGTAGCGCCGCCCCGCTTGCGATGGCTCGCAGGGCGGCACTGGCAACCAAGCGGGCGGTCGCCCGACCCATCGTCCTGACGAAGGAACAAGAGTATCGGTTTATCCGCGCCGACCTCCGCCGCCTCGGCATCACGGCCGGCTCGCTCTTTATCCTGATGATCGCGCTGCTCTTCGTCGTCGATTAGGTCGATCGCCGGACCCCAGACGCAACGGGCCGCCGTCCCAATTGACGGCGGCCCGTTTGTGTCGAGATGCCCACCGATGGCGAACGAGGAGAAACCAGGCGACTGCAAACCTCGGCAGCAAGCCGCCTAGATCGTCGGCTCCTCTTCTTCGACGACGACCGTGTCTTCGATAAAGGTGTCGGTCTCGGGCTCGGTCGTGTCCTCTTCGTCGCCCGACTCGGCGCCCGTTTCGTCCTCTTCGATCTCCTCGTCTTCATCGTCCAGCAGCAAGAAGTCTGCCTCGTCGCGCTGGCGGAGCAAGTCCCGCTCACGCAGGTAGGCGCGCGTGGCACTGATCTGACGCGGGAAGGAGATGCGGCCGGCTTGTTTTTGGTCGCGGTAAACCTCGCGCAGGATGACGCGCAGGCTGGCCGCGGAGAGACCGAGGGCGAAGACCTCGTAGCGATTGCCGCCGGCCATCAACTCGCTCATGCGCTCGGCAGTCTTGGCTTCGACTTCCCCCACCCGCTGACCGTTCGCGCGAACGACGATCAGCCGACCGTCTTCGACCGCGAGTTGCAGTTGCTCGCCGGAGTAGATGTCGGCCAACTCTTCCATCGGCGCCGGGTTGACGAGTTCGTCCACCCAGGTCTTGCCGACCTCTTCGATGAAGACCGACGTGCGCGGGATCACGCTCTCACGCGGTTGCTCCTGCGACCCGTCGTCCGTGCCGCGTCGGTGATGCACCAACTCCAGCCGCTGCAGGTTGCGCCGCGCGATCATGTTGGCGGGATCGATCTTGAGGGCGTTGGAATAGGCCTCGTGGGCCGCGCCGACGCGGCGGAATTCAAGCAGCGCCCGGCCAAGCCGGTTGTAGGCGTCGGCGTCGCGGGGCGACCGCTCGATGATATCCTGGTTGAGTTGGATCGCGGTCTCCCAATTGCCGTCGAGGGCAGCGCGGCGGGCCTGTTCGACCAGTTGGCGACGGGATTGGGGTCTAGTGTCGGTCACGGTCCTCTTCATCCTTTGCTTTGCTAACGACGATGGGGTCGGGCCATCAGCGGGGATTCCCGACCGTTTCCCCGATCAGATACCATGGACTGGTTCCCGTAATGCGGACGTCGACGAGCTTACCGAGCAGGTTGCGCTCGTCGTCGACGTGAACGAGCGTGTTCCCCCGTGAGCGACCGGTCCAACGGCCCTTCGCGGAGCGGTCGACGAGAACCTCGACGGTGTGGCCGAGCCGCCCGGCGTTGCGTTCGGCGCAGGTACGCTCCTGCAACTGCTCGACCGCCTGGTGCCGACGCAACTTCTCCGCCGCAGGAATGTCGTCTTCCCAGCGGGCAGAGAGCGTGCCGGGACGGGGCGAGTACATGGCGACGTGGACTTTGTCGCAACCGACCTCCGCCAGCAGGTCGAGCGTGCGCCCAAATTGCGTGTCCGTTTCGCCCGGAAAGCCGACGATGATGTCGGTGGCGATCGTGACGCCGGGCATCCGCTCGCGCGTGTAGGCGATCCGTTCTCGCCAGTGGTCGGCGCTATAGGTGCGTCGCATCCGACGCAGCACCTCGTCGTCGCCGGCTTGGACCGGCAGGTTCATGTGCTCGCAGACGCTGCCGAGCGCCGCCATCGCGTCGATGATGTCGTCGGACATGTACTTCGGGTGCGAGGTAAGAAAACGGAGACGGTCGAGTCCCGGGATGGCATCGACCGCGCGCAGCAAGTCGGCGAGACCGGGTTTGTCCGGCAAGTCGTGGCCGTAGGCGTTGACGGTCTGGCCGAGCAAGGTGACTTCGCGCACGCCGCGATCGACCAATCCCTCGACTTCGCGCACGATTTCATCCAGCGGCCGACTGCGCTCGCGACCGCGGCGGTATGGGACGATGCAGTACGAGCAGACGAAGTTGCAACCGTAGATGATCGGGACGAACGCCGTCACCCGGGCGTCGCTTTCGTGATCGACGTAGTAGTGTGGTAGTTGGGCCAGGTCGTCGTCGAGGTCACCGAGCTCGGGGACGATCCGCTGCAACTGGTCGAAGTCGGACGGGTCGAAAAAGAGATCGACGTGGGGGAAGCGATCGCGCAGTGCCTCCTGCTGGTTCGTGACCATGCAGCCGGTGAGGACCACCGGTACCTCGGGCCTATTGCGCTTGAGGCGAATCAGCGAGTTCAGCTTCCCGGCCACCTTGTCCTCGGCGGCCTGCCTGACGACGCAGGAATTGAGGACGACGATGTCCGCCTCATCCTCCGTGTCGGTGGGACGATAGCCCACCTCCTGGAGCATGGCGGCGATCTTGGCGCTGTCGGCTTCATTCATCTGGCAACCGATCGTCCAGATGAAAAACCGCTTGCCGTTCTCGGCCAGGGGTGCGGGCGTCGTGGCCGGGCGCAAGGGGATCGTTGGAAATCGACTCACGCGGTTCCTCTTCCGACAATGGGATTCGATCGACCGGTCGGGCGCGGAAACGCGGTCGGGCACATCACACCCGGCGGCGCTCCCGACCGCAACTGCGAAGTCTACAACGTTCTGCCGGTCAAGTGCCCGGCGTTCCGAAAACGCGAAAACGGCCGATGGATTGGCTGCGAGCATCGCAGGCAAGAATCTGACCATATTGTCGCGAGAGCGAGCATCGTCACGCCCTCGATGTGACTTGATGGGACAGCGGAACCGCGTCTTCCGTCGGAATGGCCTCCTTCGGGGGAAGCAACGGCGGGAGAGTCGGCATCCGTCTCCGCTTCGCGCGCTTCCCAAAATTCGATTCGGTGACCGATAGACAAGCCCGGATGCGGTTGCTATCATGAGGAGGCAGCGAGCGGGAGCGACACGACGGCCACTTCGCGCGATCGGGTTGTGACGTGGGGACCACAACCATTCGCCAGGTCGCTGCTCGAACATTCCGAATCCAGTTTCATTCGGTCCGCGCGATGGGGTTGGGCGAGGAGCCGGCGTTGAAGAAACGCGTCTGCGAAAACTGTCGCTTTTTTCAAGAAGCGGGCGTCGCCAAGAGCGGTTGGTGCAACAACCCGCAGCGCCTGGAGTCGAGTGACGTCAAACTCGTCGTACGCCGGAACGAACTCGCGTGTCGCAACGGATGGGCGCAAGACCTCTTCAGTGCCCGTTCGGTCGATCCCGAGGCGGCGGACATCGTCTTGCACGACACCGTCTCGTTGCGACCGCTGCCGGCCGCGAGCGTGGAGGAGCGGACGCACTTGGTTAACCCACAACGCGAAAAGCCGCCGGACTTCGATTTGCCACCGTCCCTACCGCTGGTCGACGTGGTCGTCGGTCAAGCGCCCTCGACGAAGCCGACGCTGGAGCAGGCACCGCTCCTAGCAAACGATCCGCGCTCGGCGATTCTCAAGGCCCGCGAGCGGTACCGGGCGCGCATGAGCGCCGAACTCCGGCGCGGCGAGTCGGGGAGCTTGTTGGACGCGCGTCGGGTCGACACTGGTCTTCCGGGAGACCCGGTGCCGCCCGTGCGCCGCGACAATCCGCCGACGCCGATCAGCCCGCCGCGCCAACCTCGAAGCAGCGACGTGCCCCCGGTCCAACTCAGCGAAGTTCCCCGAGATTACCCGACGATGACCTCGTTTCCGGAGGACGAGGCCAGGTTCTCTTCGGTGCCGGAACCGGTCGACGGCATCGTCCTGCCGCGTCTCGTCGGCAAGTCTGTCGAGCGGTCCGAGCCACCGGTGAGTGGGCAAGTCGAGGACCGGCTTGGCGTCCCGTATGAATCGTCGTCCGCAACAACATCCATCACATCGGCGACCGGAAGTTCGCCGTCGCTGCAAGACGAGGCGTCGACGCCCGGCGGGCCGCATCAAGACCTCGATGTCGCCGCCGGCGGAGACGTGGTGTTCGGCGAAGACGAGCCGGCGGTTGCGTACGATCAAGCGCGCGTCGAGAAGCCGGAGCGGAGACGGTTCGACCTGGGACGACGGCAGAGGGATGTCCGCCACGGTGAGGTCGCCGTGGCGACCAACCCGGTTGCCGCCGACCCGGCGACCGCCGAGGAAGTCTGGGTCGACGACGAGGCGGTCCAACCGCTGATCGACGAAGTCGTCGCCGATGTTACCCCGATCATCGAGATCGCCCCCGCCGTGCCGCGGATGTGCCGGACCTGCCGCGATTTTCGCCCGGCCGACAGCGGTGCGCGGGGTTGGTGCACCAACAAATGGGCCTTCAGCCACCGGCGGATGGTCGACGCCGACGAATTGCCGTGCGAGACCTCGGTCGGCTGCTGGTGGCTGCCGCATGACGACGTCTGGCTGGTCACCGCGGACGTGAGCGCCCACGGCCAGCCGACGCCGCTCGTCGACCATTGGCTGGCCCATAAGGTCGGCTCCGCGACCACCGCCGGCGAGCAGAGGCGACGGCAACGGTCTTAAGCTGGTAGCATTGGCCGGCACACACGCTTCAGGATGAACCGAGGAGGGACGGTTCGTCTGATCCGATCGACGCACAACGGATCAACCGGGTCGGGCTGACCCGGTTCGGCCGGTGGGGAAGTGGGGCAGGCTGCGGCGTGCCTCGGGGGCAAGTGGCACGGGCTGATGGCAGTTTTTGGCGATACGCTGCGCCAGGCGCGCTCGTACAAGGGTGCGACGATCCGTGAGGCCGAAGTGGCGACGCGGATCAATCGCCACCACCTGGCGGCACTCGAAGAAGAAAAATTCGATGGCCTGCCGCCGCTGATCTACCAGCGCGGCATCGTCAAGAACTACGCGACCTACCTCGACCTCGACCCCAACAAACTGCTGCAACTGTTCGAGGAGGCGCGGGGCATCCAACCCGATGATCCGCCTCGGGTCTCGCCGTTGCAGCCGCTGGATATGCCAAACCACTTTGCGCCCAACTTCGCGATCATCGCGTTCATGGTTTTCATCAGCGCGATCGTCTTTGCCTGGTTGTACAGCGCCTACTTCGCCCCGACGAGCCCGACCTCGACACCGGCCGAGACCATCGCGACCGTGACCCCGATCAGTGCCGACGCCCTCGTCGTGCCGAGCCCGACCAAGGCACCGCCGACAGCGACCGCGACGTCTCAGCCGAGCCCGACCGCGACCAACGAGCCCGAACCGACGGCGACCGCCGAAGCGAGCGTCGCAGCGACGGACTCGCAATCGGGCAATACGTCGAGCGGCGAAGCCGACGTCATCGACGAACCGACGTCCGAACCGACGGCACTGCCGGACAACGTCGCCTCGATCAAGATCACCGCTTTGGCCGACATCACGGTCACCGTGGTCGCCGACGGCGTGTCGGTCTTCGACGGCGATCTCGCCGCGGGCGAATCGACCGACTTCTTCCCCGGCAGCACCTTCAATGTCTTCACGAGCAGCGGCATGAACACCCAATTCACCAACGATCGCGGTGACGTCTTTTTCATGGGGTACGAGGAAGGGGAGGCTCAGTACGAACTGGCTGCCGGCGACTGACGACGCGTTACTTTCGCCAACGAACCATGCGTAACCGCGGCCGGGTCGATGGCGATCCCGCCGCGGTTGTCTTTGCCACGCCGAAGAAACCTCGCGGGTCCTCAGGCCGTCGAAGTCCGCGATCCCGTTAGCCGGCCAGCGGGCGCCGTCTACCCCGCCCAGCGATGGGCGGCACGATGAGGCGGACGGCACCGGGCAGGACGCCGAACGTCGCCGGGGTGAGACCGACGACGTCGCCATCAAGTTGGTACGGGATCGGTGGATCGCTGGTCATCGCGATGTCGCGGCCGCGGAGATGGACGACATAGGGTGAACGGTGCAGGCTCCGCGACGCAAAGCGCACGAGCGTGCGGCCCATCTGGACCGGCCCGGTCGGCGTAAACGCGATCACGTCGAGAAGCCCGTCGTCTCGGTGGAGATCGGGGAAGATGGGCAGCGACGGCCGGACGATGCCGGCACCGTTGGCGACGAGGACCAACGGCGAACGCAGCCGGATCGCCGCACCGTCGACCGAGAGCGCGAAACGGACGGGTTGGTCACGAAGACTGCGAAGGGCGGCGGGGACGTAGGCGGGCCAGCCGACACGCCGTTTCAAGGCCGGGTTGGTGGCGGCGAACAGGCGGCTGTCGAGACCCGCACCCGCCATGTGGAGGAAGCGCCGCTCGTTGCAGATGCCGACGTCCAGACGGGCGATTCGATGCTCGCCAAAGACCAACCTGGCTGCCGACTCCGGGTTGAGAGGGATTCGGTTCTCGCGGGCAACGATGTTCGTGGAACCAGCCGGGATGATGCCGACCGGGATGGCTGCCTGACCGAGTCCGGTCACGACGGCGGCGACGGTGCCGTCACCCCCGCAGGCGATGACCGCCGCCGCGTCGCGTAGGCGGGGCGCGAGCAGTGCCGAGACCGGTTCGTCGCGACCGGTGTAGAGCACGTCGAGTTCGACTCCTGGCGGCGCCTGACCGCGAACGGCGGCGACGATCCGATCGGCAGGTTTGTGCGTCGCCGGGTTGACGACGACGATGACTCGACCCGACCGATCCGGCGCTTGCGTCATCCGGCGCAGACCTCGGAATGGGTGACTACTACCCCATCGGGGACGATGGCATCGGTCAAGCGGGTGTCGCTATGCCGACGATGGGACATCCTCCGGACCAAAGAGCTTGTCGACGATCCGATTCGCCAGCCACGTCGCGACCGCGGTCAAGACGAGCGCAAGAATGCCCCGGACCGTGTTGCGCAGCATGCCGTGTTTGATCCTTTCTAGCCCGACCGATTGGCCGGCCCCCGGACGTGGATCTTCATCGGGCCAGTGTACGATTGCGAGGCGAGTTTCGACCGCCCCGGTCACCGCAACCGACATTGTAGGGGCGAACGTTCGCGCCTTGCCGAGCCCCCCGTCAAGCCGGCTCTCGCGACCGCGCCGGTCGGGCGACGATCGCGATCGGGAAGAGGACGATTCCGGCCAGAATGGTCGCGTCGGCGGTGGTCAAGTCCCCAACCAATTCGAACCCCGATCCCGGCAGCAGCGTGAACGGTCGCACCAGTACGTCGGTCGGTCCGAGCACCACCGATCCGATCCAGAGTCGACCGTCGACGCCCAAACTCAACAAGAGACAGCGGAGGATGACAAGTGCTCCGAGGATGGCGTAGCCATTGAGCGCCAATTCGAGCGCCAACTGCGACTTGAGTTCCTGGGCGGCACCGCGGCGAGGCGAGCGGGGTGGTTCGATCGGCTTCGGCATCGCTATCGTTCGCCGAGGATCGCGGCCAGACGCGCGATCAGGATGGTTGCCAACTCCTCCTTAGGCAGCGTCGGCAACCGCTCGCATCGACCATCGGGTGTGAGCAAGACGGCCGTACTCGACCGGCTGCCGATCGTCGTCGCGGCGTCGTTCGCGACGATCAGCGCGAGCCCTTTCGCGCCGATCTTCTTTCGCGCATTCGCGATCAGGTCATCGGTTTCGGCGGCGAAACCGATCTTGACCAGACCCGGGCGGTCGATCGAGGCGACGATGTCGGGATTGCGTGCCAACTCGATGGTCGGCGCGTCGTCGCGTTCCGATTTCTTGATCTTTGACAGCGTCGGGTGCGCGGGCCGAAAGTCGGCCACCGCCGCGGCCATGATCAGCGCGTCGGCATCGACGACCTCGCGTTGGATCGCCTGGAGCATGTCGGTTGCGGACGTCACCGGAACGTGGTTGGCCCCGTAGGGAACCGCGAGGTGTGTCGGGCCGGAGACGAGGGAGACGCGGGCACCGGCGTCGATCGCGGCCTGTGCGAGGGCGTAACCCATCAACCCGCTCGACCGATTGCCAACGAACCGGACCGGATCGATCGGCTCCTGCGTTCCGCCGGCCGAGACGACGACCCGCCGTCCGGCGAGCGCGCCGCTTCGACCGAGCGTCATCCGCAGTGCCCCGATGATGGTCTCGGTCGCGGGCAACCGTCCGTCACCCTCTTCGCCCGACGCGAGCCGCCCCCGCTCGGGACCGACCTGCACGGCACCGCGTTCGCGCAGCGTCGCCAGGTTCGCCTGGGTCGCCGGGTGGTGGTACATCAGGTGTTCCATTGCCGGGACGATGAGGAGGGGCGCCGTCGTCGAGAGCACGGCGGCGCCGAGCATGTCGTCCGCGAAACCGTGGGCAAGACGAGCGATCGTGTGGGCCGTCGCCGGCGAGACGACGATCGCGTCGGTTTCGTGGCCGAGCGTGATATGGCCGAAAGAGGATTCGGTCCACGGCTCGAAAACGTCGCCGTGAACGGGTCGTTTGGTGAGGGCTTCGAAGGTGGCCGGTCCGACGAAACGGCGCGCCTTTTCACTGAGGGTGACGTCGACCACGGCGCCTGCCTGGACGAGTTTGCTTGCCAGATCGGCCGACTTGTAGGCGGCGATGCCTCCGGTCACGGCGAGGAGGACGCGCGCACCGCGGAGGACGGTCATCCCGCCTTCTCCCGATCGAAACGTGGCAAGAGATCCGATAGCTGATCCGCGGTCGTACGTTTGGCGATCATCGGCTCCGGTGATCGGTAAGCGGGGTCCGGAGGGAGCTTCGGTCCCGCCGCAGTCTATCCTTTGTCGTTGGGCGCGGCAATGGCGGCCACGCCGTCTGGAGAGAAGCCGTGAGACCGATCCTGTCGGCGTTCGTCGGTGGAGTCCTGGGATTCGGCGCGGCGCTGCTGGCGATCGGCGCCGCGGTGCTGTTCGCGACGGGCGTGGGCGGCGGTATCCTCGTGCGGGAGAGACCGGGAACGGCCCGGGTCTTGAACTACGATCCCAGCGACGTCGTCCTCAAGGCGGTGGCGACCGGCGTCGC
>DATBFX010000255.1:0-4584 GCA_036558305.1 Thermomicrobiales bacterium | reverse complement strand
CTCGGAGCCGCCGGGCTCGCCGCGCGCTCCGCGCTCCGGCCGGCGCGGGGTCTGGCCGCGAAGGCGGTGGTCGAGATTTCGCCGCCGCCGGTGTCGGACCCCGACGGCTACGACGTCTACATCCCGGCCGCCTGCAAGGCCGGCGATTTCTACCAGTACTCCTGCGAATTCGATGCGGCCTGGGCGGTGCTCAAGACCTACGGCGTCGACACGACGCTGGAAGAGCAACTCGCCGCGATCACGATCGATCGCCGGATCGAGCCGTACTACGAGGAGACGGCCGACGGCGTCGTGATCTACGGCGGCGACATCACCACGGCCTACTCCGGCGACTACACGGCGAACTTCCTGGCGCGGACGACGGGCGCCGCGATGCGCCACGTCTTCAAGCACTTCGGGATGCGGGTCACCCACGTCCACGACCGCGAGCGGATCGAGCAGAATCTCCAGCACGGCCATCTGATCTGGATCAAGACGACGGTCGACTTCCTGGATTGGGTGCCCGCGACCTGGATCACGCCCGAAGGCAAGCGCGTCGATGTCGTCCTGGGCAACGACCACGCCGCGATCGTGATGGGCTACGACCAGGACGTGGTCGTCATCCGCGACGTGCTCGGACCGACCAGCTCGAACTGGGAGCGCCCGTTCGAGTACGAAGTCGATTGGGAGACCTTTTTGCGCTGCTGGGGCGCGCAGGGGAGCGACGGTCTCGCGGTCGGCCCGGCCGATTGACCCACGAACTGATCAGACCGGTTGCCGCATTTGGTAGAATTGGGCGCGATCGACATCAAGTGGAACTCACCCGACGCGGCGTGCCACGCGGCGACGCCGGACCGGGGTCAGCCCGTGGATCCTCTCCAACCGGTCGAAAAGCAAACGCTGGCAAAGGTCGTGATGCAGCGCCTGATGGAGTACATCCAGGGCGACCGGCTGCGGCCGGGGGACGTGCTCCCGTCGCAGCACGAGCTGGCGCGCCGACTCTCGGTCAGTCGCCCGGTGCTGCGGGAGGCGATGCAAGGGCTGGCGTCGGTCGGTTTGATCGAGATCCGTCCCGGTAGCGGCTGCTACGTCGGCGATCCGACGCGGCTGACCGACCCGGCGACGCTGTTCGAGGCGTTCACGCACGAGGCGGCGCTGGAGGTCCTGGAAGCGCGGATGGTCGTCGAGGTGGAATTGGCCGGGCTCGCCGCCGAGCGTGCCACCGTGGACGACTTTTGTCTGCTGGAGTCGATCCTGCAACGACTGAAGCGGGCGGTCGCCCGCCATCAGCCGACCGCCGTGATCACGTCCGACTTCCATCTGGCGCTCGCCCGCGCCGGTCACAACGGGGTGCTGTACCGGATGTCGCAATTGTTGACACAGCCGCGGGTGGCGCAGGGCATCCGGGTCGAACACGCCCTCCCCGATATCATGGCCGGCGAGTACGACAGCCACCTTGTCCTCTATCAGGCGGTCTGCACGCGGGACCTGGCGATCGCCCGGCGCGCGATGCGGGAGCATCTGGAGATTGCGCACGGGTGGGAGGATCAGATCGCGGCGCTCCAGCGGCAGATTGCCGAAGCAGCGGCCGACTAATCCGGTGGTCGGCGCCCGGCTCTGCCCGCCGGGCCGTACCCGTTGACAGGCTTTGGTCCGGTCCGTATGCTCCCAGCCGGGTGGTCAACAAGTAGCAGGGTGGGCGGGGCTGCAAAGCCTGCACGAGGCCGAGGGATGAAACTCCAGGGCAAGGTGGCGCTCGTCACGGGGGCGGGGTCGGGGATCGGCGAGGCGATCGCGCGGCGGTTCGCGGCCGAGGGGGCGACGGTCCATGTGACCGGGGTCCACGCCGAGAATACCCGGCGGGTCACCCAGGAGATTCGCGACGAGGGCGGCGACGCGATCGGCCGGCTCCTCGACGTCAGCGACGGGCGCGCGGTCGCGGCGACGATCGGGGCGGCCATCGCCGACTCCGGGCGGCTCGACATCCTCGTCGCCAACGCCGCGCTGGCCGGTGCCTCGGCCTACGTCGGTCCGTTGACGGAGGTGACCGACGAGCAGTGGAACCGGATCATCGGGGTGAACCTCTCCGGTGTCTTCTACTGCGCCCGTGAAGCGGCGCGGGCGATGATCCGGCAGCGGAGCGGTTGCATCATCACGCTCGGGTCCGTCAACAGCTTCACGCCGGAGGCCGACGTGCCGGCCTACGCGGCGTCGAAGGGCGGCGTGCTGATGCTGACGAAGAGTCTGGCGCGCGACCTCGGACCGCACGGGATTCGCGTCAACGGTATCGCGCCCGGCGGCACCGACACCCCGAAGATGCTCGCCGCGATTCGGCAACTCGGTCTCTCGCGGGAGGAGTTGCTGGCGCGGGTGCCGCTCGGACGGCGGGCAGAGGCGTCGGAGATCGCCGCGGTGGCCGCCTTCCTGGCGTCGGACGAGGCGTCGTACGTGCACGGGCAGATGCTGGTGGTGGACGGGGGACAGTTGTGCACATAGCCGCCCTCACCCCCCAACCCCCTCTCCCTTCCGAGGGAGAGGGGGAGCGCGCCTTGTCGTCGTCTCCCCTCTTCCTTCCGAGGGTGAGGGGCCGGGGGTGAGGGCTGGACGGCGCATGAACATCCTCCCCGGTTGGTCCCTCGCCTGTCCGACGTGCGGTTTTGCGGCGGCTCCCGCTCTTTATCCACGCGGTTGCCCGGCCTGCCACGAACGCGGCGCGACCAGCGCGCTTGTCATAACGTACGACCAACCGGGCACCCTGCCACCGGCAGAGCGGACGGGGGAGGGGATCTGGAAAGCGACCGGCCTCCTGCCCGCGCTTGCTCCCCGATTCCAACGCACGTTGGGTGAAGGCGACACGCCGCTCGTTCGGGTGCCCGTGTTGAGCGAGCTGAGCGGGTGCGAGCGGTTCTACCTGAAGATGGAGACACAGAACCCCACCGCAGCCCACAAGGATCGGCTCCACGCGGTCGCGGTCGCCGTCGGCAAGGCGTTCGGGTTCGATCGGGTGGTCAGCAGCTCCACCGGCAACCACGGGTTCTCGATGGCGTCCTACGCGGCGGCGCACGGGATGCGGGCGGTCGTGGTGGCGAACGAGCGGATGCCGGTCCTCTTGCAGCGCGCGATCCGGTTCGCCGGCGGTTTGCCGCTCCTCGCGCCGCCGCATTTGGGCGAGGAGATCATGAGTGCCCTGGTCGAGTGCGACGGTTGGTATCCCGCCTCGACCTCCTGGCCGATGCCGGTGGCGAATCCGTACGGCGTCGAGGGGTACAAGACGATCGGGTACGAGGTGTACCGGCAACTCGGCGGCCGGATGCCGGACGTCGTCTTTTTCCCGTCCGCCGGCGGCGACGGGCTGGTCGGTCTCTGGCGCGCCATCGCCGATCTGCGCCGGCTGGGGTTGCCGAACGTCGAGACGCGCGTCTGTGCCTGCCAGCCGGCCGGTACCGCCCCGATCGTCGCGGCGCTGGAGCAAGGATTGGCGGAGGTGCCGTATCTGGCGAACGCCTATTCCCGCGCGCTCTCGATCGGCGATCCGACCGGAGGGTGGCTGGCCCTGCGTGCGGTGCGCGAGACCGACGGGTTCGGTGTCGCGATCGCCGACGGGGCGATCCTCGACACCGGGCGGCTGCTGGCGCGGCACGGACTGTTGGTCGAACCGTCCTCCGCCGCTTCGGTCGCCGGCGCCCTCCGGGCGCTCCGCGACCGCCCGGAGCTGCGCGAGCAGACGATCGTCTGCGTCGTCACGTCGTCCGGTCTGAAATGGTTGGATCACTACGAAGAAGGCACCCCGCTCGCCGGCGGACTTCCCGTCGACACCGTCGAACGGGCACGCGCCGCCGTCGATGCCTTCGCCGGCAACCCGGTCTAACTCGAAGTTCGAAGATCGGAACTCACTGGGGGACATTGGCCCTCCCCGACCCAAATGGCCGGCTTGCCGGGATACGACAGGGAGCTACATGCGAATGCCGACCCGTCTCGTTCTCACCTTCGTCGACGAAGGCGTCTCCGCCGTCGCCGAACTGCTCGAAGATCAGGCGCCAAAGAGTTGCGCCGCGGTGCTGGCGGCGCTACCGCAGCGCAACGAGGCGCACCACGCGACCTACTCGGGCAGCGAGGTCGCCTTCATCCTCGACCACGACCTGGGGATCGGCAAGGAGAACGCGACGAGCAAGGTGATCCCCGGTGATCTCGCCTACACCCGCTTCGAGGGCGGCGAACTCTGGGGATTCCCCAAGAGCTTCAGCGAGCTCTGCTGGTTCTACGACCGCGACGCCGTCCCCTCGATGCCGGACGGTCCCGTCCCCGTCAACATCATCGGCCGCTTCGTGGAGAACTTCGAGGCCTTCGCGGCTGTGTGCCGGCGGATGCGCCGAGAGGGAGTGAAGCGAATCGAGGTCCGGGTCGAGTAGACGGACAGGCGGACAGAGGAACCGGCGGTTGGTAGACGAGTGCGCCCTTCGCTGCTAGCCTGGATTGGTGCGCCCTGTCACTCGTCAACGGATCGCCGCCGCAGGCGGCCAGGAGCGGAGGAAGCAACCTGGGGTCACCCGGCCAACCTTACGGCGCAAGCCAAGGGGGAAAGGAGCCTGCCGGGAAAGCGGGGGC
>DATBFX010000254.1:0-4477 GCA_036558305.1 Thermomicrobiales bacterium | reverse complement strand
GAGTTTCCTGACTATCTGCATCGTCGTCTCCTTATTCGCCAATTGAATTCGCCAATTGAATTCGCCAATTGATCAGCACTGGGAGTAGGTGTCGTTGCCGGCGCCGCCGGTGCAGGTATCGTTGCCGGTGCCGGCGTCGAGGAGGTCGTCGCCGTCGCCGCCGTAGAGATCGTCGCCGTTGTCGCCGCCGTAGAGGTCGTCGTTTCCGCCGTCGCCGTAGAGCACGTCGTCCCCGGGATTGCCGCGGAGGATGTCGTCACCGGGTCCGCCGTGCAGGACGTCGGCGTAACCGATCACCACGACGCAGCAGTTCTCGCCGGAGATCTCGTCGTTCCCGTAACCACCATAGATTTCGTCGTTGCCTTCGTTGCCGTCGATGTAATCGTCGCCGCCTTCGCCGCAGATCAAATCGTCGCCCTTGTCGCCGAGGATCGTTTCGTCGGCCCGCGAACCGACGATGACGTCGTCGCCGGTGGTACCGTAGAGCACGGGGATGGCGGTCGAGGTCGACCAGATCGTTGCCGGGACCCCGTGGCAGAGGGGAGGCGAGGACTGCGCCCGCGATGACGCGGTGCCGTAGAGACCGATCACGCCGGCGATAAGGAGGGCGGCGCCGACTGTCACGAGCCGCTTGAATGGATGCATCCGATCTTCCTTCCGTGTTCCCAATTATTCGGTCCGGTCCCCCCGGTCGACGTCTTCGAGTTTGCCGGCCGGAGCGTGCGTTCACCACGAAGCGGACCCACAGTTCCGGTCACAGTTTTGGCATCCACCTCCCTTCGAGTCCGTGAGTCGATGTCGGGTCCTGAACACCGCGCGGCGCATGGTCGGTGTCGTGGTACGATCGGAGGGAGACTTTCCATCGGCACCTCGTGCCCGCGAGGAAGGACGCCGCCGGCGATGACGACCGACGAGGGAGGACGGGATTCGGCCGCCGCCACGTTTGGGCCGCTCTTGAGGCGCCTGCGCATCGGGGCGGCATTGACCCAGGAGGAACTGGCCGAGCGGGCCGGTGTCAGCGCGCGCCTCGTCAGCGATCTCGAGCGTGGGATCATCCTCCGGCCCCGCCGGGACACCGTCCAGATGCTGGCCGATGGACTCGGGCTGGCCGACGCCGAGCGCGACGAATTCGCCGCCGTCGCCCGCGGCGACCGCCCCCCTGCCTCGACCACGCCACCACGCACCAATCTGCCGTCCCCGCCGACCCCGCTCGTCGGACGAGAGACCGACGTCGCCACGGCCCTGTCGCTGTTGCAGCGGCCGGAGATGCGGCTGCTGACCTTGACCGGTCCGGGGGGAGTCGGCAAGACCCGCCTCGCCGTTGAGGTCGCCACCGAGTGGTTCCTCCTCGCCTCGGGTGACGCCTTCTTCGTCCCGCTGACGACGGTGCGCGACCCCGCGCAGGTCGCCGCCGCCATCGCCGCCGCCCTCGATCTGCCGGAAGCGGACGACCAGTCCTGGCGCGACCGCATCGTCGCCCGCCTCCGCGACGCACGCTTCCTCCTGTTCCTCGACAACTTCGAGCACGTCATCGATGCGGCGCCGGTGGTCGCCGATCTCCTCGCGGTCTGCCCCGGTCTCAAACTCCTGGTCACCAGTCGCGAGCCGCTGCGCATCCGACCCGAGCACGAATTGCCCGTGCCGCCGCTGGCGCTCCCCGGTTCGAAGGCGCCGGCGCTCGACGAGCTTGGCCGTTACGGTGCGGTCGCCCTCTTCCTGCAACGCGCGGCCGCGGTTCGGCCCGACTTCGCACCCACCGCCGACGATGCGGACGCCGTCACCGCCATCTGCCGCCGTCTCGACGGACTGCCGCTCGCCATCGAACTCGCCGCCGCCTGGACCAAACTGCTCACACCGCGAGTCCTCCTGGCCCGCCTCCAACCGCGCCTGCCGCTCCTGACCCGTGGCGCCGCCGACCTCCCGCACCACCAGCAAACGATGCGGAACTGCATCGCCTGGTCCCACGACCTCCTGACAGCCGGGGAGCAGGCCCTCTTCCACCGCCTCGCCGTCTTCGCCGGCGGTTTCACGCTGGAGGCGGCCGAAGCGATTGGGGCGGAGGGCGGAGGGCGGAAGGCGGAAGAGAACCGTTCTCCTCCCGCCCTCCGCCTTCCGCCCTCCGCCCCCGTCCTCGACGGCATCGCCTCCCTCGTCGACAAGAGTCTGCTGCGGAGCGAGGAGGCCGTCGCCGGCGACGCGCGTTTCGGCATGCTGGAAACCATCCGCGAGTTCGCATTCGAGCGTCTCGTCGCTTCTGGCGGGTTGGAGACGGCGCGCCGGGCGCACGCGGGTTATTTTCTCGCGCTGGCCGAGCAGGCAGACGAAGGACTCCTGGGACCGGATCAGACCGGCTGGTTGCGACGGCTGGAAGCGGATCTCGACAACATCCGCAATGCGCTGACCTGGGAGATCGACGCGGAAGCTACCGTCGCGGCGATGCGGATCGGGACCTGCCTCTGGCGATTGTGGACCAGCCGTGGTCTTCGTCGTGAAGGGGAAGCGTGGCTCCAACGCGCAATCGCGTTGCCCGGAGCCGATCCGTCGCTGGAGCGGGCGAGAGCACTCTATCGGCTCGGCTCCTTCGCCATCGATCGCGGCGACTATCCGGCGGCACGCACCTGGTATGAGCGCAGCCTCGCGATGCGGCGCATTCTGGATGATCGCTCCGGTATCGCCGACTCGCTCGACGCACTCGGCGTCGTCACCTTCGACGAGGGAGACATTCGGCGGGCGCGGGACCTCCACGAGGAGGCGCTGGGACTTCGGCGGTCGCTCGACGCGCCGCGCGGACTTGCCCTATCGCTCTACAACCTCGCCAACTGCACCCATGAGGACGGCGACTTCCCGCGTGCGCGCCGCCTCTACGAAGAGTCGCTCGGGCTCTTCCGGCAATTGGGCGATCTCAACCTGTGTGCCTACGTCTCGAAGGCCGCCGGCATCGCCGCTCGCCTCGAGGGAGACATCGAGGCTGCACGTCGTTTCTCCGGGACCAGCCTCCAGCTCTTTTCGCAACTCGGGGATACCCACGGGGTCGGTGCCACGCATGCCGAGCTTGGCCGGCTCGCGCTCGTCGATGGTCAGGCCGAGTCCGCGATTGACCATTTCGCCGCCGTGCTCGACGAACTCGGGGACGCCGATGCGGAGCCCGATATGGCGCACAACTGGATCGAGGCGATCGAGGGATTAGGCTGGGTCGCCCACCGCACGGGCGAGCGGCAGCGGTCCGCACGCCTCCTGTCCGCTGCCGCGGCCCATCGCCAGCGCCTCGGTATCCCCTTCCCGTCCCGCGGCGATCGCGACGCTCACCAGCGTGCCCTCGCCGCGCTGCAATTGGAGGTCGATCCCGAGTGGGCGGCATCGTGGCAGACGGGGCACCTGATGAGCCGCGATGAGGCGCGCGAGGAAGCGCGGCGTATCATCGCCCCGATCGATGCCTAGCGCAGCCTCCGCTGGCGTTCAACCCGTCCTACCGTCGCAGCCGCCCGGATTGCGCGCCGGCAAGAGAGAGGTTTTCAACCCGCTTGGTCCGCCGCTCGCCCGGGCGAGATCGCCCGCGCCGGTCTCCGCCGTATTCTGCTGCGTCGCGTAGGCGAGCCAGCCGAACTGGGACGCGTCGGTCAACCCGGCGACCGCAACCTCCAACCGGCCCGGCGCATCGCCGGTGTTGCAGACGAACCCCGGCGTGGGACCCGCCAGCGACACCGCCGTCGCCCCCTTCAGCTTGATCGCCACGTTGCCGACCGTCGGCCCGCCGACGACCTCTAGCCCGCCGGCCCCCATCCGGACCTGGCACGTCGGTGCGCAGGTGAACGTCGGTCCCTTGTTCGCCGCCACGTCGTTGAAGCTCGTCACCCCTCCGCTCGTCCCGACCGGGGTCAGCGTCTCGACCTGGCCGCTCCCGGTCGCACGGGGATCGAGGAAGATCCGTGCACCCGGGCCGAGATAGAGCAGGAAGGTGCCGTTGACGACCGAGATCAGCATCGTTTCGTCGTACGGTCCGGGGATCGACGCCTGGGGTTGAAACCGGAACCGGTAGAGGAACAGGCTGCTACTCCCCGAGCTGAGGACCCGGTAGCCGATGGCCGGCACCGCCCCCTGGGCGCGGGCGGTGCCGGCCATCGGCCCCAACACCGACGCGACAACCACCAGCAACGCGCACAGACATCGAACGTGTCGGCCCACGGGTCACCCCCTTCGCGGCGCCGGCTCCGGCGCTTCGGTCGTGGCGACGGCCGCGGATGCTTCGCCGGGCGGCGTCATCCGGGCATTCGCGGCGGCATCGTTCGGCATAGCGTAGCATGAGGTCGCTAGACGACTCGACAGGCACGGTGTCTCGGCGCCGTCAGACGGCGAACGTCACGACCCCCGCCACGATCAGCGCTCCCGCCCAGATCCGGTCGAGGTTGAACCAGGCCCGGCGCAAGACCGCCAGCCCGACCCGCTCGAAGACGACCACCGCGATCGCCCCCATCACCAG
>DATBFX010000253.1:0-17734 GCA_036558305.1 Thermomicrobiales bacterium | reverse complement strand
CCCCCGGCGGTGCAGGCGTTGGCGCGGGAGGGGGCCGGCTGGCCCCCCGACGCCGCGGTCGACCGCCTCTTCCGCGAGCACGCCGCCCGCCTGGCCCGGCGCTGGGCCGACCAGGTCGAGGCCGGCTGCCGGGCCAAGGTGGCCCTGACCGAGGCGAATTTGCGGCTGGTGGTCTCGGTGGCCAAGAAGTACGCCGGCCGCGGCATGGGCATGCTCGACCTGGTCCAGGAGGGCAACCTCGGCCTGATCCGGGCGGTCGAGAAGTTCCAGCACCACAAGGGCTTCAAGTTCAGCACGTACGCCACCTGGTGGATCCGCCAGGCGATCACGCGGGCCATCGCCGACCAGGCCCGGACCATCCGCATCCCGGTCCACATGGTGGAAACCATCAACCGGCTGATCCGGGCCAGCCGGCGGTTGCAGCAGGAGCTGGGGCGGGAGCCGACGAGCGAGGAGATCGCCCGGGCGATGGAGCTGCCGGCGGAGCGGGTGCGGGAGATCCTCAAGATTTCCCAGGACCCGGTCAGTTTGGAGATGCCGATCGGGGAAGAAGAGGACAGCAACCTGGGGGACTTCATCGAGGACCACAAGGCGCCGGCGCCGGCGGAGGCGGCGAGCCGGCAGATGCTCAAGGAGCAGATGGAGGACGTGCTGGGGACGCTGTCGCCGCGGGAGCGGGAGGTGCTGACGATGCGGTTCGGCCTGGAGGACGGCCGCGGGCGGACGCTGGAGGAGGTCGGGCGGGAGTTCGGGGTGACGCGCGAGCGCATCCGCCAAATCGAAGCCAAAGCCTTGCGCAAGCTTCGCCATCCGTCCCGCGCCAAGAAGCTCAAGGATTTCCTCGACTACTAACCGTCGATTTCCGCACAAGGCATCGATTGTGATCAGCGGGCCGTCCTCGCAGGTGCGAGACGGTCCGTCGTATTTTCGTCGCAGGTGTTGCGAGGAAGACGAAAGCGACAGACTGCTCCTCATCGTGCTCTACTTCAGGCTCACCACTCATTGAATTCGACTATCTCGCTGCCTTTGCCGACCTTTGCGGCTATCCTTGAATGCGCAGCCTCCGCGAACGGGGACTGTTCAAGAGGAGATTCCTGCACCAAAGTTCTTGGAGGTCACGTGCTCATCGATCGTGCTCGCATCCACGTCACCGCCGGCAAGGGCGGCAACGGCTCGATGTCGTTTCGGCGAGAAAAGTTCGTGCCGAAGGGCGGTCCCGACGGGGGTGACGGCGGTCGCGGCGGCGACGTCCGCGTGCGCGTCAAACCGAACGTGACCAGCCTGCTCGCCTTTCAGTTCAACCAACACTTCAAGGCGCAGAACGGCCAGGGCGGGGCGGGACAACAAAAGACCGGTCGCTCCGGCGCCGCCCTCGAGGTCGACGTGCCGCCCGGCACCGTCGTCTGGGACGACGAGACCGGTGAGCAATTGGCCGATCTCGTCGAACCCGGTGAGTTCGCCATCGTCGCGAAAGGCGGACACGGCGGGCTCGGCAACGTCCACTTCAAGACCTCCACCAGACAGACACCGCGGATCGCCGAATTGGGCGAACCGGGAGAGGAGCGCTGGCTGCGCCTGGAGCTCCGCCTCATCGCCGATGTCGGCCTGGTCGGCTTGCCGAACGCCGGTAAGTCGACGTTGCTGGCGGCGGCGTCGCGGGCACGTCCCAAAATCGCCGACTACCCGTTCACCACGCTGGAGCCGAACCTCGGCGTCGTGGAGATCGGCGGTCGTGGCGGTCAGACCTACGTGCTGGCCGACGTTCCCGGTCTGATCGAGGGAGCGGCGGATGGGGCCGGGCTCGGTCACGAATTCCTCCGGCATGTCACGAGAACGAAGGCGCTGATCCACGTCCTGGACGCCTCGGGGGGATTGGAAGGCCGCGACCCGCTCATCGATTTCGCGACCATCAACGACGAACTGAGGGATTTCGACCTCGACCTGATGAAGAAGCCGATGGTCGTGGCGCTGAACAAAGTCGATCTGTCCGAAGCGCGGGCAAACGTTCCGCGCCTCCGCGCCGAGCTGGAACGACAACGGCTCCGGGTGTTCGAAATCTCCGCGGCAACCGGTGAGGGAGTACAGCCGCTCCTCAACGCCGTCGCCGAGACGCTGCGGGACCTGGAGATCCGGGCGGCGGAAGAAGCGAAGCGATTGGCGCGGGAACCGCGCGTCTACACCCTGGAATCGGTCGACGAGCGCGCCTGGCAGGTCAAACGGCGTTCGCGTCATCACTTCGACGTGACCGGCGTCGCGATCGAGCGGTTCGCGAGGATGACAAACTGGGAGTTGGACGACGCCGTCGACCGCTTTCAACGGGTCCTTGACGCCAGCGGCATCGGCCGCGAACTCGAACGCCAGGGAGTCCAGACCGGCGACGTCGTCCACCTCGCCGACCACGAACTCATCTGGGGTGAAGAGCAAGAACCGGAACAACCGCGCCGGCGAACCGCGGCCGTTCGCAAGGCGGGAGTCGTCGAGGAGTTCGATGAGGATTAGGACGCTGCGGTCGCCGCCGCCGGTGCCGGCACCGCCGCCACGCGATCGGCGTAGACGCCGCGGTAGCCGGGTGGGAGGAGGCGGGCGATCTCGATCATGATCCGATCGGTCGCCTCCTCGGCCGTCACCTTGTGCCCCTCGATCTCCCGCGGTATCCGGAAGGGTTCGCCGAAGAGGATGCGGACGCCCTTGTGTCCGGGATCCGGCATCGGCAGCGACGCCTGGGCGCGCCCCTTTGCCCCGTTGAACGGTAATCGCTCGGTGCCGGTGACGACGACGGGGAGGATCGGGACGTCGTTGCGGAGCGCGAGCAAGCCCACCCCGGCGTGGGCGGTCGCGAGCGCGCGGGTGACGCTCCGGGTGCCTTCGGGATACATCCCGACGGCGATCCCGCGCGCCAGTGCCGCTTCGGCCCGGCGGATCGCCGTGCGGTCGGCCTTGCCCCGGTCCACCGGAAACGATCCGACCCAGCGCAAGACCCACGTGATGACGGGAACCCGAAACACTTCCTTTTTCGCCATGTAATGGATCGGGTGGGGGTAGGCGATCGTCGTCAGGACGGGATCGGCGTTGTGCAGGTGGTTCGAAACGACGAGGACGGCCGCGTCGGGCGCCCGTTCGGGGTTCACCACCCGCAACCGGAGGACGAGACGCAGGATGGCCAGGAGGATCCAGCGCAGGACCTTGCGGGGGCGACCGCGAATCGTGTATTTGACGAAGTCGGTCTGCGGCCGAACCGGGTCCGTCTGGTCGTTCATCGGCCGGCCGCACACTGTATCGTCATCGGATCGTCATGCCAAATCCGGCGGGCGAGCGCGGCGATCTCGTCGACGATCTCTGCTACGTCGCGGCCGTCCGTCTCGACAACCGTCACGTTGTTGCCGGCGCGTAGCGGGGCGATCGCGCGCGTCGAGTCGGCGCGGTCGCGACGCTCGATCTCCCGCAGCGTGTCCTCAAAGGTGTCGTTCCGCCCGAGCGCCGCGAGCTCCCTGAGGCGCCGGCGGGCACGCTCCGCCGGACTCGCATTGAGGAAAACCTTGATCCCCGCGTCGGGAATGACGACGGTCGTGATGTCGCGGCCGACCATGACGACTGTGCCAGCGGCGGCGATCCGGCGCTGAATCGGCAGCAAGGCCGCCCGGACGTTGGGGTGAGCCGAGACGGCGGAGACGTGCCGGTCGATCGCCGCCGTTCTGAGCTCCGGCGTGACCACCTCGCCGTCCAACAAGATCTCCTCGATCTGGTCGGGCGTCCGCGGCGGCAGAATCGTGAACCGGCTCTGCCGCGCCAACCGGGCGATCGCGTCGCCGTCGGTCGGGTCGATGCCGGCTCTCAGGGTCGCCAGCGTCAGCGCGCGGTAGAGCAGCCCGGTGTCAAGGAACGTCGCGCCGAGGCGGTCGGCCAGGGCGCGGGCGACGGTCGTCTTGCCGGCTGCCGCCGGGCCGTCGATCGCGATCACGCGGCGGTGATCCTCGCCGCTCGTCGGAACCTCGTCCTCGCGGTGGTCGGGCGAACTGCTCATCGTTTCCTCGTGGTGAAGACGGCCGTCGTGACTGGCGACGCGGTCCTTGCTGATCCCGTTGCTCGCCCCGCCGTCTCGGTGGCCGGTCGTCGCCCGCTCTCTTCGCCGGGGCGCGCGAAGGATGCCCGCTTCCGTCGTCGCCGGATCGCAACCGTTGCTCCGGCGGTCGATCGCGAGACTCGGTGCGCCGCGACGCGTTGTCGACACCTCTCGATCGTCGGCCTGACGTCCGAGGTCGGTCGCGATTCGGATCCTGGCCTGCCGGCGATGCCTGCTGCGCGATTGATGCGCTGGCTGCCGCGCGTTCCGACGGTACGGTCGCGGCCGCCCCCTGAGTCTGGGTTTTCCGCGTTCGCGGGCGTCCCGCCCTGGCCTCGCGGCGACCGGCCGTCTTCTTCGCAACCGACTCGACGGCATCGCGATCGAGGTGAATCGCTTCGAAGAGGGTGTTCTGCTCGCCGGCTGTCAAATCTCGCCAGGCGCCGAGCGGCAAACCGGCGACACTGAGGGGACCGACGCGGACACGGCGCAGGCGCTCGACCGGGATGCCGACCGTGTCCATCACGTTTCGCACGAGGTGGTACGTGCCCTCGTGGATCACCAACTTGAGGATGAGACCGTCGGGCGTTTGCCGCAGGATCCGGAACTCCTCCGGCACGGCGCGGTGCCCCGCGACGACGACGCCGTTGCGCACCCGCTGCAACACGGTCTCGGTCGGACGCGCGAGCGTCAGGATGTGGTACTCCTTGTCGAGTTCGTAGCGGGGGTGCATGACCCGATTGGCGACGTCGCCGTCGTTGGTGAGGAGGAGGAGCCCTTCGGTGTCGCGATCGAGTCGACCGACCGGATAGACCCGTTCCGAAACCTGAACGATGTCCATGACGGTGCGCCGGTCTCGTTCGTCTTTCGTCGTCGTGATGTAGCCCCGCGGCTTGTTCAGAATCAGGTAGCGCGGGCGCTGCGTGCGCAGCAGTTTGCCATCGACCCGGATTTGGGCGTGCACGGGGTCGACTTTCGTGCCCAACGCGGTCACGACCTCGCCGTCGACGCTCACCCGACCGGCAGTGATCAGCGCTTCCGCGGCGCGTCGCGAGGCGACGCCGCGCGCGGCGAGGATCCGTTGCAACCGTTCCATGGAAAATCGCGCTCCCCAACCGCCTCGGGTCGATTGCCGATCAGGAGATGGCGCCGGACCGCGCCGGGTTCACGAGACGGCCGCCTGATAGACCGGCAACTCGGCGATCTGCTCAGAACCGACGAAGAATAACACGTGGCCGACCGCGGTATTGGGTTTGCCGGCGGGCCCCAGTTGGAGGAGATAGTGCAGCGACTTGATGCCGTTTGCCGGGACCACGATCGACGACTCATCCTTCAACACCACCTGCCAGGCCGCCATCTCCTCGCGCAACCCCGGTACCGCCTTCGGATCGTCCGGCGAAACCCAGCGAACGTGCTGCTCGATCGCCTTCAGAACCGCGTTCGTGTCGTCCCAGCGCTCGTCTTCGGCGATGAACCCTTGATCGTCGTAGGTGAGATTGCTGCCCAGCACGACGGTGATGACCAGGTTGGTGCCGTGCTCCGTCTTCGCGAGGATCAGACAGGCACCGGCACCCGAGGTCGATCCCGTTTTGATCCCGGTGATGGCCCCACCGTCGAGGAGCTCGTTCGTATTGACGAGGGTGACTTCTCGCCGGTTGGGTCCGTCGATCGTGGTCTGCACCGACTGTTGGGCGACGATGTCGACGAGGACCGGTCGGGTGAGCGCCTCCTGACCAAGTCGCGCCAGGTCGCGGGCGCTGCTGTAATGATCGTCTTGGTCGACCCCGACCGGATTCGTGAAGTGGGTGTTTGGCAGTTTGAGCCTCGCTGCCAACCCGTTCATCGCGGCGACGAAGGCGGCGATCGGATCGCTCTCGCCGGCACCGGCGGCAATCAACGCGTTGCCGGTGATCCTCGCCGCCGCGTAGGTCGCGTCCGATCCCGATTGGACGAGCATCCCGTCGAGCAACTGGCGGACGGTCAGGACGTCGCCGACTTGCAGGCCCATCCGCGATTCGTCGGCTGCGAGGGGAGCGACGTCGGCCTCCTCGATCGCGACCTGTTGCTGGAGATCGGCCACGTTGTCGACGACAACAATCGCGGATGCCACCTTGGTCGTACTCGCCGGGGAGCGGCGGTCGTCGGCGTGGTCGGCCAGGAGTTCGACGCCGCTGGTGACGTCGATCGCATACACCGCCTTGGCGGTCACGGTGGGCGGGTCGACGGCAATGATCGACGACGCCCGCACGGTGGCAACCATCGGCGAGGGGCAGTTCAAGAGACAGAGCAACACGACGCACGATGCGCCGAACGCCCGAGCGCGCGCCAATGCTGCCCCCATACCGGTCATACCCCAGGACTCTCAGGCCGCCCGGAGGCTCTACCGCCAGGGCGCTGTCACGACTCCACGCGATCCCTTTCCCGTCCTGAAGTATACGGTGCTGGGGGCGCTCCTAGATGCGGCCGGGTGATCTCGGTCATGCTCGGCCCGGTGCTACCCATTCGGCTGTACCGTCCATGACGACCGTTGGGCTGCCGTGCTGCCGGACCTGCGCTACACTCTTTGGCGACGGATGAGGACCGGACGATGTGCGACGGTCCTCGTGGTCTGGGTTCTGCGCGCGAAACGAGTGATACATGTTCCGCATTGCCGCTTTTGGTGACCTCCATCTTCGAGGTACGGTTCCGACCTCGCTCGTTCGCGAGATCAAGGCGATCCATCAGCGCGCCGATGTCCTCGTCGTCGCCGGGGACATCACCAACGGCGGGCGCATCGTCGAGGTCGAATTGGCGGCGGAGTTGTTTCGCCTCGCTCAACTTCCGATCATCGCCGTGCTCGGCAATCATGACCGGCGCAGCCTGCGGATGCGTGCGTTCAAACACACGCTGGAACAGTCCGGTGTCACCGTTCTCGACGGCACGACGCTGGTGCTCGACCGTGGTCTTCGGATCGGTTTCGCCGGGGTCGGCGGTTCCGGCGGCGGTTTCTGGCCGGACGAGGGGCCCGACACGCTGTCCCGACGCGCCTGCCAGGCGCTGGCGGTCCGCGCCCGGCGTGAAGCGGCGCGACTCGACGCGGCGCTCGCGGATATGCATGCCGACGTCAAGGTCGTGGTCACGCACTTTGCCCCGACGTCGTCGACGCTCGGTCGCGAGCCGGTCGTCAAATACCCGCTCCTCGGCAATTCCGAGTTGGGCAAGGTGATCGATCGCCACGACGTCGATCTCGTCCTTCACGGTCACGCCCACCTCGGCAACGCGATCGGCCGCACCGCCGGAGGCACGCTCGTCCGCAACGTCGCCGTCGAGGTTTGCGGCGGCATCGTGGTTCATGAATTGATCCCGCGGACCTTTCGCCCCTCGGCCCGGTCGGCGTGGCGATCGGCCGAGGCGCGGCTGTGACCGGCGGACGGCCGGGCGCGATGCCCTCGCGGCGGGCGCCGGTGGCGGAGTGGCCGCTGCGCCTGGACCTGCTGGTCAATCCCTACGGTCCGTCGATCCGGGTGCAGGAGGCGATCGCCGCGGCGAGCGATCTCCAACTGCCGACGACCGCGCACGAGGGGGCGGTGCGCCGGACGCTTGCCGCGGCGATCGCGGTGCCCGCTGAGTGGCTGACGCTGACGTGCGGGATCGAGGAAGCCTTGGCGGCGGTGCTGAATCTGCGGCGTGGGCAGGGCCCGCTGGTGCTCTTCCCCCCTCACGACATATCCCAAAAGCACCTGGCACGAAACCTCGGGTTTGACGTCGCCGAGATCCCCCGGTCAAGCCGGTTTGCCGTCGACATCGATCCCGATCTGGACTGGGATCTCCCGCGCGGTGCGACCGCCCTCGTCGCGTCCCCGAACGATCCGACCGGAACCTTGTTGAGCGCCCAGGATGCGGTCCGCCTCTCGCGCCGTTGCGAATTGGTCGTGATCGACGAGCGGCACGGTGGATACGGCGGGCGGTCGCTGGTCCCGCTGGCGCGGGAATTCGACAACATCGTCGTGCTGCAAACCTTTGAGACGTGGGCGGGATTGGCCGGTTTCCCGTTCGCCTTCGCGATCGCTCCGCCGACGCTGGCGGGTCAGATCGCCTGCCATCGTCTGCGGGCCGAGTTGCCGGCCTCCTCGTTGATCGCCGCCGAAGCCACCCTGGCCGATGTCGCCTACGTGCGGGCCGTGGCGCACCGCGTTCGGGAGGAGAAGTCGCGCCTCTACCGGACGCTGCGCAAGCTGAACATGGTCCGACCGTTGCCGTCGTGGGCCAACTTCTTGCTCGCCCGTGTCGAGCGCGGCGACGCCGTCCTGTTCGAACACGAATTGGCCGAACGGGGGATCCTTGTCCACCGACCGCCGCACCCGACCCTGAGCGATTACCTGCGGATCAGCGCGGTCGGTGCCGAGAGTACCCTCGATCTTAAGCGAGCGCTGATCGAGATCGCCGCCACGCTCTGACCGGACTCGCCGTCAAGCAGCCCGACCGCAGGGCTACTGGTACGGAACGGTCGATGGGGGCACCCGCGAATGAAGATATTGGTCGCCGGTGCGACGGGCGTAATCGGTCGTTTGCTGATCCCCCTCCTCGTCGACGCCGGGCACGAAGTGGTCGGCACGACTCGCCATCCGGCGAAGGCAATCGCGCTGGAAGGACTCGGCGCCCGGTCGGTCGTCGTCGACGCCTTCGATCGCGGACGGCTCATTACTACCCTCCGCGCCGAAGTGCCCGATGTCGTCATTCACCAGTTGACCGATCTCAGACGGCAGGACTTCGCGGCCAACGCCCGCTTGCGAATGGAGGGAACCCGCAATCTCGTGGACGCCGCCCGTGCTGCCGGCGTCCGGCGCATGATGGCGCAGAGCATTGCATTCGCCTACGCGCCCGGCCCGGAACCCGCCCGCGAGGAGGACCCGCTCGACCTAGAAACGCCGCCGCCGCGTCGCGACACCGTCAGGGGCGTACACTCCCTCGAACGCACTGTCGCGGAATTGCCGGAGGGCATCATCCTGCGATACGGCACGCTCTATGGTCCGGGCACATGGTATGCATCCGACGGGCAGGTCGCGGAACAGGTCCGCCGCGGAGCGCGACCCGCGACCGACGGCATCACCTCGTTCGTCCACGCCGCCGACGCGGCTGGAGCGGCGCGATCGGCGCTCACCTGGCCGCCGGGCATCGTGAACGTCGTCGACGACGAGCCGGCTGCGGGTACGGAATGGCTCCCGGTCTACGCGGCAGCAATCGGCGCGATGCCACCGCCGATCCAATGCGGGCGTCAACGCGGCGAGCGCGGCGCCTCCAACGCGAAGGCCCGGCGTGAGCTCGGTTGGCAGCCCCGCTATCCGTCTTGGCGCGAGGGGTTTCTCGCGGCACTCGGATGATCCTCAACGGCACGATCACCCCGCCTCGCTCAGATACGATATCGTTTGCCAGACATTGCCGCTCAGTGCTGACCAATGCGACTGGAGGCACTTGGAATGGGAAGTGGTTTCATTTCGCGCGGTTTCCGCGGCCGCCGTCGCCAGTCGGACGTCGAGGGCAGGGTTCCGCCCGGTCAATACCTGACCGGGGATTTCCCCGTATTGTCGGCCGGTCCGACTCCACGGACGCCGCTCGATCGCTGGGATCTGCGGATCGAGGGTGAGGTCGACGCGCCGAGGCGCTGGTCCTGGCAGGAGTTCATGGCGCTGCCGCGAGAGACCCCGACCGTCGACATCCACTGTGTCACGAAGTGGTCGAAGTTGGACACCGAATGGGAGGGCGTCTCGCTCGACACGCTCCTCGCCGGAATCGACCACGACGCCGGTTTCCTGATCGTCCATTGCGACGGGGGATACACGACGAATCTGCCGATCGAGGACGTTACCGGCGGCAAGGCCTGGATCGCCTTCGGCTACGACGGCGAACCGCTGGCCCCGGAGCACGGCGGTCCGGCGCGCTTGCTGGTGCCGCACCTCTACTTCTGGAAGAGCGCCAAGTGGGTCCGGCGACTGGATTTGACGGACGCCGATCAACCCGGATTCTGGGAATCGCTCGGCTACCACAACTACGGTGATCCGTGGCAGGAGCAGCGGTATTGGGGCGATTGACCTGGCAACTCGCCGACGTCGTCGAGACGGTCGCCGAGACGCCGCGCACGAAGACGCTCGTCCTCACGGTTCCTGGCTGGGGCAGGCATCTCCCCGGTCAACACGTCGACGTGCGGTTGACCGCCGAGGACGGTTACCAGGCGCAACGCAGCTATTCGATCGCCTCGGCCCCCATGGGAAGGCGCGTCGAATTGACCGTCGAGCGGCTCGAGGACGGCGAAGTCTCGCCGTACCTGACCGAAGAATTGCGGCCCGGAGACAAACTCGAATTGCGTGGACCGATCGGCGGCTATTTCACCTGGGACATCGCCGACGGTGGTCCGCTCCTCCTCGTCGGCGGCGGTTCCGGCGTCGTGCCGCTGATGGCGATCCTTCGCCACCGCGCGGCGACCGATAACGGAGTGCCGACTCGCCTCCTCTACTCCTCGCGCACCGCCGATGACATCATTTACCGCGATGAACTCGGCCGCCTCGCCGTCGACGGCACGGTCGACGTGCGCCTTACCCTGACCCGTACGCAGCCGCCGGACTGGACCGGGTACCGTCGTCGGATCGACGAGTCGATGCTGGCCGAGGTCGCCTGGCCGCCGCTGGATCACCCTCTTGTCTACGTCTGCGGACCGACGCGACTGGTGGAGACGGTCGCCTCGACGCTCGTCGCGCTCGGGCACGACCCCGCTCGTGTCAAAACCGAGCGCTTCGGTCCCTCGGGAGGCTAACCATGGACGACGCCGAACGACGCCTGGACGGCAACGCGGCCGCCGGTCCGCTGGCCGAACTGTTTTCCTTCGACGTCACGACCGCCCACGCGGTGTGCGCCGGTTGCGGTACGGTCGCCCCCGTCGGCGCCCTCCCCGCGTACGGCCGGGAGATGGGGATCATCCTGCGCTGCGCCGGATGCGACACCGCGCTCATCCGCGTCTCCCGCGTCGCCACTGGTTACTGGCTCGATCTGCGTGGGATGAGCGTGCTGCGGGTCGACGCCTGATCGACCCGCTCAGGCGCGAGCAATCGCCGCGCGTTGCGCCGCGAAAAGCTGATCCAACCCCGTGCTGGCCAGCACGAGCAATTCGTCCAGGGTCGCCGGCAAAAACGGCGATCGTTCCGCCGTGCCCTGGATTTCGACGAAGGCGTGGGCGTCGGTCATGACGATGTTGCCGTCGACGTCGGCCGCCGAGTCCTCGTCGTAGTCGAGGTCGAGCAGTGGGACGCCGCGGACGATGCCGACGCTGACGGCGGCGACCGCGTTCCGGATCGGGTCTCGCTTGAGCCGCTTCATCTCCATCAGGCGGCGGATCGCCAGCGCCAGGGCGACGAACGATCCGGTTATCGCGGCGCAGCGGGTTCCCCCGTCCGCCAGAAGTACATCGCAATCGAGGATGACCTGCTTCTCGCCCAGCGCCTGGAGATCGACCACCGCGCGCAACGAGCGACCGATCAATCGCTGGATCTCGACCGTCCGTCCGCCCTGCTTGCCGATCGTCGCCTCTCGCGCGGTGCGCTCGCGCGTCGCCCGCGGCAGCATCGAGTATTCGGCGGTGATCCAACCGCTCCCCTTGTTCGCGAGCCACCGCGGGACGCGTTCTTCGACCGTCGCCGCACAGAGAACGTGCGTCCGTCCCAACTTGATCAACGCGGAGCCTTCCGCATACGGCGCCGCGTTGGGGATGATCTCGAGGGGGCGGAGGTGTTCTGCCCCGCGGTCGAATGCGCGGGTGATTGCGGGGGCCTGGGCGGTCATGCGGAATCGGTCCGTTCTGATTGGGCGGCTGCCTCGGTGTAGACCCGTCGGATCTCCTGTAGCCGCGTCGTGAGTTCGCGTTCGAAACCGCGGTCGGTCGGCTCGTAATAGCGGCGACCGGCCAGGTTGTCGGGCAGATTCTGCTGCGCCACGACGCCGCCGGCGAAGTCGTGCGCGTAACGGTAGCCCTTGCCGTAGCCGAGGTCCTGCATCAAACGGGTCGGCGCGTTCCGGAGATGGAGTGGCACCGGATCGTTCCGGGTCGAAGCGACGTCGTCCTGGGCTGCTCCGTAGGCGCGATAGACCGCGTTGCTCTTCGGCGCCAGCGAGAGGTAGACGACGAGTTCTGCCAGCGCCAATGCTCCTTCGGGTAATCCGATGAAATGGACGGCCTGCTGGGCGGCCATCGCCAGTGTCAATGCCGACGGATCGGCCAGACCGACGTCCTCGGAGGCGAAGCGGACGAGGCGGCGCGCGACGTAGAGTGGATCGTCGCCCCGTTCCAGCATCCGGGCGAGCCAGTAGAGTGCCGCGTCGGGGTCCGAACCGCGAATCGTCTTGTGGAGCGCCGAGATCGCGTCGTAGTGATCGTCGCCCCCCTTGTCGTAGGTACCGGCCCGGCGCTGCGCCGCCTCGCCGACCAACTCGGCGGCGACCACCCGGCGATCGCCATATCCGGCGCCGGTCGCCGCGAATTCGAGCGTGCTGAGGGCGAAGCGGGCGTCGCCGTTCGCGATGTTGACCAGGAAGTCGAGCGCCTCGTCGTCGATCGTCAGGTTTTGGCCGCCCAGACCCCGTTCCTCGTCCGAGAGTGCCCGCAGCACGATCGTCCGCACGTCGTCGTCGGTCAGGGCTCGGAGGACGATCACCCGCGAGCGCGAAAGAAGCGGCGAGTTGACTTCGAACGACGGATTTTCGGTCGTCGCCCCGATCAGGATGACCGTGCCGTCCTCGACGTGGGGCAGGATCGCGTCCTGCTGGGCTTTATTGAAGCGGTGGATCTCGTCGATGAAGAGGACGGTCCGCTGCCCGTGCATGCCGAGGCGATCGCCGGCCTCCTTGATCGCGGTCCTGAGGTCGGCGACGCCCGACGTGACCGCGCTGACCGCGGCGAAATGCGCCTTCGTCGTCGCGGCGACGATCCGGGCCAGCGTCGTCTTACCGGAACCGGGCGGACCCCAGAGGATCAGCGACGAGAGGCGGTCCGCCTCGATGGCACGCCGCAGCAGCGTGCCGGGGCCGACGACCTCCTCTTGACCGACGAGCTCGTCGAGCGATCGCGGACGCATCCGCGTCGCCAGCGGCGCTCGGGTGGCGATCTGCTCGCGGCGGTTCGCCTCGAAGAGGTCGAGACTCACCAGCGACGTCCCCGGTCGGGCGCTCGACTCATTCCGACGATCCCTCCGCCGCTTCCAGCGCGTCGATGCGATCGTTGAGTGCGGCGATGCGCCGCTCGGCCTCGTCGGCGGACGTGACGCCGAGGGCGGCCATGTCTTCCAGCAACTCTTCCAGCCGGTCCAACTCGTCGTAGAGCGCGTAGCGATCGGCATCCGAACCGGAGCCGGACGTGGATGTGGCCAAGCGTGATGCGACCTCCTCGGATCAGGCCGTCAGGGCGAGGATGAGGAGTGCCGCCCCGCCGACGGCGCCGAACTCGACGAGGTCGCGCGTCCGCAACGCACTGCGCTGCGTCCGGGCGAGCAGGACACCGGCGATGACGTAGAAACAGACCAACAGGACGGCACCGCCGGTCCAGCCATAGGTGGGCCACCAGTTGACGGCGATCGTCGCCTCGGCCATCACCGCACCCCCCAGGATCGCGTAGAAGATGCGCTGGACGCGCGTTGCGTGGCCGCGTTCGAGTGTTTCGAGGATCAAGATGCCGGCGAAGATCCCGACGAGCGGTGCCGAGACCCAACTCGTCATCTTGTTGAGGTAGACCCCGCTGAGGGCCAGGAACGCCACCACGTGGATGACGAAGGTGTGGATCGTCGCCGCCGTGCGGGTCGAGGCCTCGGTCGCGTCGTCGAGCAGATCGCGGGAGAGGAGGGCGCCGGCGACGCCGAAAAAGGCGATCGCCGGACCGGCGACGAGCATGACCGTGTTGTGGAGGGTCGCCACGAGGAGGATCGCCGCAATCGTCGCCACCAGCGGCACCGCCCAGGCCGTCGGCAGCGTCGAGGCCTTGCGCGGTTGACCGAGCGACTCCGCCGCCCGCGCCGCCGTCACCTCGGAGAACTCGGCGCCGATCGCCGCGCCGATGGCGACCAGCACCGCCAGGATCCAGTAGAGCGGACCGGTCGTCTCTGTCAGCGGCAGACCGGTACTCGCTTCGTCGCGGATCGCCAGGATCGCCAGGACCAGGAGCGCCGCCGCGACGACGAGACTGACGACGATGCCCTGGCCGTAGGTCGGCTGGCGAACGATCTCCATCGTCGCGCCGGGCGAATGAGCGGTCCGGTTCACCGGCACGATCGGTCCCTGGGAGGCGGGAGCGGTCGAGGTGACCTGCGTCTTGGCAGGCGATCCGGTGTCGATTCCCATCGGCCGCGAATCCTCACTGGTGGTCGTCACGCGGAGCATCCTACTCCGAACCGGGGCATCTCGTCACGCGCCGCGGACGAGTTCGCGCCAGGTCGCGAGCAGATGCTCCGCCGGGATGGCGCCTTCCCGGAGAACGCGGACCGCGTCGCTCGCGATGGCGATCACGGTCGACGGGACACCACCCGGCGTCAGCCCGCCGTCGAGAACGAGATCGAGTTCGGGACCGATGGACTCCGCGACCTCGTCCGCCGAGCGCGCCGGCGGTTCGCCCGATCGGTTGGCGCTGGTACAGGCGATGGCACCGCCGGCCTTGTCGATCACCTCGATCGCCAGCGGATGGTTCGGCAGACGGACGCCGACCGTGTCCCCCGGTCCCGTCACCAGCGACGGCATCCCTTCACGGGCCGGAATCACCACCGTCAACGGACCCGGCCAGTAGCGATCGAGCAGCAGCAGCACGTCGTCGGAGACGCGGGCAGCGAGGCGGGTGAGCGCGTCGGTCGACGAAATCAGGACCGGCAGGACGCGCTCCTCCGGCCGCCGCTTGATCGCAAACAGCCGTTGCAGCGCCTCCTCGTGCGCCAGCGACGCCGCGACCCCATAGACCGTGTCGGTCGGCAGGGCGATCACGCCGCCGGCGACCAGCCGCTCGGCCGCCCATTCGATCGCGCTCGGAGCCGAACTCGGCAGGACGACGGTGCGTGGTTCCTCGCGACCGTCTGCTTCGGATCGCGGGAGGATGTGATCGAGTCCGGGGTCGAAACTCCGATCGTTGGTGAGCGGATTCTCGCGCATCTACAGTTGCGCCTTGATCTGGGCGGCGAGCGCGGGCGTGATCCCATCCACCGCGGTCAAATCCGCTTCCGATGCCTCCTTGATCGCCTTGACCGACCCGAAGTGCCTGATCAGCGCCTGCTTCCGCTTCGGCCCGATCCCCTTCACCTCGTCGAGCACCGACCGCACCGACGCCTTCGAGCGCCGGTCCCGATGGAACGAAACCGCGAACCGGTGCGCTTCGTCCCGCACCCGCTGGATGAGGAACAACGCCTGCGCGTCCCGCGGCAGGATGATGGGAAACGGTTGGCCGGGTAAGAACAATTCTTCATTCTCCTTGGCGAGCCCGGCGATCGGCACCGTCATCCCGACTTCTTCAAGCGCCTCCAACGCCGCATTCAGTTGCCCCTTGCCTCCGTCGACGATGACCAGATCGGGCAGCGCCGTCCACTTCCCCTGCGTCTCCTCGTCCGCTTCGGCGGCGCGCCGGAAGCGGCGGCGGACGACTTCCTTCATCATCGCGAAGTCGTTGGAGCCGACGACGGTCTTGATCGTGAACCGGCGGTACTCCCGTTTGGCCGGCCTGCCGTCTTCGAACACGACCATACTCGCGACCGGATTTGTCCCGTGCAGGTTCGAGATGTCGAAACACTCGATCCGCCGCGGCAGCCGCGGCAGATCCAGGGCATCGGCGAGCTCGGCCATCGCCGCCGTCAGCTTCTGCTCGTCGGAGAGGAATTTGAGGCGACTCTGCTCCAGGTTGTCGACCGCGCTCTTGGCGACCATCTCGACCAGCGCCCGCTTTTGCCCGCGTTGCGGCACCGCCAACTCGACCTTCCCGCCGCGCCGGTCCCGCAGCCAGTCCGCGATGATCGCCGTCTCCCCCTCCGGGAGCGGGTGTTCGAGCATGACGACCGGCGGCACCATCGCCGCCTCCGCGTAGAACTGGGAGACGAAACCCGACAAAATCTGCTGCGGCGTGTCCTCGACGGTGGCCCGCATCGGGAAGAATTCCGAACCGAGGATCTTCCCGTTGCGGAGGAACCCGACCTGGATGCCGGCGTCGCCGCCCGCGCCCTGGGCGACCGCGATCACGTCCGCATTCGTGCCGTTCGGACTAACGACCTTTTGCCGCTCCAGGACGTGCCTGACGGCCGAGATGCGGTCGCGCAACTCGGCGGCCCGCTCGAAGTTCCAGGCGTCGGCGGCCTGGTTCATCTCCTCTTCGAGCGGCGGCAGGATCTCGTCCCCACGACCGCTCAACAGGAGCGCGGCGCGATCGACTGCCTGCCCGTAGGTCTCGTGGTCGGTGGCGGCGATGCAGGGTGCCAGACACTGGTGCATGTGGTAGTAGAGGCAAACCTCGTCGTGACCGGTGATCTTCTTTTCGCACTTGCGGTAGGGAAAGAGTCGGTTGAGCAGGTTGAGGGTGCGGTAGGCGAGACCGGCCGACGTGTACGGCCCGAAGTAGCGACCGCCGTCGTCGACGATCCGCCGCGTCGAGATGATTCGCGGCCACTCTTCGTTGGTGATCTTCAGGTACGGATACGTCTTGCTGTCCTTCAGCATGACGTTGTATTTGGGTTGGTACCGCTTGATCAACTCGTTTTCGAGGATCAGCGCCTCGGTCGGCGTGTCGGTGCGGATCACCTCGAAGTCGGTGATGTGGGCGACCAACTCGCGCGTTTTCGGGTCCATGCCGCGGGTCGATTGGAAGTAGGAGCGGACCCGGTTGCGCAGCGCGGCGGCCTTTCCGACGTAGATGACGTCGCCCCGGCGATCCTTCATCAGGTAGACGCCGGGTTGGGTGGGAAGAGCGCTGAGCCGGTCGGAGAAATCGGGTCGCGTAGTCGTCATAACACGGCAACTATAGCAGCCCGCTCCTGTCGTCCCCAATCCGAAAGACGCTCACGCGAAGCGGTCAACGCCGGAATCTCGGACGCCGAGTCGCGCGGCAACATCGGCTAAAAGTGCTCGAAGGTCGTCGGTTGTCTCGGCCGTGTTCCCGATCGATCGCGCCCGAATGGCGATTTGGTCGGGGATGCGGACACCAAGATCGAGTTCGGTTGCCCGCTGGACAACGGGATCCTGCCACGGGCGGATGTCCTCGTCGTCGCCGTTGCGCATCGCTTGCCGAATCGCCAATCCGACGAGCTCGGCGGCGATCTGATCGGCCGTCGCGACAACCAATGAGCGTTCGTGCCAGCGATCGGCCAGGAGCACCAGCGACGGCCGCACCGCCAGCGCAATCTCAGCCGCCGGCCCTTGTTCGGGCGGGGAGACACGCACGCCGACCCTCGCCTTCAAACCGGCGAGGCGCGACCAGATGCCCAGCACGATCACCGGTCGCTCGGCGGGTTCGCCCCGGAGATCGTTGACGGCGACGACGGTGGCGGCACCGACGAGGCCTTTTGGCATCTGGACGGCGGATGGGCCGAGAGCGACCGGCGTTCCGCGGTGGTTTTGCCGGGCAATTCGTCGCCAAACTGCCCTCGGGAAGGGCTCGGGCACCGCGACGTTCACCTCCCGATCGGGAGCGGCAAGTAG
>DATBFX010000252.1:0-2884 GCA_036558305.1 Thermomicrobiales bacterium | reverse complement strand
AGTCGGACCGCCTGCGCTACGAAGAATACGCCCACGACTGGGGCGATCAACCCCTGGTCCTGTTGACCATCTCCTCTCCTGCCAATCTGGAACGGCTCGACGAGTTTCGTCTGATCCAGGATCGTCTCTACGACGTCCGATCCCACCGGGCGACCGAACGCGAATCCCTGATCGCAAACGGCCGGTGTATTTGCCTCATCACCTGCTCGATCCACGCTACCGAAGTCGGCCCGACCCAATTCGCCCCCGAACTCGTCCACGACCTGCTGACGCGCGACGACGAGCAGGTTCGCCTCATCCTCGATCGGGTGATCCTGCTCGTCATCCCCTCGCTCAACCCGAGCGGTCTCGAACTCGTGGCCGACTGGTACGAACGCACGCTGGATACCCCCTACGAGGGCACCGCCCCGCCCGAGCTCTACCATCCCCACGCCGGGCACGACAACAACCGCGACTGGTTCATGTTGACGCAGGTCGAAAACCGCGCCACCATCGATCACGTGCTGAATCGCTGGCATCCCCACATCGTCTTCGACCTCCATCAGATGCAAGTCAACGGCCCTCGCTTCGTCCTCCCCCCCTATACGGACCCCTACGACCCCAACGTCGATCCGATCTTGATCAGCCAGATCGATGTGCTGGGCACGGCGATCGCGGCCGAATTGACCGCCCGCGGCAAACGGGGAATCGCGACGTCCGTCATCTTCGACGCCTTCTCACCGTCCCGTGCCTATCCGCACTACCACGGGGGCGTCCGCATCCTCGCCGAGGCCGCCAGCGCCAAGATCGCCACGCCGGTCGAGGTGCCCCGCGAATTCCTCGCCGAGGCGCGGGGTTTCGACCCGCGCCTCGCCACCCACGTCCATCCCCTGCCCTGGGAGGGCGGGACCTGGCGTCTCCGCGACATCATCGACCATCTCCAGATCGCCACGTTCGCGCTGTTGGACCATGCCGCGCGGTATCGCGATCGCTGGGTCGCCAACTTTGTCGCCGTCCAGGAGCGAGCGGTCGCGACCTCGGCGCCTTTCGCCTTCCTGGTCCTCCCGCTCTCGTACCAACGCGATCCCGGCACGACCAGCGAACTGGTCGACGTCCTCATCACGGGCGGCGTCGAGGTCGACGAAGCAAACCAGCCGTTCGTCGCCGACGGCGTGGAACTGCCGGCCGGTACGTTCGTCGTGGTCATCGGCCAACCCGCGGGACGCTTCGCCAAGACGCTGATGGAAGTGCAACACTATCCGAGTCTGCCCCTCTTTCCCGGCGGTCCGTTGAAACCGCCCTACGACATCACCGCCCACACGCTGCCCCTCCAAATGGGCGTCGACGCGGTACGCGTCGAAACGCCTTTTCACGTCCAAACGCGCCGGCTCGTCCGGGCCCCTCGCCGAGCGGGCGGCCTGACCGGCGTCTCCGGCGCACCCGGGATCTTGATCGGCCCCGAATCGAACGGTTCCGCCCGCCTTGTCAATCGTCTCCTTGCCCGTGGAGCCCGCGCCGCGCGCGCTCAACAAGGTATGGTGCACGAGGGTCACAGGTTTCCCGCCGGGACCTTTATCGTCCAAGGCGTCGACGACCAGACCGTCGCCGACCTGGCGTCCGCGGACGGTATCCCGGCATTTGGCGTATCGCATGTCGACGCGCCGCGCCGGGTTCTCCGCCCACCGCGCGTCGGTCTCTACCGATCGTGGCGTCCCAACGCGATCGACGAGGGGTGGACCCGGTTTGTCTTGGACCAGCACGGGTTCACCTACCAAACCCTCCGCGACGCCGACGTCAAACAGGGCGATCTCGCGACCCGGTTCGACGCCGTCGTCATTCCTCACCAACCCGCACGCGACATCCTCGAAGGCAATAACCTCGCCGAGTACCCGGCCGAGTACGCCGGCGGTATCGGCGACGCCGGCGCCTCAAGCCTGCGGCGTTTCGTCGAAGCCGGCGGCACCCTGGTGGCACTCGACGGCGCCTGCGATTTCGCGATTCGTCAACTCTATCTGCCGGTCACGAACGTGCTCGACGGCGTTCGCACGGAGACCTTTTCGGCGCCCGGTTCCCTCCTCCGCATTTTGATCGACGCCGACCATCCGATCGGCTTCGGATTCGAGCGGGAGGCGGCAGCGATGTTCGTCTCGTCACCGGCCTTCGAAGTCCGCGGCGGCGCCCAAACCGTGGCCCACTACCCCCTCACCAACCAACTCCTCTCCGGTTGGCTGCACGGCGCCGACCAGATCGCCGGCCGCGCCGCGATCGTCGACGTTCCGATCGGTCTCGGCCGTGCCATCCTGATCGGCTTCCGCCCACAGTTTCGCGCGCAAGCCCGCGGTACCTACCGCATCCTCTTCAATGCCCTCTACTACTCGGCGATGGAACCCGTTTCGCGAGTGGCGAACGAGGACCAGGCATGACCCGCGAAGGCTCGGCGTTGGAGCGCCCCCACGTCCTCATCGTCAGTGACGACCCCGACCTGAGCGCCTTCCTGTCCGAAGGTCTCGTCTATGGAGGGTTTTGGACGAGCACCGTGGCGAGCGGAATCCAAACACTCGAGGTTTTTCGACTTCGCACCTTCGACGTCGCGCTGATCGACGCCGGATTGCACGACCTCAGTGCGGCGGAAGTCGTCCGCCGCCTCCGCGGACGCTCTGATCGCGGCGAAACCGACGGCCCGCGCACCGACATCCCCTTGTTGCTCGTCGCCGCCACACCAGACGAGGTGACGTCGTTCACGGTCGACGACGTCGCCGTGGACGGCGTTTTCGTCGCACCGCTTGACCTCGAACGGATGGTTCCCGACCTACACGCGGTCGTCGCCGCGTGGCGCGCGGCCCATCCCGATCGGCCTTGGGCCGACGCTGCATCGTAGCCCCGCCGTCATTCCTCGGCTCCACTC